>JANYEE010000022.1 GCA_025363275.1 Burkholderiales bacterium | reverse complement strand
GCGCAGGTAAAGGAGGAGCGCCCAAAGGGCGCGGGGGACACGGAGCAGAACGCGGTATCGCCTCGACGCCTGGGCGGAAGCGACAACTTCTGGACCTGGCGCGACCGCATGTACACCGCCGCCAACCGTATCAGCCCTGATCAGTTAGAAGCCATCGCCACCCAGCTCTACGCCGAACTGCTGCAAGGCGGCTACACCCAGGTCTGCGAATTCCAGTACCTGCACAACGACACCAACGGCACGCCCTACGCCGACCCCGCAGAAATGTCTCTGGCCCTGGTGCGCGCTGCCCAACGCACCGGCATTGGCCTTACCCTACTGCCCACGCTCTATATGCGCTCAGGCTTCACCGCCACCGGCCTGCGCGACGACCAACGCCGCTTTGCGTCCACGCCCGAATCCATCGCCCACACCATCGAATCCGTCCAGCGCCAAACGGTAAATGACCCCCGCATCAACGTCGGCGTAGCCCTGCACTCCCTGCGTGCCGTGCCGTACGCCGCACTGAACGAACTGGCCGCCTACGCGCAGATACAAAACCTGCCAGTCCACATCCACATCGCCGAACAAATCCAAGAGGTGGACGACTGCCTGGCCCACACCGGCCAGCGCCCGATCGAATGGCTGCTGAACCACGCCGCAGTAGACGCCCGCTGGAACCTGGTACATGCCACCCACACCACACCTCTAGAGTTGGCCGGGATTGCGCAGGCCGGTGCCAGCATCGTCATTTGTCCCAGCACCGAAGCCAATCTGGGTGACGGCGTGTTTGACTTGCGGGGCTATGCGGCGGTGCAGGGGAGCTGGTCCATAGGCTCTGACAGCCATGTGACCCGCAGTTGGGCCGAAGAATTGCGCCTGCTGGAATATTCCCAACGCCTCACCTTGCGCCAGCGGAATATGGCGGCGCAAGCCCTGTGCCACACCAGCACGGCGGCCGCCCTGCTGCAGGCCGCCTTGGCCGGTAGTACGTGCGCTTGCGGTCTCGCGCTGGGAGGCATTTCAGTCGGGCAGCGTGCCGATTTTGGAGTGCTGGACCCGCAGTCTGGTGCGCTGCAAGGCATGCCGAACGACTACGTGCTAGATGCGCTCGTGTTTTCTAGCCCTGGTGCTGGCTTTACGCAAACGTATGTCTCAGGCCAGTTGGCGAGCGCCCAGCGCCCAGCGGATTTTGCGCGAGTCATGCAGACACTTTGGAGTTAGCAAGGGCGCAGTGGTGGTACTTCGCACAGGCTCGAAATCTTAGACGACGGGGTGATAACCGAATGTCGTAGAACCATAGTTCGTTCGATAGGGACGTCTGGCTGGGGAGCGAGAGACGCGTGGAAACGCATCGGGAGAGAAGTTCGACAACCACGCTGCCGTGCGAGCGGCTCAACCTAAGCGGCTACGGTCGCTCGGTTCCAGGCGCCCAACACAGAGTACCTAAACCGGCGGCAAACCTGCGAGCAAGGTCGCTAGCTCCGCGGCGGACCGCACTTGCAGTTTCTCAAATACCCGGGAGCGGTGTACCTCCACCGTGCGCACTGCCACGCACAGTTCATCGGCAATCAGTTTGTTGAGCTTGCCAGCCGCCACCAGCCGCATCACGGCGAGCTCGCGTTCGGTCAGCGCCTGCAGGCGCTCCAGTGCCAAAGTTTGAGCGCCTTGCTGGGCATACTGCGCGGCCTCCAGGGCCAGTGCGCGCTCCACCCGACGTACCAGATGGTCGCCGCTGAAGGGCTTCTCCAGAAAGTCCACGGCTCCTTTTTGCAGGGCATTGACCGCCATAGGGATATCGCCGTGGCCCGATAAAAACAAGACTGGCAACTGAATCCCGCGCAGACGCAGTTCGTCATGCAGCTGCAGGCCCGACATGGGCTCCATGCGCACATCCAGCACGATACATCCGCGTAACGATTGGGTGCCCAGCGTTGCCAAAAACTCCGGGCCGCTGGCGTAGCTGCGCACCGTCAATCCGTGTGATTGCAGCAAGAACGCCAGCGCATCACGCACCGGCTCCTCGTCGTCCACGATGTGGACTGTGGGTACAGGGTTTTGCGTGTGGTTCATGGGGTAGGTGAATTGGCATCTGCGACCGGAAGTGTCAGCGAAAAACGGGCACCGCTCCACTCACTTGCGCCAGCTTCCAGCGCACCGTGGTGGGCTTCAATGATGGTGCGGCATATCGACAGTCCCATGCCCATACCATCGGCCTTGGTCGTGTGAAAGGGTGAGGCCAGGGTGTCGATGCTGCGCCCTTGCAGGCCTACTCCGTTGTCGTCAATATCTAGGCGCACAAAACGCGGGCCCGCCGGTGCCGCTGTAATGCGAATACGCCGGTCGGTGTGCGGGGTCAGGGCGTCCAGTGCATTGCGCAGCAGGTTGATCAGCGCCTGCTCAATCAATACAGGATCTGCCATTACGGGCGGCAAAAGTGACGGCATACGCACCTCAGTGCTGATGCCCTGGCGCTGCACGTCGTAGCGCACTAAAGCCAATGCGCGCTGAATCAAATCCTCGACACGGACGGGCTCGGGCTGGGGTGCGCGGCGTGTCAAAAACGCGCGGATGCGTTGTACTACGCGGCCTGCCTCGGCAATTTGGGTCGCTTCGCGCTGCAGCGCATCCAACACGACAGCATCGTTAAATGCGCTGCGCTCCAGGGAGCGTATGACCCCTGCGTTGTAGCTGGCCACGGCGGCCAGAGGCTGATTGAGCTGGTGGGCCAAGGCTGAAGCGACTTCGCCTAGCGTAGTTAGTCGCGCCTGGTTGGCCAGGGTTTCCAGTTGGCGGCGTTCGCGCTCTTCCGAGCGCTTGCGCCCCGTAACATCGACCGCCGATCCCATCCATCCTATGTGTTTGCCTTGCGCATCAATGAGCGGTGCTTCAAACATCATCACGTCGATGGTGCTGCCATCACTGCGCAGCCAGCGGGTTTCATAGCCCTCACGCGGGGCCTCACCGGCCATATTGCGCAAATGCCGCTGCATAGTGTCTTCCATGGCATCGGGCATCCAGTAGGGCATAGGCGGCAAGGTGCCGAGTAATTGTTCGGGCGCCAGGCCCACCAGATCGCAGAAGGCACGATTGACGTGCACCAGGCGACCCTCCATGTCGCGCCCGCGCAAGCCCACCGTGAGCGAGTCTTCAATCGCTTGGCGCCAAGAGGCTTCAGTGCGCCAACGGTTCTCGGCACTTTTGACCTCGCGCATCTGGCGGCGCAGGGTCCAGGACGCGGCTGCGCTCAGTCCTACAAACACGGCAATGAGCGCCAGCGGGAGTGTGCGCCACCAAGGTTTGCGGATATCACGCACCGTGAGCTCCAAGTAGGTATCTAGCAGCGGTGCGCCAACAGCGACCCTGTAGCTCTGGCGACCTTGGGCAGGTAAGGCGTCGTCAGTGCCCGTGATGCGTTGGCCGTAGTCGTCTACCAATCGCACGTCGTATTTGCGTGACAGCCACCAGGGTACGGTTTGGCGTAGCAAAGCCGACGGAGCAAAGCGAACAATCAGTTGCCCGCCATGGGCCAGTGGCGTAGTGAGGTGGGCGGACAGGCTGTTGTCCTCCAGCGGATTACCTGGGGCGGGGAGCGTAGGGCGCGGCACTTGCTGCGGCACATGGGCTTGTAATCGGTTGTCACGGTCAACTACCGTGACACTGATCCACAGCCGGCGCAGGCCCTGTCCAACACTAGGCTCACGCAGCAGTGCCTCGTCATTGGGCTGGGCGGGCAGGCGCCTGGCAATAGCCTTCAGGGCGGAGTCTTCGCTGGCCAGCCAATCGGCCATACGGCTTTCCAGCGACAACACGTCGGCGATCAGGGTGCTCCGTTCTTCTTCGTGCTCCTGCTCATCCGACCATTGCAGCCACACCCCTACCGCCGTAGCAAAAGTCAGAGCGAGCATCAGTGGCCAGGCCCAAGCCCCGCGCCGGTACCGTGGCGCAGTGCGGGGTAGGGGCGGTTGGGGGGTGGGCGTCATGGCATCCAGTTTAGAACCGCTAGCCTGAAGAATCTGCCCTCAGGTGCGAAATGTGGAAACCCACACTTACGTGCCAAGCCTGGGGTTTTGATAATCCTTTATCACCATAACGAGGAGACTGTATGAACCACCGCCATTTTCTGCGCAGCTTGTTGGCTGTTGCCGCTGCTGCTACCCTGGCCGCGCCAGTCTGGGCTCAGGCCCCCATCGTCATCAAGTTCAGCCACGTGGTGGCCAACGACACCCCCAAAGGCCATGCTGCAGAGTATTTCAAGAAAAAAGCCGAAGAGCTGACCAAAGGTCGC
>JANYEE010000019.1 GCA_025363275.1 Burkholderiales bacterium | reverse complement strand
AGCGCGAAAACTTGATCCTTGCGGCCCGAGCACTCAAAGCCAAGTGGTACCAGGCGGTCCGCTCGCGCAATGACATGCTTCGGCCCACGGGACTGATCGTGGACGAATTTCAGAAATTCATCACGATCGACGCTCTGTCCGGCGATGCTTCGTTTTTAGACACCGCGAGGGGCTTTCGGTGCAACGTTGTGCTGGCAACGCAAAGCGTGAGTGCATTGGTTCATGCCTTGGGCGGGGGGCGTGAGGCCGACACTGCTGTGGCGGCCATCCTCACCAACACCCCTTCGAAATGGTTTTTTGCATCGAAAGACGTGCAGTCTGAAGACACTCTGCGTGGCTTGATTCCCTCGCCTTCAATTCCTGGACCGCATGTGGTGAACGTGCGACCGCCGGCTCAGTTGCAGCCAGGCCAGGCTTATTGGTCGATGGCCGACGGCAAGTGGGGGCGAGGGCGCGCCAACCTGGCTGGGCTTCTGTAGCACCAACGATCCTTTGAGCCAGTCAGGTTCCTTGGCTGGGAATACACAACACCACAACAAACCAAAGGACTCACATGACGATCAAATTTCAATGCGGTCTTGAATCTGCGAAAGTGACGATTGACGGCGCTTTTACCCAAGACCTTTCGCTGGAGGTACGCCTTCACATGCAGGAACTTCGGAAATACTGGCACTACGAACATCTGAACATCGAAATTAATTCACCTGGTGGGGAGTTGCTGGCGCTCAAGGCGCTCCTGGGTGAGATGAAATCATGGCGAGCCAATGGAGGTACCGTGGCCACCACCGCAGTGATGACAGCTGGAAGTGCCGCTGCGCTCTTGTTGGTGATGGGGGACGTGGGTCGCCGCATCGTGCAACCGTATTCCCTGGTTCTCTTCCATCACACCAGGATCGTCGCGCAGGGGGAAAATGTACTGACAGCCGTGGACGCGAATGCCACTGCCCAGCGATTGAAAAGTGCCGATGTGAAAATCGTAGACGCCATCTGGCGACACCTTGCACAGTCTCACGGGTGTGACCGAACCGCCGCAGAAGTCGGGCTTGCTCGGTGTGAAGCGCTCAGGTCGAATGCAAAGTCCATCGTGGAAGATTTAGAGGCTGAAGCAAGTCTCGCGTTAACTTTCGGCAATAGTCAAAAGCGTGATCCCCAGTGGTTTCGGGCAGTGGTTGCGGCGTATGAAAAGGTGGTGGCCCGCGGAAGCAGCGCTGCGTACACGGATCTTCTGGCCGGGTACTTTCGGCTTGATACGCGGATGCCAGTCGAACTGGCCTGGGTGCTTCAGTTGATCGACGGGGTGGCGGGTGTGAAGGCCCTTCAACCTGACTCAAAGGTTCCTGATGGTGGCCAGGACCACCCGCAAAACCTGCGCTTGGCTGCCTGATGGTGAAGCCACGACTGACACGGTCGCATGGGTGACCGCGTGCCGCACTGCCTATTTGTCCAGCGCCACGGTTTGAACGATGTTTGCGAATTCACTCAAAACGTCGGGTTGCTTTTGTGTCAAGAATCGAATGATCGCTTCGTTGTCCAGCAGCTTGGCCAGGTAGCCTTTGGTAAGCACCAAGTTGAGTACGTCTTGACCGTATGACTGCTCCACCAGCTTGAACTGGCCTTCAAGGTTTGACATTTCACGCTCCATTTTTGCCATCTGTTCGGCAGTGACGCCCTTGATCTTCTTGGGCTTGTCGTCGTTCACGCGGTCTTCGGAAGGCTGCCTGGGCTGTGCGTGCCTCCTGATCAGCTCACTTGGGGTGGATTTGGTCCTTTGATGTGATCTGGCACATCGATTCAAGACTTCTGGCGTCGAACGCAACTCTCTTTTGAGAACTGCGTCTAAACTGCGTCCGTCTGTCTAAGTCCTTGAATTTGTTTGTATTAATTCGATCTTGTAGCCATCCGGGTCAGTGACAAAGGCGATGACAGTGGTTCCACCTTTGACCGCGCCAGCTTCGCGCGTCACGTTGCCGCCCGCAGCCTTGATTTTTTCGCAGGCAGCGTAGGCATCAGGGACGCCCAGCGCGATGTGGCCGTAGGCGGTGCCGATGTCGTAGCTCTCCACGCCCCAGTTGTAGGTGAGTTCAATCTCGGCCTGGCCGGGGTTGCCGCCGTCAAAGCCCAGGAAGGCCAAGCTGTATTTGTACTCGGGGTTTTCAGACTGGCGCAGCAGTTGCATGCCCAGAACCTGGGTGTAAAAGTCGATGGAGCGTTGAAGGTTGCCAACGCGCAGCATGGTGTGTAGAAATTGCATGCTGCCTATTGTGCCGTAGCGACCCGCGCAGCGGCGGAGCGTGGGAGCCTTATTTCAACTCGAAAACTAAGCAGGTGGTGGTGGCATGCGCGTAGAGCGTGCCATCGGGGCCGACGATGCGTGCCTCGGCCGTGGCCAGTTGTCGGCCGCAATGGATGACGGTGCCGATGGCGCGCACGCGTG
>JANYEE010000141.1 GCA_025363275.1 Burkholderiales bacterium | reverse complement strand
AGCGGGCTGGCAATGTGCTCAGGCTTGCCCCCAACCTGGTCTGACATGCCGCCCCACAGCTTGGAGACGGTAAAACCGGTCAGGCCTGCTTTGGGCTTGGAGCCACGGCCGGTGGCGCCTTCATCACGGATTTCGCCGCCTGCGCCGGTGGAGGCACCGGGGAACGGAGAGATCGCTGTCGGATGGTTGTGGGTCTCCACTTTCATCAAAATATGGTGGGTCTCGCTACTCTTTTGATAGCTAGAAGAGCATATTTCACTAGGGCCTGAGGCTGATTTGGCTACAAATCGCTCTACTTGGACCCCTTCCATGACGGACGCATTGTCTGAGTAAGCCACCAGCATGTACTGCGGTGCCAACTGGTGCGTGTTGCGGATCATGCCGAACATGCTCATGTCCTGCACGACGCCATCGATGGTGAACTGGGCGTTAAAGATCTTGTGGCGGCAATGTTCGCTATTGGCCTGCGCGAACATCATCAGCTCCACATCGGTGGGGTTGCGGCCCAGCGTGGTGAAGGCGTTAACCAGGTAGTCAATCTCGTCCGCGGCCAAGGCAAGGCCGAACTGCGTGTTGGCCTTGACCAGCGCATCTTTGCCCCCGCCCAACACGTCCACATGGTCCATGGGTGCGGGTTGCAGGGCGTTAAACAGCTGCTGCGCCTGGGCGCGGTCCAGCATGGCGCTTTCGGTCATGCGGTCGTGCAGGAGCACAGCCACTTGTTGAAGCTGCTCGGACGTGAGCGCGGTTTTAGACAACAGACCGTTTTTCAGCGCTAGGCGGTATTCCACCAGGCGCTCGATGCGCTTGACGGCAAAACCGCAGTTGTGGGCGATGTCGGTGGCTTTGGAGGCCCAGGGGCTCACGGTGCCAAAACGGGGGCTGACGACGATGACGGGGCCCTCACCAGCGCCTGCGTAGGGGTCACCGTAGGTCAGCAGCGCAGCCAGTTTGTGGGCCAGTGGCGTACCCAGTGGGGTTTCAGTGGCTACCAAATGCACAAAACGGGCAGATATGCCCGAAATCTTGTCATGAATGCCCAGCAATTGGGGCAGTAGTTGTTGGGTCCGGAAGTGGCTCAGGGCATTGCTGCCGTCAAAAGTAGTGATGTGCAGGGTCACGGGGGCAGCCTAGATGAAGGGCAAATTGAGGGGCAAGTGCCGAAACCGGTAATTTTACCTGTCTAGCCATCTTTCCCCTGCCCAGCCAAGCCTCGTATTACGCCCTGCGTGCAAGAATCTCAGGCTAGTTGACTGGCGATGTGCCAAGTCGTGCGAGAGCCCCATGGATCTGTTGAATAAATTTCGAACCCTGTTTGTCAAACCTGAGCCCTTGGCCCCCAGCACCTCCACCTTGGCAGAGCTATCGGCCCTGCCGGCAGAACGACGGGGTCGACAGCGCCTGAATGCACGCCCTGGTTTGCGGGTACTCGTGATAGACGACTCGGCCACAGTGTGTGCTGCGCTACGGAAGATCCTGCAATCCGCCAAACTTTCCGTAGACCAGGCGATGGATGCAGAGACTGGCCTCATTCAGGTCAAAACCCAGCGGCCTGACCTGATTTTTCTGGATATCGTGCTACCCCGTATGAATGGCTTCTCGGCACTGCGCAACCTGCGCCGCGACCCGGATACCAAAGACATCCCGGTCATCATGATCAGCGGCAACGAGATGGCCACCGAGCAGTTCTTTGGCAGTGCTATCGGGGCTGATGACTTCATGAAGAAGCCGTTTTCCCGTTATGAGGTGTTTGCCCGCATTGAGCGCCTACTTGATGCCGAGTTGATCCCCCATCGCAAACCCGTTGTCACCGGTCATGCACCTCTTACCGGACACGCGCCACTCAGCTTGTGAGCACAGCTCACCCTGCTACTTTTCTAGGTGGCAGCGTATAGGTCAGTATGCGTTTCATCACGGTCAGGTACTGCTTGAACAAGCTGCCGGTGTTGTAAAACAAACCGTATTTTTTGCACAGCGCCTGCATCTGCGGCGCGATCTCGGCATAGCGGTGGGCCGGCATGTCGGGGAACAAATGGTGCTCGATCTGGTGGCTTAGGTGGCCGCTCATGATGTGAAACAACCGCCCGCCGGTCAAATTGCTGGAGCCCGATAGCTGGCGCAAATACCAGTCGCCCTTGGTCTCGTTGCGGCAGTCTTCTTCACGATAAATCGCCACGCCTTCGGTGAAATGCCCGCAAAAAATAATCACATACGTCCACAGGTTGCGAATCAGGTTGGCTAAAAAATTGCCCGCCAGGACCCGCGGCGCACTCCACAGCGCCAGCGCCGGGAACAGTAAGTAATCCTTAAACCATTGCTTTTTGACCTTGCCTACAAAGCGATCCAGTCGTCCCTTGAACTCTTCTTTGGGCATGGCACCGTGTTTGTAGCGGCCCATTTCCAGGTCGTGCGAGCCTACGCCGTACTGAAAGCCGGCAGCCAGTAGCAAATTGGCAATCGGCTGAAACCAGTGGCGGGGCTTCCACTTTTGCGCGTCCGTCATGCGCAGTAACGAATAGCCCAGGTCGCGGTCCTTGCCCAGGATGTTGGTATGGGTGTGGTGCATTACGTTGTGTGAATGTCGCCACTGCTCGCCATCGCAGGCAATGTCCCATTCAAACTTTTGCGAGTTCAGCGACGGGTCGCCAGTCCAGTCGTACTGGCCGTGCATCACGTTGTGGCCAATTTCCATGTTGTCCAGAATTTTGGCACTGGCCAGCGCCAGCACTCCGGCCACCCAGCTCAAAGGGCCCACACCAAAGTGCAGCAGCGCGCGGCCTCCTATCTCGCTGGCGCGGCAGATGCGGATCATGTTGCGGATATGGTCCACATCGGCCTGACCCAGATCCTTCATCACGCTGTCGCGGATGGCGTTGACTTCTATTTCAAACTGGGCGATCTGTTCGCGGCTCAAGTGGGCCGAATGCGTGGTGGATGCAAAGCTCATGGTGTGTCCTGTAGGTATGGGATTGAATAGCGACTCAAAGGTCCAGCGTCACGTCGGAACGTGCCGCGGTGATGCACAGGCGAATCAGCTCGTTGGGGGCACTGGAGACTTCGCCAGTCTGAAGGTTCTCCACGGTGCCACTGGCTTTGACGCACTGGCAACTGCGGCAGATACCGATACGGCAGCCGTGTTTCGGGCCGAAGCCCGCTTGCTCAGCCTGCACCAGCAGTGGCTCAGAACCCTGGGTGGCAAAGCCTTTCTGACTGGCCAGAAATCGCACTTGCACGGGGGTGCCAGGTGCTGTGGCGGGCAGGCGCGTAAACGCGACAAAGCGCTCGCTCTGCAGGGGGGCGGCAATGTCCAAATCCACCCAGAGCTGGTGCACCGCATCCATCAGGCCGCTAGGGCCGCACAGCCAGGTGCTGCGCTCGTTCAAATCCGGCACCAGGTGCTGCAGCGTGTCAGGAGTGAAGCGCCCCTCAGATTCATCGAAATGCAGTACGAGGCGTAACGCGGGCCAGCGGGCAGCTAGGTCTTTCAGGCTGCGTGCAAATATCAAATCATCGAGTGCGCGGCAAACGTGAACGAAGGCCACATCGCCTCGGTAGCCCTGGGCCTGCAAACTGCGCAGCATAGCCATCACCGGCGTGATGCCGCTACCCGCGCTCAACAGCAGCATCTTGGCGGGCAGCTCGGAAGGCAACACAAACTCGCCCATCGCCTGGCTGATGGTCAGCACATCGCCCACCTTCAGATGGTTGTGCAGATGGTTAGACACTTGCCCGCCGCTCTGGCGTTTAACGGTAAAGGCAATGCGCTGCGCGCCGGGGCGGGATGACAGGCTGTACACCCGCTCCACGCGCCGACCATCAATCTCATGGCGCACCCGCACAAATTGCCCAGCCTGCGCACCGGCCCACAGGGCATTGGGCTGCAATACAAATGTTTTAGTCAGGGCGGTCTCATCCACCACCTTGACTACCCGGACCCGCACTTCGGTCAAGGACATCAGCGGATGCAGCGCCTGCAAGCTGTCTTCGACGGCGCTCAGGCGCACGATGCTTTCCACCCAAGGGTGCCGCAAAGCGCGTGCGACCGGGGCTGTCAAGCTCTGGACCCAGCCGGGGCTGCGTGGGGATGGCGAATCAATCGTGTGGGGCATGGTGGTGTCCTGTGGGTGCCCAAACTCAGGCACATCCGAATTGTGTACGTATGTACACACTTAATCAATACTTTCATCGATTTTTAGAGAGATACACCAATTTACACGGTCATTAAAAGGCCAAAAAACATAGAATACGGGTGTACACACCAACTCGACTTCGCCCATGGCCACAGCCACCGCCCGCAAAGACAGCCTGAGCCGCACCGAGCGCAAGGATCTGACCCGCAACAGCCTTCTGCAGGCGGCACTGCAGCTTATAGGCGAGGGCCGCAGCTTCACCAGCTTGGGCATTCGAGAGATCGCGCGCGAGGCGGGCATGGTGCCCAACGCCTTTTACCGGCACTTTCGCAGTACCGACGACCTAGGCTTGGGGTTGGTGGAAGAAGTGGGCATCACACTACGCCGTTTGCTGCGCGAAGCCCGCCAGACGGATGTGGCGCTGGATGACATGGTGCGCCGCTCGGTAGGCGTGTACCACCAGTACGTGCTCAATAACAGGCTGTTGTTTCTATTTATCTCTAGCGAGCGCTCGGGTGGTAGTCGCATCCTGCGCTTGGCCATTCGCAACGATGTGAGCCATTTCACGAACGAGATGGCACAGGATTTTCGTCGTTTGGGAATCTACAAAGACTTGTCTACCTCCAGCCTGCAGATGATTTGCGGCTTGATCGTGACCACCATGCTGGCCGCCGCCCCTGAAATATTGGACCTGCCGCCCGACCAACCGCTGCTAGAAACCGAGATGACCGAAAACTTTGTGCAGCAACTCCAAGTAGTGCTTCTAGGCGCTGCGCAATGGAAAGAAAAAAACCACAGAGAAAAATAAACCGGGCTCTGGGATAATCAGGTGATGACTATCACTTACAAAGACGCTCAAGGCATTGCCGGCATGCGCGTAGCGGGCCGCCTGGCCTCCGAAGTTCTGGATTACTTGACACCCTTCGTCAAACCCGGTGTCACTACCAACGAACTAGACAAACTGGCCCACGACTACATCACCCAAGTCCAGGGTGCCATTCCAGCACCACTGAACTACACCGGTGGCGGCAGTACTCCGTACCCGAAGTCCATTTGTACCTCGGTCAACCACCAGGTCTGCCATGGCATTCCCAATGACAAGCCGCTGAAAAAAGGCGATGTGGTGAATATCGACGTGACCGTCATCAAAGACACCTGGCATGGCGACACCAGCCGCATGTTTGCGGTGGGTGACGTATCGATTGCTGCCAAGCGACTGTCTGCGATCACCTACGACGCTATGTGGCACGGCATCAAGATGGTGAGGCCTGGCATTCATTTGGGAGACATCGGCTTTGCCATTCAACAATTTGCCGAAGGCCAGGGCTTTAGTGTGGTGCGTGAATTCTGCGGCCATGGCATAGGCCAGATCTTTCACGAAGAACCCCAGGTACTGCACTACGGCCGCCCTGGCACGCTGGACAGATTAGTCGAAGGCATGACCTTCACCATCGAGCCCATGATCAATGCTGGCAAAAAAGAGATCAAGGACGGCCCTGAAAAAGATGGCTGGACGATTGTGACCAAGGACCATTCCCTGTCCGCCCAATGGGAGCACACCGTGCTGGTCACCCCCACCGGTTACGAGGTGCTGACGCTCTCTGCCGGCAGCCCCGCCACCCCCACCTTTGTCAAGCCGCAGGTCTGAATCGACTGCGCATTGATCACCCTCCAATGACCGAACTGGCCGTACTCCCCGTAGCCGAACTGCGGACGCAGTACCGCGCCCAAAAAGCAGCGCTGTTTGAATCGCTGCGCCAAACTGGCACCTCCACCCGCGTCGCCCGCAAGGCGCTGCGCCAGCTATCCGACCTGGCCGATGTGCTTTTGAAAAAGCTCTGGAACCACGCTGGCTTGTCCCACCCCTACGCGCTGCTGGCGGTGGGCGGTTATGGCCGGGGCGAGTTGTTTCCCCATTCCGATGTCGATGTGCTGGTGTTGCTACCCGATGACTGCAGTCCTGACATGGATGGCGCTCTCAAGCTAAAGCTGGAAGCCTTCATTGGCAGTTGCTGGGATGTGGGGCTGGAGATAGGCTCCAGCGTGCGCACGCTGTGCACCTGCTTGGCCGAGGCAGACAAAGACGTCACCGTACAAACCGCCCTGCTGGAAAGCCGACTGATTGCCGGCAACACCGTGTTGTCGCAGGCTTTTCAGCGCGCTTTTTTCAAAGCTATCGACCCCAAGGCCTTCTTCATTGCCAAAACGCTGGAGCTGCGCCAGCGCCACCACAAGTTTGAGAATACGCCCTACTCCCTGGAGCCCAATTGCAAGGAGTCTCCCGGCGGCTTGCGCGACCTGCAAGCCATTTTGTGGGTGGCCAAAGCCGCAAACCTGGGTAACGACTGGGACGACTTGGCGACCAACGGCTTGGCCACGCCGTTTGAAGTCAAGCAGATCAAACGCAATGAGTCCTTGCTGCTGCTGATCCGCGCGCGCCTGCATTTGGTTGCCAACCGGCGTGAAGACCGTCTGATTTTTGATTTACAGAACGCCGTAGCCGAGTCCTTCGGATATGCGGCCCCCACGCTCCCCGCTGCGCGTGGTTCGCTGGCCCCCGAGGGGGCGCATTTCCAATTGGGGCGGATCGGCGGGGAAACTCTAGTTCGCGCACGACCTGCAAAGTCTTTTGTGCGCGCCAGCGAACAGCTGATGAAGCGCTACTACTGGGCGGCCAAGGCAGTGACGCAGCTCAACCAGATTTTGCTGATGAACATCGAGGAGCGGCTCAACCCCTCGACGCACACGCCGCGCCCGATTAACGCCCGCTTCAATGAGAAGGCTGGCACGATTGATGTGGTGGAGGACGACCTTTACCGCCGCGAGCCGCACGCGATTCTGGAAACCTTTTTGCTGTACCAGACTACGATTGGGCCCAAGGGACTGTCGGCGCGCACGCTGCGCGCGCTGTACAACGCGCGCGATTTAATGGGCGCCAAATTCCGCAATGACCCGGTCAACCGCGCCACATTCCGGAAAATCCTGATGGCGCCTGAGGGCATTACCCACGCGATGCGGCTAATGAACCAGACCTCGGTGCTGGGCCGCTACCTGTGGGTGTTCAGGCGCATCGTGGGGCAAATGCAGCACGACCTGTTCCATGTGTACACGGTAGACCAGCACATCTTGATGGTGCTACGCAATGTGCGCCGTTTCTTCATGGCCGAGCACGCTCACGCTTACCCGTTTTGCTCGCAACTGGCTTCGGGCTGGGATAAGCCCTGGGTGCTCTACATCGCCGCGCTATTCCACGACATTGCCAAAGGCCGCGGTGGCGACCATTCAGAGCTGGGCACGGTGGAAGTACGCCGTTTTTGCAAGGCGCATGACATCGCCAAGGAAGACACCCAACTGATTGAATTTTTGGTGCGCGAACATCTGACCATGAGCCGTGTAGCCCAAAAATCGGACTTGAGCGACCCCAAAGTGATTGGCGACTTTGCCAAACGCGTGGGCAATGAACGCTATCTAACGGCTCTTTATTTATTGACCGTGGCCGACATCCGCGGTACCTCGCCCAAGGTGTGGAATGCCTGGAAGGGCAAGCTGCTGGAAGACCTGTACAAGTACGCCAGCCGTGTGCTGGGTGGCCGCGCGCCTGACCCGGATGCCGAGATTGAAGCCCGTAAACGCGAGGCGCTAGTGCAAGTGGCGTTGTATTCCCTGCCCTTTGAAGCGCACAAGGCGCTGTGGGAAACGCTGGACTTGGGCTACTTCATGCGCCATGACGCGCAGGATATTGCCTGGCACACCAAGCAGCTCAACCGGCACGTGAACACCACGCAACCTATTGTTTGCGCGCGTCGCTCTCTGGTGGGTGAGGGCCTACAAGTGCTGGTCTACACGCAGGATCAGCCTGATCTGTTTGCCCGCATCTGCGGTTATTTTGACCAAGGCGCTTTCAGCATTCTGGATGCGCGCGTACACACCACCAA
>JANYEE010000255.1 GCA_025363275.1 Burkholderiales bacterium | reverse complement strand
GGCCCAGCGGCACTCACGCCCCTTTTTGACGACGGATTTGCCCATGACTGACATTCTTCTATCGGCCAAAAACCTGAGCGTGCGCTTCGGTGGGGTTCTGGCGGTCAACAACGTCAGCTTCGATGTCAAGCAGGGCGAGGTCTTCACCCTGATTGGCCCTAATGGCGCTGGCAAGACCACGGTCTTCAACTTGATCAGCCGCATTTACACACCCACCTCAGGTGACATCGACTATCTGGGCCCCAACGGCCTGGTGAAGCTGACCGATCAGGCACCCCAAGACGTTGCCTCGCTGGGTATCGCGCGCACTTTTCAGAACATAGAGTTGTTTGAGCATGCGTCGGTGCTGCACAACCTCTTGATTGGCCGCCACACGCACCGCGCATCCAACCTGTGGCAAGACCTGTTCTTTACAAACAAGGTGCGCGAAGCGGAGTTGAAGTCTCGCGAGAAGGCCGAGGAGGTCATCGAATTTCTCGGGCTGCAGCACTACCGCGATTCATTTGTCGCAGGCCTGCCCTATGGCGTACGCAAGGTCGTGGAAATGGCCCGGGCCCTGTGCACCGAGCCCAAGATGCTGCTGCTGGATGAGCCCTCATCTGGCCTGAATGTGGAGGAGACCGACGACATGGCCTTCTGGATTCAGGACATTAAAAACGAGCTTGGCATTACCGTGCTGATGGTGGAGCATGACATGACACTGGTGTCCAAAGTATCGGACCGCGTAGTGGCCCTGAATCAGGGTGAAGTGCTGGCCATGGGCACCCCGCGCGAGGTACAAACCGACCCCGGCGTCATTGAAGCGTATCTGGGCACAGTGGACGATGTGTCGTCCCTGCGCCGCAAGTTCACAGTTACCAAGGAGGTTGCATGAGCACGGCCCCACCTCCCATCAGCGACCAACCTGTCCTCAAGCTCCTGAATGTAGAGAGCGCCTACGGTCCAATCAAGGCGATCCGCGGTGTGAGTCTGCAAGTGCGCCGCAGCGAGATTGCCACCGTGCTGGGCTCCAACGGCGCAGGTAAGACTACGATTCTGAAAACCATTTCCGGCATCATCGATCCGCGCAAAGGCTCAATCGAATTCAAGGGTGACGACATCACCGCCAAGGACCCTTCTTTCATCGTGCAGCAAGGCTTGAGCCATGTACCCGAGGGACGCGAAGTTTTTCCGCTCTTAAGTGTGCGCGACAACCTGCTGATGGGCGCCTACACCCGCACCGACCGCGATGGCGTGGCCAAGGATATTGAGGCCGTGTTTGGCTACTTTCCGATTCTGAAAGAACGTACGGCGCAAGACGCGGGCCTGCTGTCGGGCGGGCAGCAGCAGATGCTGGCCATCAGCCGCGCGCTGATGGCCAACCCGGACTTGATCCTGCTGGACGAGCCCAGCCTGGGTCTCTCCCCCAAACTCACCAAAGAGATTTTTGAGATCGTGGTGCGTATCAATCGCGAACGCGGCACCACCATTTTGCTGGTGGAGCAAAACGCCAATATGGCGCTCAACGCCTCTGACTACGGCTACGTACTGGAAAACGGCCGCATCGTCATGGAAGACACCTGTGCCCACCTGCGCGAGAAGGACGACATCAAGGAGTTCTATTTGGGCATGAAGGAAGACGGCGTGCGCGGTGAGCGTCGCTGGAAAAAGAAAAAGACCTGGAGATAAACAGCATGACCGTACTCTGGGATTTAAGCGGCATTCAGCCGAACAGCAATATCGTCATGCCGGGCGAAACTATGTCGGCCATGTTCTGGAACGCCGTGCAACGGCGCGGTCCTAATATCTGGTTGCGCCAAAAGCATCTGGGACTGTGGCGCAGTTGGACCTGGAACCAGAGCGCCGACGCGGTACGCGAAATCGCCGGCGGGCTGATGAGCCTGGGCTTTGAGAAAGGCGACACCGCATCTATCCTGGCCAACACGGTGGTGGAATGGGTTTGGGCGGACTTGGCCGTACTGTCGGCCGGTGGCGTGTCCAACGGCATTTACCCCACGGATGCAGCCAGCCAGGTGCACTATCTGTGCGATGACTCGTCCACCAGCTTTTTGTTTGTAGAAGACGACGAACAACTCGACAAGGCGCTGGAAGTACGCGACCAACTGCCGCGAGTGCGCAAGATTGTAGTGTTTGACATGGAGGGCCTGAGCGGCGTGGATGACCCCGACATCATCAGCCTGAAAGACCTGCGCACATTAGGCCGCACCTACAACGCGCAGCATCCGCAGGCGGTACAGCAGCGCGTAGACGCCTGCAAGCCTGAGGACTTGGCCATTCTGGTCTACACGTCCGGTACCACCGGCAAGCCTAAGGGGGCCATGCACTTGCATAGCGGCCTGGTGTATACCGTGCGCGGCTTCAATACGCTGATTTCTCAAGACGACACGGACGAGCGCATGTGCTTTTTGCCGCTGTGCCACATTGCTGAGCGTCTGGGTGGCGAGTACTTTGGCATGTACACCGGGGCCAAGCTCAACTTTGTGGAGAATCCCGAAACCATTCCCGAAAATGTGCGAGAGATTGCCCCCACGGTGTTCACCGCCGTGCCACGCGTTTGGGAGAAGTTTTACTCGGGCGTGATGATCTCGCTCAAAGAAGCTGGCCTGCTACAACAAGCAGCCTACGCTTGGAGCATCGGTGTGGGTACCGACATAGCGAACAAGGTGCTGGCAGCCGAACCTGTCAGCGGCTGGCTCAAGCTCAAGTTCAAACTGGCGCAAGTGCTAGCTCTCAATAATGCGCGCAAGCTTATTGGCATTCACCGTGCACGCTTCCTCGTCACGGGCGCGGCGCCCATCTCGCCCGACTTGGTACGCTGGTATTTAGCGTTGGGTGTGCCCATGCTTGAGGTGTGGGGTATGACTGAAACCTGCGGTGCGTCCACGGGTGTACCTGCCCATAAGATGAAGCCTGGCTCGATCGGCCCCGCCGCGGGTTTCAATGAGGTCAAGCTCGATCCTGCCACGGGTGAAATTCTGGTACGCGGCAAAAACGTATTTGCGGGTTACCTGAATCTGCCCGAGAAAACCGCCGAGGCTCTCACGCCCGACGGATGGCTGCATACGGGCGATGTAGGCGTTATGGATGCCGATGGCTACTTCCGGATCACCGACCGCATGAAAGACATCATCATCACGGCCGGCGGTAAAAACATCACTCCCAGCGAGCTGGAAAACGACCTGAAATTCTCGCCCTACATTACCGACGCAGTGGTAATCGGCGATAAGCGCGCTTACCTGACGGTGATCATCATGATCGACCAGGAAAACGTCGAGAAGTTTGCCCAAGATCAGGACATACCGTTCAGCAACTACACCAGCCTGACTCGCGCACTGGAAGTACAGGCGCTGATCCAGTCCGAGCTGGACCGGGTGAACAAGAAGTTTGCCCGCGTCGAACAAATCAAGAAATTCTTTTTGCTGGAAACCCAGTTGACGGCAGAAGACGAGGAACTCACTCCCACCATGAAGCTCAAACGCAAGTTGGTGGAAAAGAAGTATGAAGCCCGAATAGAGGCCATGTACCGTTAATTTATTGCCTGCATTTTTATCCCTAGGAGACTAAGACATGAAACTGAAAACCCTTTTGACCCATGCTGCGTTGGCTGGCGTTGCCTTGTCGGCAACGCTGGCCTCGGCCCAGCAGCAGGGCGTTACCAAAGACGAAATCTTGTTGGGTTCCATTCAAGATTTGTCGGGCCCGATAGCTGGGTTTGGTAAGCAAGCGCGTAACGGCATGCAATTGGCGGTAGACGAGATCAATGAGCAAGGCGGCCTGAACGGACGCAAACTCAAGCTGATAGTGGAAGACCACGCCTACGATCCCAAGAAGGCAGTGCTGGCGGCTCAAAAATTAGTTAACCAAGACAAAATTTTCATGATGGTGGGGCATATCGGCACTGCCCACAATATGGCGGCTATGCCGGTGCAATTTGAGAAGAATGTGATCAACTTCTTCCCCATCACCGCAGCCCGCGAAATGTATGAGCCCTTTCACAAGTTGAAGTATTCATTTGCAGCCACCTATTACGACCAGATGCGCTTTGCGGTGCCCAAGCTGGTCAAAGAAAAGGGCGCTAAAAAAGTCTGCACCATGTACCAAGACGATGACTTTGGCCTGGAGGTGGAACGCGGAGCTGAAGTTGGACTTAAAAGTATAGGCATGGAATTTGCCGAAAAAACCTCGTTCAAACGGGGCGCCACCGACTTCTCATCTCAGATTTCCAAGATGCAAGCCAGCGGCTGCGACTTCATCGTGATGGGCACGTTGATCCGCGAGACCATTGGTGGCATTGGCACCGCACGCAAGCTGGGATATAACCCAACCTTCCTCGGCTCGTCGGGCGCCTACACCGACCTGATCCACAAGCTGGGAGGAAAAGCAATGGACGGTTTCTACGCCACCATGACAGTACAAAACCCCTATACGGATGAGCAGTCCGCTCCGATCCGTTTCTGGGCCAACAAGTACAAGACCAAATTCAACGAAGACCCAACCGTCTTCTCGGTATATGGCTACTCTATCGTTAATTCGTTTGCTAACGCGGCTAACAAGGTGGGCGCAAACCTAACGACCGAGAGCTTCATCAAGGTGATGGACACCATGCGCATTCCACCTGATATTTTTGGCAGTGCGCCTGCATCGTTCACCCCGATCAAACGCTTGGGTAGCGATGCCTCGCGCATGTCGCAAATTCAAGACGGCAAGTGGAAGACCGTGACCGAATATTTCAGTGAAGCAAACGCCAAGAAATAAGGCTGCAATAGTTTATAAAAAGCCACCGCAAGGTGGCTTTTTCCATGCCTATTGTTACGCTGCTAAGCCCATTGCACCGGCTTACCGCTGGCGTACCAAGCGGGCACAGCGGCCTCCACAGAAGCCTCAATCCGGCTGCGTTTGATTTTCATCGTAGGTGTCAGGCATCCGTTTTCAATCGACCAGGGCACCGGGGTAATTACCACCATCTGCAGCTTCTCGTAGTCGGCTAGACTGCCATTCAAATCTTTCAGCAATTGACCCAGCTCCGACTCCACACGCGAGCGAACGGCCGCGTCTTGTATGCGAGGGCGTATGTCCTCGGCTAGTACCACCATCGCATATGCCGCCGGTTGCCCAACGCCCGACACGATTGCCATTTCGACTAAGGGGTGGGCGTTAAGTAGGTTCTCGATAGGCGCAGGCGCCACGTACTTGCCCTTCGAGGTTTTGAAGATTTCTTTCACACGCCCGGTTAGCTTTAGCAGCCCTTTGTCAGTCAACACGCCTTTGTCGCCAGTGCGAAAGAAGCCGTCTTCGGTGAACACCTCAGCGGTCAGCTCTGGACGCTTGTAGTAGCCCACCATTTGCCCAGGTGACCTGATCAGAATTTCACCTTCCGCGCTGAACCGCAACTGCACACCCGGCAATGCTATGCCCACGCAACCCGGTGCATTAAAGCCGTCTTTGGAGGTGTGCGAGTAGCCGAAATCTTCAGTCATGGCGTAGCCCTCAAACAGGCGCAGCCCAATGCGGCGGTACCAGTCGATCAGCTCCGCGGGAATGGGTGCCGAGCCACTGCCCGCCATGATCGCCTGGTCCAGCCCCAGGCCCTTAAGGACCTTGCGCCCAACCATGCGGCCCAGTATGGGAATGCCAAGCAAGCGGTCCAGCTTCTTGGGTGGCATCTTGGTGAAGACGCCCTGTTGAAACTTGAGCCACAGGCGTGGCACCGAGATAAAGCTGGTCGGCCGCGCGCGGTTCAAGTCCTGCAAAAAAGTATCCAGCGCTTCTGCAAAGTAAATGTGAGTTTTGCCGTAAACCAGGCTTGCACATTCGATCCAGGCGCGCTCGTAAATGTGGGCCAGCGGCAAATAGGAAAGCACGCGCGCATCGGGTACCTCGCCCATGCGCAGCAACTGATCTTTGACGATACCCTCGGCAGCGCGCGTTCCGCGCTCGAAGTTGTGCATCACGCCCTTGGGCTGGCCCGTAGAGCCAGAGGTATATGCAATCAACGCGAGATCAGTGCCCGCACGCGGAACACGTCCCGCCAAAGGTATGGTGCGCACCACCACCGCATCCCAAGTCTCATAGCGGGTAGCGGGTGCCAGGGGAAATGCGATGCAGGGCAAGCCCGCAGGCACGCCCGTCTTTTGCAATTCCCAGGTATCGAGCTTGCCTACAAACAGCAAACTCGCACCGCTGTGCTCCAACACATAGGACACGGTGTCCGCCAGCTCGGTAGGGAAGATGGCCACCGTGGTGCCACCCGCCATCCAGATGGCGAGTTCGGCCATAAAAAAATGCGCGCAGTTTTTGGACAGGATGGCGATGCGCGCGCCAGGCTCAAAGTTTTGGGCTTTCAGATGCGCGGCCATGCGTCGTGCCTGGTCCATGGTCTGGGCCCAGGAGTAATCTTTGACTTGACCACCGCCGATAGGCTGGGTCAGAAAGATCTTGTCACGCAACGCCTCCTCATGGTCATAGGCGTAGTCCAGCAACAGACGGGGAGCAGTCATGGGCAACTCTCTTTAGGTGGGTGGTCACAAGCGTGTGTGCCCATCCTAGTCGCCTTGGCAGGCCGGTGGTAGCGGGAAATTCCCTGCTCTGTCGCCCAAGGGTCAGCGCCCGGGGCCACAGAAACCTCAAGCTACGATGTAGGCCGCAGACCCCGTAGACAAGAGCTTGCCATCCGCACCCAAAAACTCCATCCGCGTGGAGGCCACGCGCGACCCCAAGCGCATCACTTCGGCGCGCAACTCAAAGTGATCACCAATGCCAGGACGCAAATAATCCACGCGTAAGTCGATCGTACCCAGCTTGGCAAAGCGGTGCAGGCGTTGCATGGGTGGCTCATCCATATGGCGGGCGCCAATGGCGGCCATCACCGCCAAGCCACCCATGGCGTCCAGACCCGCGCTGATGACGCCCCCGTGAATACGATTAAAGCTGTAGTGCCCGACCAACTCGGGCTTCATGGTGATGTGAGCGGTCACGCGTTCGGGCGTGATGCTATCGATCTTGAGACCCAGAACCTGATTGAAAGCGATGGACTCTTCGAAGATGCGTCTCAAGGGCGCAATGAATTCGGGCTCGAAGACGATAGGTGCATCCGGGGAGCCGGAAAGGGCGGATTTAGGCATATAGCAGTGTCACAGCCCAAGCTGACGTGAGGCCAACTCTTTCATGATTTCTTCGGCACCACCGCCAATCATCATGACCTTGACCTCACGGTAGATGCGCTCGCAAGCTGTGCCGCGCATAAAGCCCATACCGCCCAAAATTTGCACGCTCTGATCGGCGCAGAACTGCATGGTTTGTGTCGCGTGATTTTTTAGCAGGCAGACCTGGGCCACCCACTCGGCACCTTTGGCCGACTTGTCACCACGGTCGCCGACATCGGCGCGCGCAGACACGGCGTTCAACCATGCCCGCGTGGACTCTATGCGCATCTTCATGTCCATCAGTTTGTGGCGAATGACCTGATGATCTACCAATGCCGCGCCAAAGGTCTTGCGTTGCTGTGCCCAACTGAGCGCTTCGTCATAACAGCACTCGGCAAAGCCCAGCGCCATTGCGGCCATCGACAGGCGTTCGCCGTTGAAATTAGTCAGGATGATTTTGAAGCCTGAACCCTCTTCACCGACCAGGTTACCCACCGGTACGCGCACGCCATCAAAGCGCAAATGCGCAGTGTCAGAGCACAACCAGCCCATTTTCTTCAAAGGGCTGCGCGAGAGGCCTACCGCATCGCCGGGGACCATCAGCATGGAGATGCCCATCGGCCCTTTGCTCTTCAGATCCGTTCGCACCGCCACGGTCAGCCAGTCGGCCCGCATGCCAGACGTAATGAACACCTTTTCACCGTCCACCACATAGTGGTCGCCGTCCAGACGCGCGGTGGTTTTGAGTGCCGACACATCCGTGCCGCCGCCAGGCTCAGTAATGCACAACGCCGAGATCTTTTTGCCGGCCAGCACATCCGGAATAACCTGCTGCTGCAGCGCGGGCGAACCATGGCGCAGCACCGGCGGCAGGCCAATGTTGTGGCTGAACAGGCTGGCCATCAGACCACCACTGCCACCGTAGCGGGCCAGCGCAATAGTCTGCGTGTTACGCACACTCCAGGGCACCGGCGTGCCGCCAAAGGTCTCGGGATAGCCCATGCCCAGCCAGCCCAGATCGGCTGCGCGCTGGTACAGGCTGCGCGGAAATTCGCCCGCTTCTTCCCAGTCATTCAAATGCGCAGCCACTTCGGTCTGGATAAAGCGGCGTGCCGCATCCTCCACCTGTTGCAGGTCGTCCGCGGTGTATTCGGTATCGCTCATAGGTATCCCGTTCAGCCACGCGTAGGCCGTTTGGCCACGCCCATGGTTTTGGCAATGATGCCCATCATCACTTCGTCCGCACCGCCCGCAATCGAGCCAAGGCGGCTGTCGCGGAACATGCGGGCCACCTTGCTTTCCCAGGTGTATCCCATGCCACCCCAAAACTGCATGCAGCCATCGGGCACCAAGCGGCCTAGACGCCCAGCCTTGAGCTTGCACATGGAGGCAAGCTCCAGCACATCCTGCCCGCTCACGTACAAATCGCAGGCGCGGTAGGTGAGGGCACGCAAGCTCTCCACCTCGGTCTTCATTTCTGCCAGCTTGAACTGCACCCACTGCTGGTCGGCCAAGGTGGCGCCAAACATCTTGCGCTCCTGCGCCCACTCCACCGTCCATTCAATGCAGTTGTTCAGCGCCTGCAAACTGCTGGCCGCGCACCAAAGACGCTCCTCCTGAAACTGCTGCATCTGGTAAACAAAACCTGCACCCTCCTGGCCAATCAGATAACGCTGCGGCACGCGCACGTCATCAAAGTACAGCAGGCCGGTGTCGCTGGCGTGCATGCCAATTTTCTTGATCTTGCGCGCCACTTCAATGCCCTTGCGTAGCTTGCCACCTTCGCGCAACGGCACTATGACCAAGCTCTTGTTTTTGTGAGCGCTGTTGGCCGCTGCGCTCTGGCCCTCGCCGGTGTTTACCAGCATGCACATCCAGTCAGCCTGCAGGCTGTTGGTGATCCACATCTTCTGCCCGGTGATCACGTAGTCGTTGCCATCCTTGCGGGCCACGGCCTTGATACCCGCCACATCGCTGCCCGCCCCCGGCTCGCTCACGCCGATGCAGCCCACGGTGTCACCGGCTATGGCAGGCGCTAGAAATTCGCTTTTGAGTTCTTCGCTGCCAAAGCGCGCCAGCGCTGGGGTACACATATCGGTCTGCACGCCAATGCCCATGGGCACGCCGCCGCAGTCGATGTGGCCCAGCGTCTCGGCCATGGCCAGGCCGTAGGAGTAATCCAGACCACTGCCGCCATAGGCTTCCGGCTTGGTCAGGCCCAGCAGACCTAAGTTGCCCATCTTCTTGAAGATCTCATGAGCGGGAAACATTTCTGCTGCCTCCCACTCGTCCACATACGGGTTGATTTCGGCGTCAATGAAGCGCTTCAGGGTTTTCTGGATTTCCAGGTGTTCGTGGGTGAATTGCATGGTGCTTTTCCGCAAATACTTGAGGAGGTGGCTACTTAGCAAACACCTTCGGTGTTTGGGCCCGATGGAATCCGTTGAACGGTTTGATGGAATCGCGTGCCTGGGCTTTCTCATCGGCCACGCGCATCGGCCAGCCCATGCGGACCTGGGGCCGCGCGCCATCAATGCGCAATGTGCTGCCACTGATAAAAGAAGCGGCAGGGCTAAGCAAAAACACAATGCCAGCAGCCGTTTCAGCCTCTGTGCCAAAGCGGCCCAGCGGCACAGTCTTGGCCATCTCACGCAGCATAGGGCCGGCTTCTTCGGGGTAATGGTCCATACCGCTGGAAGCGATGTAGCCCGGTGCCACCGCGTTCACACGTACACCGCGGCTAGCCCATTCAATGGCCGCGGTCTCGGTGAAGCTAACCATGCCCGCACGCGCCGCACCGCTGTGGCCCATACCCGGCATGGAGCCCCACATGTCTGCCACGATGTTGACGATGCTGCCGCCGTTTTTGTTCATGCTCTGGGAGTAACACTCGCGCGCCACCAAAAAGCCACCGGTCAGGTTGGTATTGATAACCGCCTGCCAACCCTTGGCGCTGATGGCCTCCAGCGGCGTCATGTACTGGCCGCCGGCGTTATTCACCAAGCCATCCACGCGCCCATGCTGGGCAACGATGGTGGCCACGGTTATTTGCACCAACTCTTCCTCGCGGATGTCGCACACGTGTGGGCTGGCTTGGCCACCGTCTTCCGTAATTTCATCCACCACCTTTTGCAGCTTCTCCGCCTTGCGACCAATGAGCGCCACCGTAGCGCCCAGAGCTGCCAGCTCATGCGCCACGCAGCGCCCAATGCCCGAGCCGCCGCCCGTCACCACTACCACCTGGTCCGCGAATAGATCCGGGGCGAATATAGAACCGTAAGACATCATCACTCTCCTAATCAGTTGGAGACCGAGCAAAATTGCTGCGCAACTCTTGGTCCGTCCCACAAGGGTTTACAAATAATGCGCATGCTGCATCGGCCAGTTCATCCAGCGACGCGCCCTTCTTGCGGTCAAACCATTGCACTGACCAGCTCAGCGCACCCAGGATCAACAGGCGCGCGAGCTTGACAGGCGCACGCAACTGCCCGCTGGCATGCAGCGCCTCCAACGCAGGCGACCAGGCAGATTCGTACTGCACCTGCAGTTGCGCCAATGCTGTGCGTTGGCGCACAAGAAGCGAGCGGTGTTCGTACAGCATGACCGGAATGAAATCACTTCCAGGGCCATGCAGAACATCGAAATGGGCACGCACCAGGCAGCGAAGCTGAACCTGCGGCGTATTGGCTTTGCTATCCCTCGCACTGACCTCAATCGCAGCCGCCTGGCGGGCTAATGCCGAGTGCATACCCTCTTCCATCACCGCATACAGCAGCGCGTGTTTACTCTTGAAATGGTAGAACGGCGAGCCACTTTGCATGCCCGCAGCAGCGGCGATGTCGCGCGTCGTGGTGGCGGCAAAACCCTGGCGACGGAACAACAAAGCCGCGGCCTTCAACAACTCCGGCCGTCGATTGCCGTCATCGCGTTCGTCAACCGTCTTGCGCGGTCGGCCGCGGGCGCGCTTGGGTTCGATAGGAGTTGCGATGGCAGCATCTGTCATACCTTGACCATATCAAAGCTTCTTATTTTTAGCAAGCATTTGCTTGGTAAAAATAGGAAAACGCACCAAGCTATTCCAATGCACAGGTGCTGAATGGGAGGCAGTTGCAACCTGGCTATAAATGTTGATCCATCCAAGTTCGCGGCCTCTGCGAATATTGCAGGGTTCATGGCCAGTATCAACCCAGGGCGGTCGTCAGGTGTTCTTAGTACGCTTCTATACAGCCGATATTCAACGTTGATTCGCTACCCGACCACACACTTCGACCATTACGTCTCCAGTGTGTAGCAAGCGTAGGTACTGAATCGCCCCGGGTTTCGTGGAGGCCCGTTGGGTTAAGTCAGACCGGTATTGCGGTTTGACTGGCTAATTGCCGATAGTAATTTTCTTCAGCTTCGGCAGGGGGAATGTATCCGATGGGCTCCAGCAGTCGGTGGTGGTTAAACCAGGACACCCACTCCAGCGTTGCCAGTTCCAGAGACTCCTTAGTCTTCCAAGGTGCTCGGCGATGAATCAACTCAGCCTTGTAGAGGCCGTTAATCGTCTCGGCCAGGGCGTTGTCGTAGCTGTCGCCTTTGCTGCCCACAGAGGGCTCTATACCCGCCTCGGCCAAGCGTTCGCTGTAGCGGATGGAGACGTATTGGGAGCCCCTGTCACTGTGGGGGATCAGGGCGTCAGTACGCTCGGGCTGGCGGGCGTACAGGGCTTGCTCCAGTGCATCCAGCACGAAGTCTGTTCGCATGGAGCTGCTCATGCGCCAGCCCACAATGCGCCGGGCAAATACGTCGATGACAAAGGCCACGTACTGCCAGCCTTGCCAGGTCGAGACGTACGTGAAGTCCGACACCCACAGCTGGTTGGGCCGGTCTGCTTTGAACTGCCGGTTGACCCGGTCCAGCGGGCATGGCACAGCCTTGTCACCGATGGTGGTGCGCACCACCTTGCCACGACGCACACCCCGCAGTCCCGCGCACCGCATGAGGCGCTCCACCGTGCAGCGGGCCACGACAACGCCTTCCCGATTCAACTGGTGCCAGACCTTGTCAGCACCGTAGACCTGCATGTTGTTCTGCCAGACTTGGTGAATCTGCGGCAGCAGGGTTGCATCCTGTTTGGCGCGCACAACGCAGTTCCGGTGTGCGTTGCTGGGCGGCATGGCGACGGTAGCCAGACGGGGCGATTTGCAGCACTCTGCAGATCGGCTCGACCCCGTAGGTATCGCGATGCCGGTCAACGAATTCGTTCAGGACTTGAGTTTGCGGTCGAGCTCCGCCTGGGCGAAAAAAGCACTGGCCAGTTTCAGGATTTCATTGGGCCGGCGCAGCTCCTTGTTCTCACGTTCAAGCGCCTTGATGCGTTCACGCTCGTCGCTGGTGACGCCTTTGCGTGCACCAGAATCGACCTCTCTTTTTTTGACCCATTCATGCAACGTCTGGGGCACGCAGCCGATCTTGGCCGATATCGATTCAATGGCTGCCCACAACGACGGGTACTCGCCTCGGTGTTCTTGCACCAAGCGAACAGCACGTTCACGGACTTCGGGGGAAAACTTGTTTGACTTCTTCATGGCTCAATCCTCTCAGAGAGTTGAGCCTCCTCAAAACCCGGGGCGATTCAAACTGGGATTTCTGCAAATCGATCAAGGTACTTTAGTGACGCGCAGATAAGCGGTGGAATGATCTCTGGCATCGAGTTCAAAGCGATATCTTCCAGGCTTAGGTAAATCCAGGACCAAGTTCCCACCACCAAAACTAAGCGCTATGGGCCGATGAGTTCCGCCGATGACTTTTGCAGTGCTGCCTAAATCGACGGTACTCCAGTCCTCTGACGCTATTTTGAATTCGACCCGACCAGCCGGTACTTTTGATGCGGTAGTGGCAATAAAACGCTGCGGGGCAAAAGCCTTCATTGGCATATTGGTAGCCCAATCATTGAAGTTGCCGCGGATAAACACCGGTGTAGCGGCTACCTTAGCCACGAGTGATGCATGCGTTGGAGGCATCCAGTCTGTCCAACCCTGCGCCACTGCAACAGAGCGTATGAGTTCGTTCATCACACTGCGCGTGCCGTTGGAATTGGCCATGACGACGACAGCCCGGCCGCCGTCTTTCGTATCGGCCTGCCATCGCGATTCGAAACCTGCATTGCTGCCATCGTGTCCATAACGTCCAGTTGAGGGATCAAGGACAAAACCCAGACCACTTTGATCGAACTGAGGCGTAAGGGCTTGCTTAAGCGTTGAGGGAGCCAGTAAATGTGCCAGTGACAAATTGAAACGCGCCAAATCGCTTGGAGTTGTCCATAAGCCAGCCGCGGAAAGCTCTGGATGAATTCGATAGTTGCCTGCAATAGGTTTGCCATCCTGATGGCCGACGGCAACGGATGCTTGTTGCGACGGAGAAAGCTCTCCAGCCGGTGCAAAAAAACTGGACTTCATTCCAGCGGGAACCAAGACTGCATGTTGCATCATTGGCGCAAATGGCTCTGTACTTGTGTCCTCCAACAGCTGTTGCAAAACGGCGTAGCCTCCACCAGAGTATCTCCATTGCGTGCCAGGCAGGATATCAACACGCACTGGGGCAGAGTTGGCAGGAGCAAGCCCGTCCAGTACGTCCAATAATGTGGGAACCTTTGAGCCCACGACGTAGCCATCAAAACCTGGGACGGTAAAGCCTGCACTGTGACTGAGCACACGCCGTAACGTTATGGGACTTCCATTTGTCTGCGCCCCTGGTGGCACATGCCAGCTTCTCAAATCGGCATTG
This sequence comes from Burkholderiales bacterium, assembly GCA_025363275.1. GTDB lineage: Bacteria > Pseudomonadota > Gammaproteobacteria > Burkholderiales > Burkholderiaceae_C > Allorhodoferax. The sequence continues at coordinate 8,205 of JANYEE010000255.1, read as the reverse complement.
ATGTCGACATCCAGACTTAACTTGCCTTGTTCGACCATTTGTAAAGCTGCAACGGCGCTGACTGATTTACTGATGCTGGCAGCCTGCAAAATCGTATCCACCGTCATGGGAGTTCCTTGCCTTGAGATTCCCCAGGCATGTGCCCAAACAAGACTTCCGTGGTCTACCACCGCAATACTAATGCCTGGGACTTTCAATTCCCGCATCCGTGTTGCCAAGTTCATCTGCTTGGAACGAGGAGTGACCACTGCGGGTAGCAGTCCGTTTTCGACCTGACGAAGTCGCGCATCAATATCTAATGACTGGGCCTTCGAGACTGATAAAACTGAGCTCAACACAACCATGAGTAGGCCCCATAGTTGAGTTTTGGTGCCCATCGAACGGAATGGTTTTTGGAAATTAGTCATGCTTTAGCGCTAGGGTCATTCGTTGACAAAGTAGTTCGCAAGGTGATCCATTTTCGTAACTCTGACCCGTCTTATCTGTTGGCAGCTGCACCTCGCAGCCTACTACTCATTTGCTGTTGCTCACGGATAACTGCTGCTGACCCTAATCAGCCACACGCCCGATTTTCACTCAGCAACTTCGCGCTGGTAATCGCCGCGTCTCCCCAATTTTTAACACCGAAAACGTAGCCTCATCCAGTTTGTGCTTTGCCCGCGCCTCAATCAAATCCAGCGGCGGCTGATCCAGTGGCTCGTCGGTCAGGCTGAACGTGCCCCAGTGCATGCCAATGCTTCGTTTGGCGCCAAGGTCCAGGTGTATCTGTACCGCCTCCTCTGGATTGGCATGTTGCTCGCGCATGAACCAGCGCGGCGCGTAGGCGCCAATCGGTAGCAGCGCGAGGTCGAAGCCACCGCCCAGCACCGCCGTCTGGCGCGGCGCGAAGTACGCACGGGTGTCGGCAAAGTCTTTGCTATAGGCCGTATCGCCGCCAAAGTACCAATGCAAATCCGTACTCAACACCGTCCAGCCGCCCCAAAGCGTTTCACTGCGGTCCCCCATACCGCGTGCAGACCAGTGCTGCACGGGGGCCAGATGGAACTCGACACCGTACCCCTCAACTTGCACGGTGTGGTGCTGCCACCAATCCAGCTCGACGACATTGGTAATGCCCTGCTTTTCCATCCACGGCTTCAGGCCCAGTGGCACGAGGAACAGCGTATTGCCACCGCCGCGCTCAGCCAGTAGCAACACGCTGCTGCGGTCCAGGTGGTCGTAGTGGTTGTGCGAGATTAGCACTACGTCGATGGGTGGCAAATCGTTCATCGCCACACCGGGCGGCTGTGCGCGCTTGGGGCCCATGATCTGCAGCGGCGATGCGCGTTCACTGAACACTGGGTCGGTCAACACATTTAAGCCCCCAGCCTGCACCAGCAGCGTGGCGTGGCCTATCCAGGTGACAGCGGGTTGTGCCAACGGTGTTACGCCTCGTGTGTAGCCCTTGATCAGAGCCAGATCAGGAGCAACTTGGGGAGTAGGTATCTGCGCAGGCTTGGGCAAGCCGTCGCGGTAGGCCTCCCACTGCCAGCGCAACACATGGCCCACTGGCTTCTCGACCTTGTCGCTGTAGTTGTTGCGAAATCCTTCTGGCGTGTGGTGTGGCTTGGTGGAGTCATAGTAGGGGTTGTTGGCACTGACTTTAGTCATGGGTACTACCGAAAGAATTGCTGCCCGTGCACATTTGTAGGCAGTCATCACCCAATTTACCTGAAGTCTTGAAGAAGTCCGGGGGGTAAGCTCCTCGGGCTCGCCGGCCGGTCGGCGGGCGCGTCCCATTTGCACTACATTTACCCGTACAGTCAGCGCTTTGCAGTCCGTCACGGTGACCGCTGAGCGCCGCGCCGAGAACATCAAAGACGTGCCCAGCTCGATCTCCACCCTCGCTGGTGAAACGCTGGACGTGCTGAACACCGGCGGCCAAGACATTCGCATGCTGTCGGGCCGCGTGCCCAGCCTGAACATTGAATCCTCGTTCGGGCGCGACTTCCCCGTTTCTACATCCGCGGTTACGGCAATACCGATTTCCGCTCGAACGCCTCACAGCCCGTGTCGCTGATTTATGACGACATTGTGCAAGAAACGCCCATCCGCAAGGGCTTCCCCATTTTCGACGTGAACCGCATCGAAGTTTTGGCTGGTCCCCAGGGCACCCTGTTTGGCCGCAATACCCCAGCCAGTGTGGTGAAGATCGATTCGGTCAAGCCTTCCAAGGCTACGGACGGTTACTTCAACCTATTTAAGGGCACCAACGATTTGGTGGACAACTTTGATCCCGCACAAATTCACACGGACGGCTTGAATGAGCAAATCTTGGTAAACAGCGGCTACAGCGCGAAACTAAAGTGGTCCCTGGCAGACTTCAATGTCTACTCTATTGCTGGCTATGAGACCGTCAGCGCTTACAGCCGTGGCGACATTGATGGCGGCTTCGGCGCCTCTTTCCTGCACAACAGCGGTCCTGGCTTTATCCCGTTCCCCTCCGAAAGCGCGGCCAAAGTACGCGACCACCAGCAAGTCACGCAGGAAATTCGTATCGAGTCCAAGGCCAATGGCCCATTGACTTGGCAAGGTGGTGTGTACTTGTTTCAAGAAAGGTTGGGCTTTGACAGCTATTCATACAGTTCCACTGCGCCCAACCCGCAAACGGCTGTCATCGTGTCTGATCAGACCAATGACTGCTACGCCGTTTTTGGTGGCCTAACAAGCAGCACCAATGACAGACAGGCTACCTGGGACATCGGCGCCACCTATAAGCTTGATCGGAACACCAACCTGTTCGGTCGCATTGCAACGGGATTCCGTGGCTCTAGTATTCAGAACCCCCGCGGTTTTGACCCTCTGACGCAGGCCACGCCTGAGACTGTGACTTCTTACGAAGTGGGCGTAAAAGCTGACTTGTTTAACAAGCGCGCGCGCACCTCGTTCAGCGTGTTCCACTTTGACGTGAAAGACCAGCAGTTGACTGCAGTCGGCGGTGCCAAAGCCACTGGCGATGGCGTGGAGTTGAATTTTGATGCCTATGTAACACCCAACTTCCTGGTGACTTGGAGCGGAAGCTACAACGAGACCCAGATCAACGATTCTTTGTTGGCAGTAGGCGTCTGCGCCCAGTGCACAGTTTTGAATCCCAAGAACGCGGCTGGCAAGGCGCTCATCGAGGGCAACTCGTTGCCTAACGCGCCCAAGTGGATCGCCAATGTGACGGCGCGCTACGGCATCCCTGCCGTTAACGGCAGCGAGTAGTTTGTCTACGCCGACTGGGCTTACCGCTCTGAGACCAATCTGTTCTTGTGCAAGTCGGTTAAGTTCACGGCGGCGCCTTTGTTAGAAGGCGGCCTGCGCGTGGGTTACAACTGGAACAATGGCAAGTACGAAGCTGCTGTCTTTGCCCGCAACATCACCAACCCAGTGCGTGAGACCGGTGGTGTCGACTTCAACAACCTAACAGGCTTCATCAACGACCCACGCACGTACGGCGTGCAGTTCAAAGCGTCGTTCTGATACCAGCGAGGCTTGATTAAAAAGGGCCACTACCGCAGGGTAGCGACCCTATCTTTATCTCAGATTGCTATATAAATAATAGCTAGAATCGCATACTCCACTAGGGCCACAGGCACTTTTTATACCTAAACGCCTTATTCGAGTGCAGTGGGGGCGTTGGGTTTACGACGCAGCGCAAACTCTTGGAAAGCCCGCATAAACACAATCGCTGACCGCGATTCATTCTTTCCAATAACGCGCCGCACACCAGCTTCCGTCAGGTAGGCGCCGTCCGTCAGGTAAAACACATGGGTGCCGACCACTAGGCCAGATAGCGCACGACGGTAGCCCTGCGTCTCAAGCACGCCGGCGAAGTACAGGCAGTGTGAGGCTTTAAAAACCAACGTATCACGGTGCCATCGTGTGGTGACAATGCGCTCCCCTACGATCAAATGATCTGCTACCGGAATGCGCCTCACCACCCAAAAATAGCCCCATGCGCAGGCCACAGTCATGCAACCGAAAAATCCCATCCCGGCCTTCAGTGCAGGAGTGATCGGCGTTATCTTCAAGGCTTTGTCCAGTGCGGCAAAAAACAGCAAAGCATCCACAACACCGAGCATCCCAAAGAACGCGGACCCAAGCGAATAGCGCAGAGCATGCTGAGCAGCGCTTTGGTAGGCGGGCGGTTCTATGGGTTGGGACATTGGGCGACCGGTGGCGCGGTAGGTGCTGTAGCTTTTAGACCTGGCTGAAATCTGGACGGCGCTTTTCCATAAATGCCGTAAAGGCTTCACGGGCCGCCGGTTCGTGCAGCATCTGACCAAAGCGTTCGCCTTCTTCAGCCATCACCATCAGCACCTGGGCCATCTGGCCCTTCTTCATGAAGCGTTTGATTTCCATCAACGAGGACAGTGGCTTGGCGGCCAGCTTGCGGGCCTGCGCCTGGGCCACGCCGTTTGCCTCCGTCGGCGGCACGATGCGGTTGACAAGCCCGACTTCCAATGCAGCTTCAGCCATAAAGGGCTCGCCCAGCAGCAGCGCTTCTGCAGCGCGGTGGTAGCCCAGCATCTGCGGCACCAGCAAGCTGCTGGCCGCCTCGGGGCACAGGCCCAGATTCACAAAGGGCATGGAGAACGCAGCGTTGTCACCCGCGTAGACCAGATCGCAATGGAACAGCAGCGTGGTGCCAATGCCGACCGCCGGGCCACACACGGCCGCCACCAGCGGCTTGGGGAAGGTGGCGATGCAGCGCAGAAAGCGGAACACCGGCGACTCCTGGGTCGAGACCGGGCCGTTCAAGAAGTCACCAATATCATTGCCCGCGCTGAAGATGGTGGCGTGTCCCTGCAGCACCACGGCGCGCACGGCGTTGTCGGCACTGGCCTGTGCCAGCGCATCGGCACAGGCGGCGTACATGGCTTGGGTAAACGAGTTTTTCTTGTCAACCCGGTTCAGGGTCAGGGTCATCACGCCGTCTGCGGTGTGGATGAGAATGTCGGTCATGGCTAGCCTTTGTAATAAACGATTTGGTGGGTGGTAACCAGCAGCACGCCCGCCTCATTCCACAGTTGGCTGGTTTGGTCAAAAAAACCATTGCGAAACGCCTGGGCGCGGGCCTGGCCCAATAAGTAGCCTGTGCCGGTCTCTGCCAGTTGGGCGCTGCTGGCATGAAAATACACCGTCATGCTCACCGTACCCACCGGCACGTGGGTAGCACGGCGGATGAACACGCGCGGGAAAAAGATGTCGGCCATGGCGCTGAGCGAGGCAAAGTCCAGCGGGCGGGGCGGCTCGTCGCGCACCCAGAGCTGCGTCAGACTGCTGTGGCCTGATCCGTCCCAGGCAGCAGGCAAACCACCGGACACGCTGCGCAGTTCGTAACGATTTAAAAACTCCATCGGCAAACGATGGGTGGGCAATGGCGACTCGTGCGGCGGCGGGCACAGGGGCATAGGCTCTTCGTCCACACCCCAGGTGTCTCGCCGCGCGGCCGTAACGGCCGTACCAGTCATGACCACCTCGTCACCCTGGCGCATTTCAATCATCCAGTGCTGGGTGGAGCGGTTGGTACGCGCTGCCCAGGCTTGCACTACAAAAGGCCCATCTGCCACAGCTGCACAAAAGTTGACGGTGAGCGACACTGGCTCACCGAGGCGCGTCGGGCTCTGGAGTACCGCTTGCAAGGCCTGCGCGGTGGTGATACCGCCATAAGGCCCCACCATATTGGCATAGCCCGGGTTGGTGTGGCCGGTACAAGTGCCATCAGGCTGCGGTTCCAGCGCAATAGCTTGGTCAAAAGAGTGGGTAGGCATGGTTCGCTTCTATAAAAAAAGGCCACCCGAAAGTAGCCTTCGTCGTCCGTGTCGCAAGGATATCAAACCCGTTCAAATATCCCGGCGGCGCCTTGCCCTGTGCCTACGCACATGGTCACCATGCCGTACTTCAGGTTGTGGCGGCGCAGCGCATGGATCACAGTCGCGGCGCGGATAGCACCTGTCGCGCCCAGCGGGTGGCCCAAGGCAATCGCGCCGCCCATCGGGTTGACCTTGGATGCATCCAGGCCCAGCGTATTGATGACCGCCAGCGACTGGGCTGCAAAGGCTTCGTTCAGCTCGAACCAGTCAATATCGCTGTGCTGAAGGCCAGCGTAGCGCAGTGCGGCGGGAATGGCTTCGATCGGGCCAATGCCCATGATTTCGGGCGGCACGCCTCGGGCGGCAAAGCTCACAAAGCGGGCTAAGGGCGTCAGACCAAATTGCTTGACCGCCTTTTCGCTGGCCAAAATCAACGCGCCGGCACCATCGCTGGTCTGCGAGCTGTTGCCCGCAGTGACGCTCCCACGGGCGGCGAACACGGGCTTGAGCTTGGCCAGGCCTTCGATCGACGTGTCGGGGCGTGGACCTTCGTCTAGATTCACAGTGCGAGTCTTGGTGGTGACTTCGCCAGTGGCCAGGTTGGGCGTGCGCTCAATCACATCGATAGGCGTGATCTCGTCGGTGAATTCACCGGCCTGCTGCGCCTTGATGGCGCGCAGGTGGGATTCCAATGCGAACGCATCCTGCATCTCGCGCGTTACCTTCCACTGCTGCGCCACCTTCTCAGCGGTCAGGCCCATGCCGTAGGCGATACCGATGTTCTCATCACGCGCAAACACTTCGGGGTTGAACGACGGCTTGCCGCCGCCCATGGGCACCATGCTCATGGACTCGGCACCGCCAGCGATCAGCACGTCGGCTTCGCCCACACGGATGCGATCAGCCGCCATCTGAATGGCAGAGATACCGGAGGCGCAGAAACGATTCACTGTGATGCCACCCACTGGGTGGTCAAACGCCAGGCCCACGGCCACACGGGCCATGTTCATGCCCTGCTCGCCCTCGGGGAAGGAGCAACCAATGATGGCGTCTTCAATCGCTTTGGGGTCGAGCGTGGGGACTTGCAGCATGGCGCTACGCAAGGCAGAGACCAAGAGCTCGTCAGGGCGAGTATTGCGGAAGTAGCCGCGACCGGAACGGCCGATGGGTGTGCGCGTAGCGGCGACGATGTAAGCGTCTTGAACTTGTTTCATAAATACTCCTAATCAGTTGGGGACAGAGCTTGCGACTACGCCGCTGCGGTCTGTCCCGCAATCTCTTTTGGTTTCGGCGTGGGTATCCACGCCCAGATAAATTCACACTGGATGGGCTGCTCGCCCGACTCATCGCTGACTTGCACCAGCACGCTGACCTCACCCTTGTCGTTCTTCAGCATCAGCTCGCGCTGGGCTGGCGACACACGGGCTACGGCACGCAAGCCCCCTTGCGCGCGACGTTTGAAGTCGATGTGCAAGGTCTTGCAAAGCGGCAGGCAATCATCCCGTACGTTCATGCCCACCACCATGCCGGTGGCAGTTTCTGCCAACAGTGCCATGGCCGCGGCGTGCACACCCTGAATGTGGTTTTGCACACGGCGCACATTGGGCACAGTGACCACCACTTGCTCAGACGACATCTCCGCGAAGTTGAGACCCGCCGTGCCCGTGAATGGCACAGCACGCCCCATCACGCGGTTGCGCACCCAGGGCCGCAGAAACGCGGGAATGCGCTCCAGCTTGGCCAGCGTGCGCGCTAGGCGGTTTGGGGGGATTGGTGTCACTTGCCCTCCACAGAACGAAGTTCGTGACTGAGGAAGCGTAGCGAGCAGGCCTCAGGCAAGGCGGACGGAGCGCAGCCACCGGAACGTACTCCCTGTACGTGAGGATGGTGAGCACCGCCCAACGCGGCATGAGGGTTGCGCAGTAGCTTCATCAGTTACGAACCGGTTTGCCGGTGGACATCATGCCCATGATGCGTTCTTGCGTCTTGGGGTGTGTCAGGAGCGAGGTGAACGCCTTGCGCTCCATGGCCATCAGGTATTCCTCAGTGACCAGCGTGCCCGCATCGACATGGCCACCACACACCACTTCGGCAATCAAGAGGCCGATATGGAAATCGTGCGCGCTGATGAAGCCGCCGTCGCGCATGTTGACCAGCTGAGCGCGGATGGTGGCAATGCCGCTGCGGCCCGCGACCGGGAAGCTGCGCTTGTGTGGTGCGCGGTAGCCACCGGTGAACAATGCTTTGGCTTCGTTGATGGCGACAAACAGCAGCTCGTCCTTGTGTGGTAAGACGATATCGCTGTCCAGCAGGTAGCCCAGTTTGCGGCTTTCCAGTGCACTGGTGCCCACCTTGGCCATGGCTG
>JANYEE010000247.1 GCA_025363275.1 Burkholderiales bacterium | reverse complement strand
TTTTATGACAACGAAGGAGACAACAATGAGAGTTCGCAAATTTATAGCGGCAGTGGCCGCGGTGGCTTCCCTAGGGGCAGGTGTAACGCTGATGTCATCACAAGCGGTGGCCGCCGATGCCAAAGAGCAGTTTTTCCCGCTGCTGTCTTACCGTACTGGGCCTTACGCGCCCAACGGTGTGCCGTGGGTCAACGGCAAGCAGGATTACATCAAGATGATCAACGCCCGTGATGGCGGCGTAAACGGCGTGAAGCTGACGTTTGAAGAATGTGAAACCGGCTATGCCACCGACCGCGGCGTGGAATGCTACGAGCGCCTCAAAAGCAAGCCCGGTGTGGCTTTGTTTGACCCCCAGGCCACTGGCATCACTTTTGCGTTGACTGAAAAAGTGCCCAACGACAAAGTGCCTCTGATCACTTTGGGCTATGGCTTGTCGATTGCGCAAGACGGCCAGGCCTTCAAGTGGAACTTCCCGCTGATGGGCAGTTACTGGACCGGTGCGGACATCTTGATTCAGTACCTGGGCAAAAAAGAGGGCGGCCTGGACAAACTCAAAGGCAAGAAGATCGCCTTGGTTTACCACGACAGCCCGTTTGGTAAAGAGCCTATCCCGGTGCTGCAAGAGCGCGCCAGGATGCACGGATTTGATCTGCAATTGATTCCGGTGACAGCACCTGGCGTCGAGCAAAAGTCGGCCTGGTTACAAGTGCGCCAGAGCCGCCCTGACTTTGTGCTGTTGTGGGGTTGGGGTGTGATGAACTCCACCGCACTGAAAGAAGCCCAGGCTACAGGTTACCCGCGCGACAAGATGTATGGCGTGTGGTGGGCCGGTGCTGAGCCGGACGTAAAAGACGTGGGCGAGGGCGCCAAGGGATACAACGCGTTGGCTTTGAACACTTCCGGCCAACAGCCCAAGGTGATCCAGGACATCCTCAAGCACGTGCACGCCAAAGGCACAGGCACTGGCCCCAAAGATGAAGTGGGACAAGTGCTGTACACCCGTGGCGTCATCATCCAGATGCTGGGTGTAGAGGCCGTGCGCCGCGCCCAAGAGCGCTTTGGCAAAGGCAAAGTTATGACCGGCGAACAAGTACGCTGGGGCCTTGAAAACCTGGCGCTGGATGCCAAGCGCTTGGAGGCCCTGGGCTTTACCGGCGTGATGCAGCCTTTGTCCACCTCGTGCTCGGACCACATGGGCTCCAGCTCGGCCCGCGTGCAAACCTGGGATGGCAGCAAATGGAATTTTGTGTCTGACTTCATCACCGCCGATGAGCAGATTCTGAAACCCATGGTCAAGGCCGGTGCCGACAAGTACCTGGCCGACAAGAAGATGACGCGCCGTTCTGGCGCCGACTGCCAGTCCTGATAGCACCCCCGTTGACCGCTCACTGCGTGTAGCGGCCGGAGCAACACCAGCGGCCCGGCAAAGCCGGCTCCGCGGTGTTCTGGAGGGGTGGCTTGCTTTGCTTGCCACTCCCCAAATGAAAGTTTCGCAGGCCGGAGCTTTCATTTGGTTAACAAGGGAATCGTTGATGGAACCCAACAATATTGTGCTCAACGTGAATGGCATCGAGGTCATTTACAACCACGTCATCCTGGTGCTCAAGGGTGTGTCGCTGCAGGTACCGCAGGGGCGCATTGTGGCCATCTTGGGTGGCAACGGGGCGGGTAAGACGACCACGCTGCGGGCCATCAGCAATCTGCTGGCGGGGGAGCGTGGCGCGGTGACCAAGGGCAGTATTGAGCTGCGTGGTGAGCGTATCGAAAACCTCAGCCCCGCCGACCTCGTCCAGCGCGGTGTGGTGCAGGTCATGGAGGGCCGCCACTGCTTCGCCCACCTGACGATTGAAGAGAACCTGCTGACTGGCGGCTACACGCGCAAGAGCAAAGCGGAAGTGTCGGCAAATTTGGAAAAGGTTTACACCTACTTCCCGCGCCTGAAAACCAGGGCGTCGAGCCAGGCCGCGTACACCTCGGGTGGTGAACAGCAGATGTGCGCCATTGGCCGCGCGTTGATGGCCAACCCCAGCATAGTGTTGCTCGATGAACCGTCCATGGGCCTGGCGCCGCAGATTGTGGAAGAGGTGTTTGAGATCATCAAAGACCTGAACACCAAAGAAAAAGTGACCTTCCTGATTGCCGAGCAAAACACCAATATGGCCCTCAAATACGCCGACTACGGCTACATCATGGAAAGCGGCCGCGTGGTGATGGATGGCGCCGCCGCCGACCTGCGTACCAATGAAGACGTGAAAGAGTTCTACCTGGGCGTGGGTGGTGGTGAGCGAAAGAGTTTCAAGGACGTTAAAAGCTACAAACGCCGCAAGCGGTGGTTGGCATGATGGGAGGATACGTTTGTGCGTGATTTTTATGATGATCTGGAGACCCGGTCCTCTGACCAACGCGAGGCCGTCCAGCTGGCTGCCTTGCCCTTGCAGGTGGCACACGCCCAGACCCGCAGCCCGGCTTTTGGCGACATCTTGCGCGCTGTGGATGCCGCATCGGTCACTAGCCGCGCCGCGCTGGCGCGCCTGCCTGTGATCCGCAAGCACGAACTGCTGGAGCGCCAGCTGGCCGCGCGCCAGACCGGGGCTGATGCCGCCAATGTGTTCGGTGGCTTCAGCGCGGTCGGCTTCGGCGCGGGCATGCCGCGTGTGTTTGCCAGCCCCGGCCCGATTTACGAGCCCGAGGGCACCGCACGGGACTACTGGCGTATGGCGCGGGCGATGTTTGCTGCGGGCTTTAGACCTGGCGAGCTGATCCACAACAGTTTCAGCTACCACTTTGTACCCGCCGGTTCGATGATGGAAACCGGCGCCCACACCCTGGGCTGCACGGTGTTTCCTGGCGGCACCGGCCAGACTGAACAGCAGGTGCAAGCCATGCACGATCTGCAGCCAGCGGGCTACATTGGCACGCCCAGCTTCTTGAAGATCATTGTGGAAAAAGCCACCGAGATGGGCGTGGCGTTGCCCAGCGTCAAGAAGGCCCTGTTTGGTGGTGAGGCGTTTCCCCCGAGCTTGCGCGACTGGTTTACCGCCCACGGTATCGACGGTTACCAGTGCTACGCCACTGCTGATCTGGGGCTGATTGCCTACGAGACGCCAGCCCGCGAAGGACTGGTACTTAGCGAGGGCGTGATCGTGGAAATCGTGCGCCCTGGTACTGGCGACCCGGTGGCCCAGGGCGATGTGGGCGAGGTGGTGGTCACCACCCTGAACGCGACGTATCCTCTGATCCGCTTTGGCACCGGGGATTTGTCTGCCGTATTGCCCGGCCACTGCCCCACGGGCCGCACCAACACACGCATCAAGGGTTGGATGGGCCGGGCCGACCAGACGACCAAGGTGCGCGGCATGTTTGTGCACCCTAAGCAGGTGGATGACATCGTCAAGCGCTTCCCCGAGCTCGGCCGTGCGCGCCTGGTGGTGAGCGGAGAGATGGCCAATGACCAGATGGTGCTGCGCGCTGAGACCGCGACCAGCACTGCAGGCTTGCAAGAGCGCGTGGGCGAGGCGATCCGGGATGTGACCAAGCTGCGTGGCCAGGTGGAGTTTTTGCCGCCCGGGAGTTTACCCAATGACGGCAAGGTGATCGAGGACGCGCGCAGCTACCAGTGAGCAAACGCGCCCGAGGCTGCGCTCGCGCTTAAACACCCCAGACGATGGGCGTATTCTCGGCCTGGCAGCGCTGGATCATCGCCAGTAGCGGGGCAGCACGCTGGCGCAGGGATACGGTGTTCACCGGCCCGGCCTTGTCCCCGTCTTGCTGTGCCACTGTTTGCGCAGCGGCGCGGGCAGCGTCCTCTTGTTGCACGGCTTGCACCAGTGCCGCAGTGGCTGCTGGCATGTCAGCGGGCTCCAAAATGCCTTTGGCCAAGTGTGCCGCATCGCCTTTCCCCATAAGGGTTAGCATTTGACGGCCGTTGGCCTCTAGCATGATCAGGTCACCGGTAACTTTAGATTTGAATTTGTAGAGCATGGCCTGTGGGGGGTTGGTGTCTGTGCGAGGGCGTTTTATGATCCCCCAGTATCACCCTTTTGTGACTCGCCGTACTGCGCGTTACCCACCCTTTGATCGGGAGCATTTTGATGGCCAATTTACATATCTTGCGTGAGCACACCCTAGGCCTGTCGGCCGCACGCAAAATTGCAGTTGCGTGGGCGGAACAGGTAGAGGCGGACTTTGGCATGGAGTGCAGCTACGAAGAAGGCAAATCCGCTGACCAGGTGACGTTTTCTCGCTCTGGTGTGAATGGCACCTTGCATGTCACCACTGACCGCTTTGAGCTCGATGCCAAATTGGGCTTTTTGCTGGGTGCCTTCAAGGGCAAGATCGAAGCCGAGATTGTGAAAAACCTGGACGATCTGCTGGCACCCAAAGCGGGTAAAGCCGTAACCAAGAAAAAATAACACAAGAACAGCCCACTGCTTGCGCTATATTTTTAATAGCAGTCTAGACAGTAAATACGTGGGCTAGCGGCCGATTTAGCTCAAAGATTCGATCAGATCGACGTATTGCTGCATGGCGTCCTTGGGCGCGGTGCCTTTGAAGCCGTTCCAGGCATCCCATTTGGCGCGGCCCACCATGTCGGTGAAACCGGGCTTCTTGTCCGCGTTATCGCCAGCGGTAGCTTGTTTGTACAGCGCGTAGATTTTCAGCAGCGTGCCGTTGTCAGGGCGGTCAGTCAGATTTTTGGAATTGGCAACAGCCGCTTCAAATTGTTTCTTCAGGTCAGCCATGGGATGCTCCAGTCTAGTGGGTGAAATAAAACTATCTTAAGCTGTTCGCAGTGCACCCGCGGCCTAGTCTTCCAACTCGGCGCTGGCCATCTCCACATCCAGGCGCTGCGCTGCATCTAGCGCAGGGATTTGGGTGGCGCGCTCGTACAGGGCGGTGGCTTCGTCCATGCGCGAGTCGCCTTCCAGCATGACCAAGGCGTTGGCATATTCCATCATCGCCAGTTGCGATTGGGGCGTTAACTCCAGTGCGCGGGCAAATAAAGCCAAGCTGGTAGTTTTTTTAGCCCCATAGGTCATATTGCCTATGAGTGTGCCCACCTTGTCGATCACTTCAGCGTGAAACGCGCCCAGAGCTACGTGCGCATCGGCATGCAAAGGTTGCAGCGCAATAGCGGTTTCCAGGGCGGTCTTGACCTTGCCGCCCAGGCCCTGGGCTAGCGCCTTGGCCACGCTGATGCCTTGGCTGTAGCGGGCCAACGCGTAGGCTTGCCAGTAGAAAGCATTGGCGTTGTTCGGTTCTGCTGCAACCTGCTCAGCGCTACGCTGGGCCACTTGCAGAAACAATTCACGGCGGACTTTTTCGCTGGGCTCTAGGTAGGTGGCGTAGACGCAGGTGGCTTTGTTTGTTACCGTACTTCCCTCTGCGCCCAGCTTTAGGCCAGCTTGCGCCGCTTTACCAAATTCACCCCGGTGGAACAGTACCCAAGCTGCGGCCACCTTGGGGTTGGTAGGCCAGGCTTCCTGGTCCCCCGCGTGTAGCTTGGCCCAGCGGCGGCGTAGGTTGGTGGCGGTGATGTCGTACTCACCGACAGAGACAAACGGGGTCCACTGCGCTGGCATAGGGCTTGGGTCTCTTTCAGGGCGCGGTAGGGGCGTGGTACGCACCCACCAAGCCAATCAAGTGGTTGCGCTGGCCCGCTTCCAGGTAGGGCACCAGCAAATTGAGTACATGGTGGGCGCCGCGCATCAGCGCAGCCTGGGCACTTTCGGGCTCCAGGGCCTTGCGTGGGTCGCGCACGTACTCGAAACTCAACCAATACGTCAACACCACCACCATGCTGGTGGCAGTGGGCTCAGCTTCGCGCGAATCAATGCTGACTGCGCCGGCGCGGCTCATGCTGTCGAGCATGGCTTTGACTGAGCGGGCTTTGTTCTTCAACACCCACTGAAAGTGGGTCTCTAGCCGGCGGTTTTTACTCAGCAGATCGTTCAAATCGCGGTACAGAAAGCGGTACTGCCAGATCAACTCGAACAGCGTGTGCATGAAGAACCAGGCGTCTTCTACATCACGCACGCTGTCGCTCGCATTGAGCAGCTCGTTGAGTGACTTCTCGTAGCGGTCAAACAGGGAGTTGATCAACTCGTCTTTTGCCGGGTAGTGGTAGTACAAATTACCCGGACTGATGCCCAGCTCCGCCGAAATTAGCGTGGTCGATACATTGGGCTCACCAAAGCGGTTGAACAGCTCCAGCGTGACTTCCAGAATGCGCTCAGCGGTGCGACGGGGGGCTTTTTTAACCATGCTGAACTCTAACGGATACGCCCGCGGTAAGCGGCGGATGCGCTGGCGACTGCATCGCCCAAATCGTCCATCACCTCTTGCAGCGTAGCAATGGCGCGGCCAACACGGGTAACCGCCTTGGCTGGTGCTGACAAATGGCGCTTGGGGTCGTCCAGCGCTTCGTGGTTGAGGCTAATCCCATGGCGGGCCAGCTTGGCGCTCAGACCGGTCTTGCGCGAGCGCAGCATTTGCCGTGTTTGCTGGTAGGCATGCTCGGCCAAGTCGCGGCGCTGGGCATAGCTGAAGGTATTGGCCAGGTACAGCTCGGGGTCGCGGTGGTCGGGCTCTATCAGCACGATGTCGGTGTTGGGGTAAGCGTGGGCGTAGTGCTTCATGCCCAGCTCCATGCGCGAGTGAATCATGGAGCGAAACGTCTGGCTCAGCACCGCCGGCAGGCCACCATCCACGATGCGGGGAATCTTACGCTTCTCAGAAGGCAGCCCGCGCTGCATCACCTTGGCAACCTGGGGCGACGTAGCGTCAAAGGGCACCAGCGGGTTCAGGCAAATCATCAGATCGACACCATCGTCCAGTGCTACCGACGCGTGCATGGTTTTCTTCAAAGCGCCATCTACGTAGTACTGGTCGTCAATCTCTACGGGGGGAAACAGTCCTGGCAAGGCCGAGCTGGCCTGTACCGCTTGCGAGATCGGCACATGGTCCCAGCCGGGGCGACCAAAAGGCGCCGCTTCACCACTGTCCAGATTGGTGGCAACCAGGGTCAATTTCGTTTTGAGTTTTCGGAAATCGTTGGTACGGCCTTCGCGGCTGAAAAGACGTGCCAGTTGGGTGTCCACCGCCTTGTTGGAAAACACACCAGTGGGCAGGCCCGGGCTCAGTTGCTCTAGCGCCGTCAGGATGGACTTGCGCCCAAACGTGACCTGCCACAAGGCCGAGGCGATCAAGCCAGGCAACATGATGCCGCGACGCGCAAACTCACTGTAAGCAGGTTCCATCAGCCAGGAAGGATCAAATGTCTCGGAGGGCTCACCGTCGTTTTCAATGAACGATGCGCACAGCTCGCGCGGCGTCATGCCATTGGCCAGCGCTGCCACGATAAAGCCACCGGCGGATACGCCCACATAGTGGTCCAGCTTGCTGAAGTCCAACCCATTTAACGACTCTTCGAGCGCGCACATGGCGCCAATCTCGTAAATGGCCCCCAACGGCCCTCCGCCCGCCAGCGCCAAAGCGATTTTCGGGGGCTTGTTTTTATTAACGTTCATAGAGCAAAGTGTAGAGGGAGGAAGC
>JANYEE010000220.1 GCA_025363275.1 Burkholderiales bacterium | reverse complement strand
CTTCTTGGCGTTCGAGGATAAAACCAGCATGTGGTAATACGGTGAAACCGCCTTGGGCAACTCGGCTTGCAGCATGGCGTCGGACTCATCCAGCAAGCCCACATCGCTCAGCAGATGCGCCGCATTGGGAATCACGGACTGTCGTTCGTACTTGTCGGTGATGGTCTTGTCGAACTTGGCCGCCGTTTCGCGCGCCAAAGTCACCAGAGCGGCATCATGCGGGGTTTTAGCATCGCGCGGGCCATCCACCTCGGCCAGGCTCACCTTGGCCTGCGCAGCGCCCAGTTGATCGCCTTTGGACAGGCTGGCATCCGCCATCAAGCGGTCCAAGGCTGTATTCCACTGGGTCACTAGCGCAGCACGCTCCGGGCTGCCTTTGGTGGTGGCGCTGTTGATGATGTCGTTGGCGTAATAGGCCACCACATCGGCGTTTTCGCGGGTGCGCGCCGGGTCGGTCAGCACGCCCTGTGCTGCGGTCAACACAGCCGCCTTGTCGATGCCCGGGGCCTTTTCTTGTGCCGCGATGGCCGCCGCTTTCAGCATCAGGCGCGCGGATGCATCCTTCAAGTCAGGTGGGCATTTTTGCGCCAGCTGCTGCAAGGTGGAAGCCAATTCCTTCTTGGGCACCAGTTGGCCTTCGTCAATCTCCCACGCGTAAAACGCCAGCATGCGCCAGGCGTCTGCGGTCAGCGCGGTGGGCACTGCGTCCTTGGCCAGCGCCTGTGTCAGAGTTTCCTTGATGGGCTGGGTGGATGCCAAGCCCAGGGTCAGCAGTTGCATGTACTGCACGGCATCCACCTCACCCGGCAGGCGGGTCAGCTCGGTGCCGTCAGGCCTGAACAAAATAGTGGTGGGGTAGCCGCGCACCTTGAACTGCGCACCCAGCTTTTGCGCACCGGGCGTATCCCCATCCAGGTACACCGGCACAAAGGCCTTGCTCTTGGCGATGAAGTCCGGGCGATTGAAGACCGTGGCCTTGATCTGGTTGCAAGGCGGGCACCACACCGCGCCCCAGTACAAGAACACCGGTTTGTTGTCGGCCTTGGCCTTCGCAAAAATCGCCTCCACACTGGCACCATCGGGCTTGACCCAATCGATACCGGCGTGGGCTTGCGCGGCTGCGCTAGCCGGGGCCGCGGCAGGTGTAACGGGTGCTGTGGCTTCAGGCGCCTTGGAGCATGCCACCAGCAGCAAAGGAGCAGCCAGTGCCAGCGCACGGCCCAGGGGGTTGAGTTCGAGTTTCATCGCAGTCTCCGTATCACAGCGTGAAGGTGAAGTTGTCAATCAGCGCACCTGGCGTGCGTGAGCCGCCCAGAGCGCGTTGGAAATAGGTATCGACAGCCGGGTCGATGGCGGTGTGCGTGGTCAGTGCGATGAGCTTTTCGCCCAGCGCGTCATACAGGCTTTCGTCCCAGCGCATGTCCTTGATGGGGCCAACGATTTCGCCGTTTTCCACCCAGAAGCAGGCGTAGCGCGTCATCCCTGTCACGCGGGCTGACACCGGGTCGCTCCAGTTCAGGTAATGCAGATTGGACAGATAGAGACCCGTGCCCAGTTCTTTCAGGATGTCTTTTTCTTGCAGGCTGCCGGGGGCCACATCCAGCGCGCGGGGCGCTTCGGATTCGCTGGCACCGTTGGCCACCAGACCAAACTCTTTGCTGGTGCGTGAGCTGACCAGCAGCGTAGCCAGTTCGCCCGCAGCAATCAGCGGCACAGCCTGCTCCGACACTTCACCCAAGCCATTGAAACGCGGCGTGAGGCCCAGACCAAAGTTCTCCGTCACGCTCAGTTGCGGTGACAACTTGGACTCTTTGTCGGCCAGTTTCTTGAACGGGCTGCGCCCCTGTTTCCAGGCGGATGCCGACAGGGCATTCCAGCCCATCATGCCCACCAGATCGGCCACCGCGCGCGGGGCCAGATAGGTGCGGTACTGGCCCGGCTGCACGGTCTGCAGGGGTTTGTCCATCAGCGCCAGCAGGTGCTTGCTGTGCTCCAGATTGGCAGTCCACTGCGC
>JANYEE010000194.1 GCA_025363275.1 Burkholderiales bacterium | reverse complement strand
CCTTTTTTGATCGCTACCGCGCGCCACCTGACAAATGCCAGCCTGGTCGGCGCCATCGTGTTCTCTGTCACCATGGTGCTGCTGTACCTGGCCTCTACGCTGTACCACGCGCTGCCGCCGGGCCGCGCCAAGCGGGTATTTCTGCAGTTGGACTACTGCGCCATCTTTCTCTTTATTGCTGGCAGCTACACGCCCTTTGCGCTCGGGGCCCTGCACGGTGCCTGGGGGTGGACGCTGTTTGGTCTGGTGTGGGCGCTGGCAATTGCCGGCATTGTGTTGAAGACCACCAACCACCTGGCGCACCCTTGGGCCTCGACCGGGCTGTACCTGGCCATGGGCTGGCTAGTGCTGGTGGCCGCTGTGCCACTGTTTGAACGCGTGCCCGCCCAAGGCATCGTCTGGCTGGTGGCCGGTGGCCTGGCCTATACCCTGGGGGTGGTGTTTTTTGTACTGGACGCACGCGTCAAATACGCCCACGCCATCTGGCACCTGTTTGTGGTGGTCGGCACGGGCTGCCACACGGTGGCGGTGATGGGGTACGCTGCCTGAGGCGCTGCGGGCTGGGCTACCACAAATGTTTCCCGTCCGCTTTATCCTCCCGATGCAGGCCCCCCACCCTTACGGTGGTTACATCCAGCCCCGCGCCTAGACGCACAACAAGTCGTACCAACAAAAAAGCCCGCTAGTCCTAAAAACAACGGGCTTGAAATGAAAATTGAAAATGGTAGGGCGTGAGTGACTTGAACACTCGACCAAAGGATTATGAGTCCTCTGCTCTAACCAACTGAGCTAACGCCCCAACCGAACCGGTGATTGTAGCGGGCTGCAGTGGTCCTATTTGTTATGGCTCAGGGCATTGCTAACGAGTTTGGACGTGATGTCCACGATCTGGATCATCCGGTCGTAAGCCATGCGCGTGGGGCCAATCACACCCAGGGTGCCAACAACTTTGCCATCCACCTCGTAGGGGCTGCTGACAATGGACAAGTCTTCAAACGGCACGACCTGGCTTTCGCCACCAATAAAAATGCGTACACCCTCAGCTTGGCCGGTAATGTCCATCAATCGCATCAGTTGCGCCTTTTGCTCAAACAACTCAAACGCCCGGCGCAGATGCCCCATGTCGCTTGAAAAGTCTGACACCGACAACAGATTTCGCTCACCCGCAATGATGACTTCATCCTGCGTCTCGGAGATGGCTTCAGAGCTGATGGTGACCGCAGCGTGCATCAGCGTGGCGATCTCAGAGCGCAAGGACTCGACCTCGCCCTGCAGGCGCTCCCGTACTTTTTCAATGTCCTGGCCCACATAGTGGCTATTCAAAAAGTTGGCGGCCTCCACCAGTTGCGCAGGCGAATAGTCCAGCTCGGTGTAGATCACCCGGTTTTGCACATCGCCATCGGGCGAGACGATGATGACCAGCAGGCGGCGCTCAGACAGGCGTAAGAATTCAATATGGCGGAAGTTGGAGCTGCGCCGCGGTGCGATCACCACGCCCACAAACTGCGACAAATTCGACAACATATTTGCCGCGTTGGAAATGACTTTCTGCGGCTGGTCTGAAGCCAGGCTTTGGGACGCATACTGGGTGGGCTGCACCGTGAGCATGGTGTCGACAAATAAGCGGTAGCCCCGCGCTGTGGGTATGCGACCGGCCGAGGTGTGGGGGCTGACGATCAAGCCCAGCTCCTCCAGATCGGACATGACATTGCGGATGGTGGCCGGTGACAGCTCCAGGCCCGATGCGCGCGACAGTGTGCGACTGCCCACTGGCTGACCGTCAGCGATATAGCGCTCAACGAGCGCTTTCATTAACAACTTGGATCGGTCATCGAGCATGGACACATTTTAGTGATGTAATTTGCGAATGAAGTCTCAATTTCGCCAAGTCGCCCTGATAGGCAAGTACCAGGCCATGGCCAGCGGGGCCAGTGGTGCCTCATCGCGCCTGGCGCTGGAAGAAATCGCCCATTTTCTAATGGACGAGGGCTGCGAGGTAGTGTTGGAGACTGATACAGCCACCAACATGGGCATTAACGGCTACACGGTGATGGATGTGGCCGCCATTGGCGCCCACTGCGACTTGTGCCTGGTGGTGGGCGGCGACGGCACCATGCTGGGTATTGGCCGCAAGATGGCGCAATACGGTGTACCGCTGATTGGCATCAACCAGGGGCGGCTGGGCTTTATCACCGACATCCCTTTTCATGAATTCCGCGCCACCTTGAAGCCCATGTTGGCGGGTGCGTTTGATGAAGACCACCGCAGCCTGATGAACGCGCGGGTGATGCGCGACGGGCACTGCGTCTTCTCTGCAGTCGCTATGAATGACGTGGTGGTCAACCGGGGAGCGACCTCGGGCATGGTCGAACTACGCGTGGAGGTGGACGGTCACTTTGTGGCCAACCAGCGCGCGGATGGCCTGATCATCGCTACGCCCACCGGCTCTACGGCCTATTCCTTGTCCGCTGGCGGGCCACTGCTGCACCCCAGCATTCCCGGCTGGGTTTTGGTACCCATTGCGCCCCATACGCTGTCAAATCGACCCATAGTCTTAGCAAACATTGCCGAGATAGCTATCGAAATCGTAGCAGGACGCGATGCGAGTGCCAACTTTGAT
>JANYEE010000157.1 GCA_025363275.1 Burkholderiales bacterium | reverse complement strand
CCGCGGCATCCGCAGCGTGGCCGCCGATGGCTTCAAGGCCCCCGGCGTGGTGGTGAGCTACACCGAAGACGCGGGCATTCAGTCTTCCAAGAAATTCCTGGCTACAGGCTTGCAGACCGCCGCCGGTGTGCCACTGCAGTGTGACGAGCCTGCGGACTTTATGACCTTCCGGATCGGCTTGTTTGGGCTGGAGAAACTGCACAACGCGGACCGGACGGTGGAGCAGTTGGCTGCGGCGTTGAATCGGATTGCGGTGGGGTGAGGGGCGGGGCCATCAACTGACAGCGTTGTGCGGGTTAATCAAGATTTTGGCGTGGGTCTCTGGGTTTCCAAGCGCGGTGAATGCGCCCGCCACGCCATCTAGCCCCACTTCACCCGTAATCAGCGGCGCAGCATCGACTTTCCCGTAAGCCATCGCGTGCAACGTGTCACGGAACTCCAGCGGAGAGTACCCGGCGCTGAAACGTATTTGCAAGGCCTTGTTGATGGCCACTGCGTTCTCAATGCGATCACTTTGCATGCATACGCCGACGACGACGATACGCGCAAACTGGGGCACCCCTTCCACAATGCTTTGCAATACGCCGGGCGCTCCGACGCATTCGAACACCACGGGCCCTTTGGGATCACCCATGAGCTTCTCGGCCAGTCGCCAGGCGTGCCACCAAGGAATAGGCAAGCGGCCTAGCTTCTCGCGCGTGCCCACCATCAGCTCCAACGTTGCAGGTACGTCCTTGATGAATCCGAATCGCTCCCAATGGGCATAGGGCGAATCGACGGTGGGGTCTACCACGATGTGGGCGCCACAGATATCTGCAAGCTTACGACGGCCAGGCGAAAAGTCGCTGGCGATAATCGCCTGCACACCGCGGGCTTTGAGCAAGCAGATGATCGCCAACCCCACTGGGCCGCATCCGATCACTACGGCGACATCGCTCTTTTTGACATCACCGCGGTTGATGGCATGCAAACCAACTGCCATGGGCTCGGTCAACGCAGCCAGATCGGACGACAGGCCATTCGGGATAGGCATCATCGATGTTTCTTGCACCACGACACGCTCGGCGTAGGCGCCATCGATGCGCGCCGATAAGCCAATCATGTCAATCTCGTTACCCACACGCACAGCGGGTGATGCAACCACGCGTGTACCAGGCTTGGCCTTGCGGTCGCAGCCCGGGCCGTATTCAATGACCTCACCACTGAACTCATGACCGAACACGACCTGTTGATCAGCGCGCATCAAGGAGGTGTAGCCACTGCGTGCCATCAAGGCGCCCCATTCATTGCAGTGTTGGCGGATGTGCAGATCAGAGCCGCATATTCCACATCGCAGCACTTTAAGGAGTACCTGACCTGGCCCTGGCCGCGGCTCGGCCCGTTCAACCACAGACAACTCGCCGTTTTGGCAAACAACGGCCTTCATACCGTACCCCTATCGACGGCCCTTGCATCCGCATCGACATGCCGAGCGGTTATGAACCAGGCCCAGGCAGCGACGAGTCCGAATGCTGCGCTGATGGCTAACCCTATGGCCAGGCCCTCATAGCCGCCGCCAAAGCGGTCCGACATGGTGCCCACCATCAGCGGGCCCCAGGCACCGCCCAACAAGTAGAGCGCCATGGTCGCAGCACCCCATGACAAGCCTTTCAGTTTTGCAGGCACTACCTCTTGCGAAGTGGCAGCGACAGCCGGAAGGGCCATGCCCACGAAGATACTGTGCAACGGCATCATCGCTGCGCAAAAATACATCAGTGGTTTGTTATCCAGATCACAAGCCGCAAGCAATACCAGCCAGACAAATACGGAAGCAATTGCGATCGAGATCGCGGCGAGCCGCATACGTCCGCCCGCATACTTTTGCTGCCACTTGTCGGACAAGATTCCACCCAAGATGGGTCCGGCAAGGCCGATCAGCGTGACTACGCCCATCACCAGACCCGCCTTGTCTTCCTTGATCCCATAAGCGCGAATGAGCAGCGACGGCAGCCAGGTGCCCACAGAAACTTGCAACACTGCGTACATACCCAAGCCCAGATACAACCAACGCAGCGTCGGAATCTTGAGCAGTTGCTTGAGATTGGCAAACAGCGATTGGTGCACCACTGCAGAGCCATCGGCTTCTACCAGGCGGTAGTCCTGCATAAAAAAAGCGAGTACGCCCAGAATGATGCCGGGGATACCAAACACCAGAAACGGTGTGCGCCAGCCGCCGTGGTTGGCTGAGAGATAGCCACCAGCGACTACGCCTACGATGACGCCAACCGTGATAAAAAGGTTGAAGATCCCGAGCTTCTGCCCCTGCTGGTTCTGTGGGTAAGAGGCCGACACCAGCGCGGTGCCACCGGGACCAAAGCCGGCTTCGCCGACACCCACACCCAGACGCATCACCACCAGTGAAGCCAGGCCTCCGATGAAGCCGGTGCCCAATGTGAAAACACTCCAAAAAACCGCCATCAGTCCAATCATCTTCGTGCGGCTCCATACATCAACCAAATGCGCAACGGGTAGCGTGAACACGATGATGCCGAGGAAGAAGGCGCTTCCGGCCAAACCTGCTTGCGCATCGGTTAAACCCAAGTCCACTTTCATGGGTTGCATCACCACTGACATGACTTGCCAGTCGGCATAGCTGATGGCTCTAAGCAGCGAACAAATGATGAGCACATAGGCCGCGCGTTGCCCGCCTAAAGTGAATTTTTCAGACTGCTGAATATTCATGGAGTGTCCTTGGCGCGGCTGAATGCCAGGTTGCGGTGGGTGACGCTGCGAAAGCGCAAGTTCAAAAGGTCAGAGAGATAGTTCTGCGCCATACGCCATGGAGCGGTTGCACCTTGCTTAGGAAAGCTATCTACCGCGCGCATGACGTAACCCGAGCGCAGACCGATCAATGGCTCCGGCGTCATCGTCGATTCGTCACACGTTGGTATGCAAACGGACAAGCCCGTGCGCGCCATGTAATTGATCAGACGTGTGACATAGCGGGAGGCCAAATCGGCGCGTAGCGTCCACGAAGCGTTGGTGTAGCCCACACAAAACGCGAGGTTCGGCACGCCGCTGAGCATCATTCCCTGGTAGGCGTAGGCCTTGCCAAGATCGATCGCCCGACCGTCGACGGTGAAGCGCATGCCGGCACAGGTCTTGAGTTTCAGGCCTGTGGCGGTTACTACGATGTCTGCCTTCAGTGTCTTGCCCGAGGCCAACACCAGGCCCTCGGGCGTGAAGTGGTCAATGGAATCAGTTTCCATTGACGCGCGACCGTCCGATAGGGCTTTAAACATATCGCCATCGCGCACGAAGCAGACACGTTCATCCCACGGGTCATAGCGCGGGTTGAAGTGGGTTTTAAAGTCAAAGTCTGCAGGCAATTGTTTAGTAAGCGCGCCGTGAAATACCTTCTTTGCGAACTCAGGTTTGCGTTTGCACACCGCATAGAACAGCATCGCGAAAGCCACATTCTTGGCCCGTACCAGTTTGTGCGCTAGCGTGGCCGGCAGCCAGCGGTGCAATGCGTTGGCGACGCCGTCGCTGCTCGGCAATGAGAGCACGTAGCTGGGCGAACGCTGCAACATCGTCACGTGGGCTGCCTTGTCGGTCATCGATGGAACCAGCGTGATGGCCGTCGCACCGCTGCCCACCACCACCACCTGCTTGCCGCTGTAATCCAGCGACTGCGGCCAAAACTGAGGGTGAACAACTTGACCCGTAAACGCTTTCTGGCCCGGCCACTGCGGCGCGAAGCCTTCGGCGTAGTCGTAATAACCGCTGCACAAATACAGGAAACCGCAGGTATAGGTCACCCGTGTTTGATCGGGGCCGACTTCCGCTTCCACAGTCCAGCGCGCGGTGTCGCTAGACCACGCCGCGCTCTTTACCTGGTGCTTGAAACGGATGTGCTGGTCGATACCAAATTCGCGAGCTGTTTCTCGCACGTACTCCAGGATGGACGCACCGTCGGCCATGGAGTAAGGCTTGGTCCAAGGACGAAAGTGATAGCCCAAGGTGTACATATCGGTATCTGAGCGCACGCCCGGATACCGAAACAGATCCCAGGTTCCGCCGATGCTATCGCGCCCTTCAAAAATTGCGTAGCGCTTACCTTTGCACTGGTTTTGTATTGCATAGCCTGCGCCAATGCCGGACAGCCCGGCGCCGACGATGACTACATCGAAGTGTTCTACTGCCATGTTGTATTTGCTTTCAAAATGCCCGCAAGGGGCGAGTGACTTCAGGACTTGCGCGGGTGTGTTTTGACGGCGACGCTATGGCCGCGCTCCAAGCCACGAAAGACCAATGCGTCGATCGCATTCATCATTCGGTCCACTGTGAGGCCCTCTACCGTGGGCGCCCACTTACCCATCCAGATCAACATACCGACCAACAGTTCGACCACCAATTCAGGCTCGCATTGCACGAGGGAGCCATCGGCCATGCCCTCTTTTAAAAAGCGAATTAACAGCGCCTTGAGCCGGCTCGCCCATTCGGTGATCGCCTTGCGCTGCGCGGCTTCGAGGTAGGAGTAATCGCCGAAGTAGAGCTGCGGGCCATTGAGCGCTGAATCCGACAGCATGTGTCGAATCATGTGGCGTAGTTTCTCTTCGCCGGTGCCGCCAGATTCATCGGCTTTGCGCAGCAACTGCTCGAAACGCTCCAGCGAAGAGCGATGGCAGGCATAGGCTAGCGCCTGCTTGTTCGGGAAGTAGTGGTAGAGCGCTGCGTCGCGCATGTCCAAAGCGGCCGCGATGCCCGTCAGCGTGGCCAGCGAGTAGCTTTTGGCATTGATGATTTCGGTTGCCACGCGAATGATGGATTCGCGCATACCTTCCGATTTTCTAGTTGAAGCTAGTATTTTTACTTTTTTGGCAGCCATGTCGTGAGCAGATAATTTTCAAAGATAAGACGCAGAGGGCGATTGCTCATTATGACAAAAGGCAAACCAAGTCGTCTAGGGGTAAATCCTAGTCTTGACTAAAATATCTAGTTCAAACTAAAAATAGTACCCAAGCGGACACCAAATCTTAGGAGTGGCCGCCCTTAACGGAGACAAGACATGCGAAAAACTCTGGTTGCCACAGCGGTAGCTCTGCAAATCATGGCGTGCGGCTCAGCCGCCGCACAACAGGCAACACAGCCGGTGGCGTCCAACGCTGATTCGGCCGCCACACAAGGGACGCTAGACCGCGTCACCATTAGTGCAACCAAGCGCGAGCAGACGCTGCGCGATGTGCCGATTTCGGTCTCGGTGACCAACTCCGAAACGCTGGAGAAAGCCCGCATCGTTGATTTGATCGATCTGCAATCGGTCGTACCGTCGCTGAAGGTCACGCAGTTCAATGCGGTCGGTCAGACCAACTTCATCATTCGTGGTTTTGGCAACGGTAGCGGCAACGACGGTATCGAAAGTTCGGTGGGCGTTTTCGTCGATGGCGTTTACCGATCGCGCACTGCCGCGGCGCTGGACGATCTGCCCGAGGTGCAACGGATTGAGGTGTTGCGCGGCCCGCAGTCCACCCTGTTTGGCAAAAACGTATCCGCTGGCGCAATCAGCATCGTGACCGCCAAGCCGCAGTTCACGTGGGGCGGTTCAGCTTCCATTGATGTGGGCAGCTTCAATTTGCAGCAGGAAAAGATGTCGATCACTGGGCCGCTGGGTGACTCTGTCGCCGCGCGTCTGACCGTCAGCAACAATAAGCGCGACGGCTATCTGGAGAATATGGTGACTGGCAGCACGGTCAACAACCGCGACCGCCAAGCGATTCGCGCCGATGTGTTGTGGAATGCCTCGCCCGATGTGCAGGTTCGGGTCATTGCGGATTACAACAAGATCGCAGAAGTCTGCTGCGGCGTAGTGTCGCTGGCCAATGGCCCTGCCACGCAATTCATCATGACGCCCAAACCCGGTGGTCTGGGCGGTGCCGTGACAGACCCCAAGAATTTGTTCGCAGACAAGATCGCTTTCAATACCGACCCCGCCAACCAGCTCACCGGCAAAGGAATCTCTGTGCAGGTCGATTGGAAAACTAACCTCGGAACTCTCACATCGATCACCGCCCAACGCTCGCAGGCCAATGCATCGCAGCAGGATGTGGATTTCACCGGCGCTGACTTAGCCAACAAGAGCCAAGCCAACGACATCTCCACGTTCAGCCAGGAATTGCGTCTGGCGTCCAAGGGCGATGGTCCGGCGCGCTGGATGGTGGGTGCTTTCGCCCAACGCGAAAAGCTCAACACCGGTGTTGACACTAGCTTTGGAAAAGATATGCGCAGCTATGTTGATGGCCTGGGTGGCCAGGTGCCTGCTGCCTTGCTGGGTGCACTGCCCACGCCCTTGAAAACCGCTTTGACGGGTAAGTCCAACATCTACGCGCTGGAGCTGCTGCAAGGCTTGGTTACACCGAGCATTACGCCGGGTTCGACGTACTTTCAGGCGGGTCAAGGCATCAACGACCATTACACGATGGACCAGGATTCTTATTCGATTTTCGGCAACCTGGACTTTGAAGTCACGGATAGCCTGACCCTCACCGGTGGCTTGGCCTATCTGCACGACAACAAACGCGCGGCATCGCAGGTTGCGCTGACTGACAAGTTTTCTGCGTTAAATCTCAGGGCGGTACCTCAGTTCCCCGCCATTGGTTTGCCAGGTGGTCTCTATGCCCCGTTGGGTGGGTTGCAGTTCTTCTACGGTGATACAGCTAACCACGCGCCTGTTAACTTTCCAAATGCGTCAGAGTCTGGCGAGCTCTCTGGCAACAAGCTCACTACGGCAGTGCGCGCTGCGTATGACTTTGGCCGCTGGAGCGCGTATGTCAGCTACAACACGGGCTGGAAGGCCGGTGCCTACAACCTGTCATCGGATAGCCGTCCGCCCGATGCCAACGGCATTGGCCGCACGGCCGAACCGGAAGTGGTTTCTGCGATTGAGGCGGGTCTGAAGACGGAAACACGCAGCGGGTATTTCACGCTCGCCGTGTTCAACCAGTCCATCGAAGGCTTTCAATCCAATGCCTACACCGGCACGGGCTACGCGCTGGTTAATGCAGGAAAGCAATCGACACGCGGCCTGGAACTGGATGGGGCTTACCGGCCTACCAGCTGGCTCAACCTGAGTGGCGCAGTGACCTACCTGGATGCCAAGTACGACTCGTTTACCAGCGCACCTTGCGTCGCGTTTGACACCGCGCGCTGTGCAGTCAACCCCGCGACCGGGCAGATGCCCGCCTTCCGTGATATTTCTGGCCAACGCCCGGCGGGTATTCCGATGTGGTCGCTGTCTGCTTCAGCAATGGTCACGCAAAACTTTGGTGATGGCTATAACGGTTTCGCCCGTCTGGAGTACGACTATGCGAGCGATGTCCAATTGGTCGAGACAACGCCAGCCGAGTTGGCCACTTACGGCCAGCGCAGTCTGAACGGCAGTATCGGCTTTGGCAGCAAAGGCGGCCGGTACCAGTTGATGTTGTGGGCTCGTAATCTAACCAACTACCGTAGCATGGTTGCGACCTTTCCAACGGTGGCGCAGAGCGGCAGTTACAGTGGCTTTCCAAACCAGCCGCGCATGGTCGGCGTAAGCCTGTCCACCAAGTTCTGATGCCACGCCAGGCCAAAAACTACGGGAGTCACTTTGGCCAGCATTGCCGCAAAACTTGTTAACTTCTTAATTCCGCTGCACGGGTCCAAGAAGCGCCTGTCTTCGCAAGAGGGCATGGCGCAGTATTACGCGCAGCATGTGTCGAAACCTGCTCCGGTGCCAGATCGGATGGCGCGGGAGTTTCATATCAGTGAAGATGCATTAGGAGATTTGCGCTTTCATACGGTTGCGCCACAACAACCGACCAGCGCTCTGCGCATTCTGTATTTTCACGGGGGTGCGTACGTCAATGAAATGGTGACAGCGCACTGGGACATCGTTGCCGGACTGGTACGGCGCTTAGGCGCAACGGTCGACATTCCCCATTACCCGCTGGCCCCGATGCATACGTGCACCGACGCGCTTGTGCTGGTTCAACGTCTGGCGCTCGATAGGCTTACAACGTGTCCAGATAGCCGCGTTGCGTTTGTCGGAGATTCGGCAGGTGCTGGGCTGTTGCTTGCACTGGCGCAAACGATGAAATCCGAGGCGCATCCACTGCCAAGCCATCTGGTATTGCTGTCGCCGTTTCTGGACGTTAGGGTGAATGACCCGCGACAGCTGGAGTTGGCCAAGCGCGACAGAATGCTCGCAGCACCGGGCCTGCGCTGGGCGGGCCGCAAATGGGCGGGAGCGTTGCCTACCGACGATCCTCGGGTGAGCCCCATCTACGGTAGCCTTTCAGGTTTGCCTCCTATGGCTGTCTGGACCGGCACGTCGGATGTGTTGAACACCGATGCGCATCGCCTTCGCAACAAGGCTGCCGAAGCCAAGCATCCGCTGACTTTCTTCGAGTACGCCGACATGTTCCACGTCTGGATGGGAGCACCCATTCCCGAAGCGCGGAATGCGCTGGATGAAGTGGCCCAGTTCCTGCGCTGCTAAACGCTTTTGTTGGGTAACCGCACGCTTGAGCAACGCAGAAAAATGCCCGGATCTTAGTCAAATAACGCTGTAGCCCGCTTATTTATTGCCTAGCATGCTATATAAACAATAGCAAATGCAGCAAGTCCTACACGCATCCGCGTCACCAGCTGGTATTCAGTTGCCAACTAGATATTTCTATAACAACCTGAAAGCCAATGGCATCAACAACGACGCCAACACCACCTGCAGCCCCAGCGCCAAGCCCGCATACGCCCCCGCATCTGCATTCACTTGCAGCGCCCGCGCGGCGCCGATGCCATGCGCGGCGGTGCCCAGTGCAAAGCCGCGGGCGGTCCAGCCTGCGGTGGTGAAGGGAATGCGCAGCGCATTGAATAGGTAGCGCCCGCTGACGGCGCCCACCAGGCCGGTTAGCACCGCAAACACCGCCGACAGCGCGGGGATGCCGCCGATCTTTTCGGCAATGCCCATGGCCACGGGCGCGGTCACCGATTTGGGTGCCAGTGACAACAACACCTCATGCGGCAAGTCCAGTGCCCAGGCCAAGGCCAGCGCCGATGTGCTGGCGGCGGTGCCACCCGCCAGCGCGGCTAGCAGCAGGCGGCCCAAGCGCTGGCGCAGTTCCAGGCGGCGCTGCCACAGCGGCCAGGCCAGTGCTACCACGGCGGGCCCCAACAAGAAGTGAATGAACTGCGCGCCCGCAAAGTAGGTGGGGTAGGGCACGCCGGTGGCCAGCAGCACACCGGCAATCACCACCACCGTCCACAGCACCGGGTTGGCCCAGGGCACCTGGTTCAGGCGCAGGTAGAGGGCCTGCATGCTCACATAGGTGGCCAGCGTGGCCGTCAGGCCAAACAGCGGCGTGGCCGATAGGTACACCCACAGCTCAACGAACTTGGGCATCGCTATCTCCTATGCTTCCTGTTTCCAACTCGTCTTTGGGGCTGAGTTTGAACAGCACCAGCGCCGTTACGCCCAGCCCGATCCAAGTCGATAGCACGATGACGACCAGCATGCGCCCACCGTATTGCGAGACCAATGCCAAATGCGTCATCACGCCGACGCCCACCGGCACAAACAGCAAGGACAGGTGTTGCAGCAGATAGTCGGCACACGCCGCCACCGGCTCGCGCACCAGCGGCCAGCGCAGTGCACCCAGCAGCAAGACCATACCGACCACTGGTCCTGGAAACGGCAAGCTAAATGCCCGCGCCAGCAGCTCGCCTGCCGACTGCAGTACTAGAAGCCAAGCCAGTCCGCGTAAGCCTTGGGTCGAATTGCTCATGCTTTTTCAGGCCGTCGCAGGAAGATGTGATGGACAAACATCCTTGCAATTACGGAGTTTCATTCCATGATTTGCAAGGATAAATATCGGGATGCAGATTAGAACCGCGGCAGGTCCGGGTGCTTGATCTTCCCGGCGCGCACCAGCATCTTGCCGTACTCCGCACAGCGGTGCAGCGTGGGAATCACCTTGCCGGGGTTGAGTAGTTCGCGGGTGTCAAACGCGTGCTTAATGCCAAACATCTGCGCGTTCTCTGCCGCAGAAAACTGCACGCACATGCTGTTGAGCTTCTCCACGCCTACGCCATGTTCACCCGTTACGGTGCCGCCCATGGCCACGCTGGTTTCCAGAATGTCAGCGCCAAACAGTTCACAGCGGTGTAGTTGGTCCGGGTCGTTGGCATCAAACAAAATCAGCGGGTGCAGGTTGCCATCGCCCGCATGAAAAACGTTCAGGCAGCGCAGCGCGTACTTCTTCTCCATTTCCTGAATGGCTTGCAAAATATCCGCCAGCCGCTTGCGTGGAATGGTGGAGTCCATGCACATGTAATCGGGGCTGATGCGGCCGGAGGCGGGGAAGGCATTTTTGCGCCCGCTCCAAAACCGCAAGCGCTGGGCTTCGTCTTTGCTCACTGCAATGGCTGTGGCGCCGCAGCGCTGCAGCACGGCGCTCATGCGGCCGATTTCCTCTTCCACCTCTTCAGGCGTGCCATCGCTCTCGCACAGCAATATGGCGGCGGCATTCAGGTCGTAGCCCGCATGCACAAAGTCTTCCACCGCCACCGTCATGGGGCCGTCCATCATCTCCAGCCCGGCGGGGATGATGCCGGCGGCAATCACCTCGGCCACCGCGTCACCGGCTTTGCGCACATCGTCAAAGCTGGCCATGATGCAGCGCGCAAGTCGGGGCTTGGGGATCAGCTTTACCGTCACCTCGGTGGTCACGGCCAGCATGCCTTCGCTGCCAATCACCACGCTCAGCAGGTCGTAGCCCGGCGTGTCCAGCGCGTCGCTGCCAAATTCAATCGGCTCGCCTTCCATAGTGAAGCCGCGCACCTTCAGGATGTTGTGCAGCGTCAGCCCGTATTTCAGGCAGTGCACGCCGCCCGAGTTCTCGGCCACGTTGCCGCCAATGGTGCAGGCAATCTGGCTGCTGGGGTCGGGTGCGTAGTACAGGCCGTAGGGGGAGGCCGCCTCGCTGATCGCCAGGTTGCGCACGCCGCACTGCACCACCGCTGTGCGGCTGCGCTTGTCGATCTTCACAATCTGGTTGAATTTGGCCAATGACAGCGTCACGCCCAGCGCGTGCGGCATGGCCCCGCCCGACAGGCCCGTGCCCGCGCCGCGCGCCACCACGGGCACATTCAGGCTATGGCAGACTTTGAGCACGGCGGCCACTTGGGCTTCTGTCTCCGGCAGCGCCACCAGCAGCGGACGCTGGCGGTAGGCGGTCAGACCATCGCATTCGTAGGGCGTAGTGTCCTCGGTCTGGTACAGCAGCGCATGTGCAGGCAAATGGGGTTGTAGCCCGCGTATTACTTGCGCAAGTAGCTCCTGTTTTTGTAGCAAGCTGAAAGTGACGTTAGACGTGGGGGCGTTCATGGGCGGGCCTTTTGGCATGAATCTATGCGTATTCCGACTCTAAGGCAAGTGGTCCAGCAGCGGCTTGAAGAAACTTGCATAGAGGCATGAAATTCGCGTCCAACCGCTAAGCAACCGCCTTGGTCAGCCAGTCGGCAAAGGCAGACACTTCCCAGCGGTCCATGGCACCGGTGCGCCAGCACAGGTAGTGGGCGTGCGGGCTGGGCACATTGCGCGGGTACAGGCGCACCAGCGACCCATGCTCCAGCCACGGTGCGCCCAGCTTCAGGCGTACCAGCGCCACGCCCATACCCGCAGCAGCGCCATCGCACATCAGGCCAATGTCATTGAACTGCGAGCCCTCCATGGGTTCGGGCCAGTCCAAGTCGTGCGCAGCGAACCAGGTGCGCCAGGGCTCTAAGGGGCTGCGTAGTAGTTGCACGTTTTGTAAATCTTGGGGCGTCTCAAAGGGCCCATGCTCCCGCACAAAAGCCGGTGATGCCAGCGGCGTTACCTCGTCCTTAAATAGGCAAACATGCTCCACATCCGCGTAACGGCCCGCACCAAAGCGCACGGTCAGGTCAGCGTCCTCCGCCACTACGTCCAGCAGCGGGATGGACACCTGCAGCGTTAGGTCGATTTCGGGGTAGGCATCGGTGAACTGGCGCAGGCGGGGGATCAAGATGGAACGTGAAAACGTGGGCGTGACCGCCAAGCGCAGCTTGCGTTTGCCTGGGGCGTTGGCCGTGCTGGGAAACTTCTGCAAAATCGCCAGGCCCTCGCGCACATGGGCCAGATACTCACTGCCCTCCGTGGTCAATGAGAAATCGGCCCGGCCAAACAGCTTGGTGCCAATGATTTGCTCCAGTTGCTTGACTCGGTGGCTCACCGCGCTGGGCGTGACGCACAGCTCTTCGGCCGCCTGGGTCACGCTGCGCAGGCGGGCCAGCGCCTCAAAGGTGAGCAGACACTGGATGGGGGGAATGCGGGGGGCCGCGCTCCGCCCAGCGCTTGGCGTGGGGGCTATAGACATCACGTCACTATAATCCGCCCCCACCCAAGCCTCTTTTTTCCCAAGGAACTGCCGTGTCCGATTTCCTCGCGGTGTTGCCGCAGTACCTCCTCCCCAAGCAAGCCCTAACCGCCTTTGGCGGCCTTGTTGCCGGTGCCCGTGGCGGCAACTGGACGACTTCGTTAATCAAGTGGTTTATCAACAAATACCAGGTGAACATGGCGGAAGCCGCCAATCCAGACCCTGCCGCCTACGCCACCTTCAATGAATTCTTCACCCGTGCTCTGAAGCCCGACGCGCGCCCGCTGGCCGATGCGCCTTGGATTTGCCCAGTGGATGGGGCTATTAGCCAATACGGCCACATTGAAAAAGACCAGATCTTTCAGGCCAAGGGTCACCATTACTCCACCACGGCCCTGGTGGGCGGAGACAAGACGCTGGCGGCGCAGTTTGAGGATGGTGAGTTCGCCACCATCTACCTCAGCCCCAAGGACTACCACCGTATCCACATGCCCTGCGCGGGCAGGCTGCGCCGCATGATTTATGTGCCGGGCGACTTGTTTTCGGTCAACCCCACCACGGCGCGCGGTGTGCCAGGTTTGTTTGCGCGCAATGAGCGCGTGGTCTGCGTGTTTGATTCAGCGCACGGCCCGTTTGTGCTGACGCTGGTGGGTGCGACCGTGGTGGGCAGCATGGCAACTACCTGGCACGGCGTGGTCAATCCGCCGCGCGGCGGTCAGATCAACGAGTGGCACTACGACGACGGTGCGGTGACATTCGAAAAAGGTGACGAGATGGCTCGGTTTTTGCTGGGTTCTACGGTGGTGTTGCTTTTTCCCAAAAATACCTTGGCTTTCAACGAGGACTGGGCGCCCGCACAGCCGGTGCGCCTGGGCGAAAAAATGGCGACGGCGGTCTGAAAAGTCCGTTATCCTGAACTTTCAGCGGACCCTTTTGGAGCACGTGCATGGATCCTGTCAGCCCTGACCCCTCAACCTCTGGGGTAGAAGACGTCGAGCCGAAGGTGTCCTCCGCGATAGAACTGGTGTCTGAGCCAGAACCTGTTGATAAGGCTGAAGCGCAAGCCGATCCTGCCATGAGCAGCATGGCCGCAGCCAAATCGCCTACCCGTGCCGCAAGGCCCAAGCTCTGGCAGCGCGCCCAAGGCCTGGCCCGTGGTGTGGCTGAGAGTGACCGCTGGGACAAAATCCGTATTGCTGAAAGCATGTCTGTGCGCGCCAGTCTGCGCTTTGCATTTGCCAGCGTGCTGGCGGGGGCCTTGGTCATTGGTGTGTTTTCACTGTTCCAGATGGGGCGCTTGAACGGCTCTACGCAGGCCATTTATGAGCAGGAGTACACCGCCGGCTTGGCCACCGAGCAAGCGCGTGGCCTACTTTTGCGCGCTAGCCGGGCTCAAAAGCAGTTGTTAACCGCCAGCACGGCCGAAGAGCGCGTCTCGCTGGGCCGCGATGTGGAAGCCAGCATGACCGAGATCGCCCAGCGCATGGAGGCCGTGCAAAAGTTGGCCAACACGCCAGACTCGCAGGCACAGGCCCAACAATTGTCAGACGCCATGGCCGGCTGGTCCAAACGCATGCGCGCCTTTGTGGTGTTGGTGAAAGCTCAGCCTTTGGTACTGATGGAAATGAACTGGCAAGTTCCGTTGGAAGATGCTGGGTTGCTCAATGACACGCGCAAGCTGGAAAAGATTGTGGATACGCTGGTGCAGCAGCGCAGCGATTCTGCCCAGGCGACCATCGCATCCGCCGCGCAAATCTACAAGATGTCGTTGATTTGGGTGGCGGTAATCACGCTGGTATTGGTAGTGTTTGCACTGGGTATCAGTGGTTGGGTAACGCGTCGCCTAGAGCGCCAACTGGGCGGAGAGCCTGCGTATGCCAAATCGATTGCCAGCCGTATCGCCAAAGGCGAGTTGTCGATGGACATCGCACTCCAGCGCAATGACCAGGAAAGCCTGCTGTATTCCTTGCATGAGATGCAAACCCAGTTGGCCCAAACCATCAGCGAGATTGCGGGCAGTTCCAAACTGGTGGCCAATGCCTCACGTGAAATTTCGATGGGCAATCTGGACTTGTCGCGCCGCACCGAACAGCAGTCGGCCTCGCTGGAGAAAACCACCACCAATGTGGAACAAATGACTGCGATAGCCAAACGCTACGCCGACAGTGCATCGCACGCGGCAGAGTTGTCGGGCAGCGCCAGCCGCGCCGCCGTGCAGGGCGGCCAGGTGGTGGCCCATGTGGTGGAAACCATGGAGAAAATCCGCCAGAGTACGCAGGCGATTCATTCCAACATCGGAGCCATTCAGAGCATTGCATTTCGCACCAATATCCTGGCGCTGAATGCCGCCGTGGAAGCCGCACACGCTGGCGAGCAAGGCCGTGGTTTTGCGGTAGTGGCCGCCGAGGTGCGCGACCTGGCCCAGCGCAGTGCGGCTGCCGCCAAAGAAATCAGCAACCTGATTGACACTTCTACCAAGCAGGTCAAAGAGGGTGCGCAACTGGCCCAGAGCGCCGGCCAAACCATTGCCCAAATGGCGAAGACGGTGGAGCAGGTGAGTGTGGTGATGGGCGAGATTTCGGGTGCGTCGCTGGAGCAAAGCGCAGGTATCGAAGAAATCAACCAGGCGATTGCGCAGCTTGATGAAAGTACCCAACAAAATGCTGCACTGGTGGAAGAAGGCGCAGCCGCTGCCCAGTCGCTCGATGAGCAAGCCCAGTCCTTGGACCAATTGGTGGGCCGCTTCGAGTTGTGAACTAGCCCCCACGCTCCGCCGCTGCGCGGGTCGCTGCCCCCCGAGGGGGCTAAGTCCGCTTGGGACGGCCCTGCGTGAACTTGCCGCTTCCTATTTAAAAATTACCGTCTTGTGACCGTTTTGCAGCACGCGGTGTTCGCTGTGCCATTTCACGGCGCGGGCCAGCACCTGGCTCTCGGTATCGCGACCCATGCCTGTCAGGTCTTCCACGGTTTTGCTGTGGTCTGCACGGGCCACGTCCTGTTCAATGATCGGGCCCTCGTCCAAATCGGCTGTCACGTAGTGGGCTGTAGCACCGATCAGTTTGACGCCACGGTCATGCGCCTGGAAATAGGGCTTGGCACCTTTGAAGCTGGGCAAAAAGCTGTGGTGGATATTGATCGCGCGGCCAGCCAGTTTGCGGCACATCTCATCACTCAGGATTTGCATGTAGCGCGCCAGCACCACCAGTTCTGCACCTTCGGCTTCGATAATCTCAAGCTGTTTGGCTTCCGACAATGCCTTGCTATTGGCCGTGACAGGCACATGGTGAAACGGCACGTTGTAGCTGGCGGCGAGTTGATAAAACTCGCGGTGGTTGGAAATGATGGCCCGGATATCGACCGGTAGCAGGCCACTCTTCCAGCGGAACAGCAAGTCGTTCAGGCAGTGCCCTTCTTTGCTGACCAAAATCACCGTGCGCATGGGCTGCGCCGTAGCGTGCAGGGTGCACTTCATCTGCAGGGGCTTGGCAAAGTGGTTGAGCTGGGAGCCCAGATCAGCGTAGGTGAGGCGCACGCAGCTGAACTGCACACGCATGAAGAACAAGCCCGTATCCGGATCGTTGTACTGGGCGGCTTCTTCAATGTTGCAACCACGCTCCAGCAAAAAGCCCGAGACGGAGTGCACCAAGCCCAGGCGGTCTGGGCATGAGAGGGTCAGGATGTAGGTCTTGCTCATGCCGCCATTGTCGCAGCAGCGCAGGCGTGGGCGTTTAGTGCACTACTACCGGGTTTTGAGCCAGTTCGGCGTATTGTTCCAGCGTGGCTTCTACTTCTTCTTGGGACGGTGTGTTCACCTGCCATGCCACGATATGGCGCTGAAACAGCTCTGCCCACGATCCGTCCAGATACACCTCTTTACCCGATCGCTTGTCCACAATCTCAAAGCCGTGGCGCGCCAGCAGCGGTATGCCGGCGGGGTAATGCTCTGAGGGTTGGGCCGCTTTGGCTGGATTGCCGTCTGCGTCGGCATTGGCCAGCATATGGGTCACGGAGTAGGTTTCGGAGTCGTAAAGCGTATGCATGGTGATTGATGATAGGGCTAAACCTGCAGATGGGTTGGCCCGGTCCAAAATCAAGGTGCGACGGTGTCCGACCACTTTTGGTCGACGAAGTTGCCATTGGGCTCAATCAGGCGAATCCGCACCGGCAAATAACCCATGGAAGGCGCTAACCAGACCTCGCCGCGGGTACCGTAGTCGCCCACAGCCTCTCGCACGAGCTTAATGGCGCTGACTTGTCCGCCGGGCAGCGTGAGCTTTTCTTGCGGGCCGACCTTGAACACCCAAGACTCTACCGAGCGTGGGCCAACCGCTTCCAACGGCACGGTTGTACCTTCTGGATAACCACCTGGTGCGCCGCCGAGCATGGCGCCCAACTGCACCAGCGCACTGAGGTGGTCCTGCATGCCAGTGACCAGCGGCGCCTCGGGCGTGTTTGCGCTGAAGGTAACTTTGCCCTTACTGCGGTCAAAGTGCGCCGCTACTTCACTGCGCACTTTGTCGCCAAATCGGATCGGTTCCAGGCCGGTAACGCCTAGATCGCCACGGCTGGTTTGAACCCGAGAGCCCAGTAAGAAGTGGCTGACCTCCATGCGCGCGTCATAGGTTTTGCCGTCTTGCTTCCACTGCAAGTCGCCTTTGACAAAGTAGGGGAAACCTTTGACCTCACCGTTGATGCTGTATTTGAGGTGCGTCGACGGGGGAAACGCAAAATTTTGAGTCGCTCCGCCAGCGGTGGTCGATCTGGTAGTAGGGCCACCAGCGCCAGCGTTGGTTCCCGTCAAGGGTTTGGCATCATCGGCAGCGGCCAAAAGTTTTGTCTCGCTGGCGAGTTTCAGGTTGGCCGGTGGGGCGCTGGCTGCCAAAAATTGCGACACAACGCCATCGGCATTGGGCTGTGGAGCTGCCAAAGTGGGCTCTAAAGGCCCGACTGCATCAGAGGCTGCTAATGCAGCAGCGGCCTCCTGCCCTGCGCTTGCGTTCGCCGTTGGGTTGATGGGGGCTTGGGGGCGGGCGATATCCTGGCCGCGAGGCATGGCCCGCGCGACTGGCGCACTCGGTGGCGGTGGCTCCACAGGTTGGGGATGGCTGGTAGGCGTCGAGGCGATCATGCGCGTATTGAAGGCCACTTCCGGCGCATAGCCGTGGGCTACCAGTGCCACCGGCGAGCCGTACAACACGCCGACGTGGGCGAGCAAAACTACTGTCGTCAGGGCTGCGAGACTGGTGGATGTTTTGCGTGCGGGGGCAGTGGGTGTTTCAGGGGGCATGGGCGGGTCTAGGGATCTGGGCTGCAGGTTGAGCGGTTGGATAGGTGATCCCGGTATAACGTTTCCAGTTTAATTCAGAGCGACAATTCCCGTATGAAACTCGCAACTTATAAAGATGGCTCCCGCGACGGCCAATTGGTCGTGGTGTCGCGCGACCTGCAAACCGCCCACTACGCCACCCATATTGCCAACCGCTTGCAACAGGTGCTGGACGATTGGAATTACCTGTCGCCGCAGTTGCAAGACGTTTTTGATGCTCTGAACAGTAACAAATCGCGGCACGCCTTTCCGTTCGATACCGCACAGTGCATGGCGCCGCTGCCCCGCGCCTACCAGTGGGCTGATGGTTCGGCCTATCTGAATCACGTGGAACTGGTGCGCCAGGCCCGCGGAGCCGAGGTGCCCGAGAGTTTCTACACGGACCCGCTGATGTACCAGGGCGGCAGCGATGACTTCGTGGGGCCCTGCGACCCCATCGTAGCGTTGAATGAAGACATGGGCATCGACTTTGAAGCCGAAGTGGCCGTGATCACCGGTGATTTACCTATGGGTTGCACAGCGGAGCGTGCGCTCGATGGTATCCGCCTACTGATGCTGGCCAACGATGTGAGCCTGCGCAATTTGATTCCGGCCGAGCTGGCCAAGGGCTTTGGCTTTGTGCAGAGCAAGCCGGCCACCGCGTTCAGCCCGGTGGCGGTCACGCCGGATGAATTGGGCGATGCCTGGATCAAGGGCCGCGTACACCTGCCGCTGCAAAGCACCTGGAATGGCCGCAAGGTCGGCATGTGCGAAGCCGGGCCCGACATGACTTTTCATTTTGGCCAACTGATTGCTCACCTGTGCAAAACCCGCAATGTGCGGGCCGGCTCGGTCATTGGCTCGGGTACGGTGAGCAATATCGGTACCACCAAGGGCACGGGCGACAAGGCCCGCACCGACTGGCCCAAAGGCTATAGCTGCATTGCCGAAAAACGCGCGATGGAAACCATCCAGGATGGCGCAGCCGCGACCGAATTCATGCGCTTTGGCGACACCATTCGTATCGAGATGAAAAGCCGCGATGGCGTCAGCGTATTTGGTGCGATTGAGCAAGAGCTTGTCAAAGGCTGAAAGTGCTCCCGCCGCACGCCACCGGCTCCTGCCGCTGGCGTGGCCGATTTTTGTAGAGCAACTGCTGCACATGAGTACGGGGGTGATCGACACCTTTATGGTCAGCCATATCTCGGACGGTGCCGTGGCCGCGCTGGGTTCGGCCAACCAGATCATCATTTTGTTTGTGGTGCTGTTCGGCATCGTGGGCATAGGCACCAGTGTGGTGATCACCCACCACCTGGGCGGCGGCGACCGCGCCGGGGCAGACCGCATTGCAGCTACGGCGATTGGCGTGAATACGTGGTTTGGCTTGATTGCCAGCGTGCTGGTGCTGGTCCTGGCCAAGCCCATGCTGGATCTGATTCAGCTTTCGCCCGCGCTGCAGGGGTATGCGCTGCCTTTCCTGTCCATCATGGGCGCTACGCTGTTTCTGGAGGCGATGATCCAGTCCATTTCTGCCGTGCTGCGCGCCCACGGCCACACGCGCGATGCCATGGTCGTGGCCATAGGCCAAAACGTGCTCAACGTGATTGGCAATTGCATCCTGCTGTTTGGTCTGTTCGGTGCACCCAAAATGGGCGTAGAAGGCGTGGCACTCTCCACTGTCTTTAGCCGCATCGTGGCCTGCGCGGTGATGTGGGCGCTGCTGCGCTATCGCATCCATTTGCGCGTTCGGCTGGCGGATTTCTTTCAGTTCTCTAAAGAGAGGCTGGGCCGCATCTTGCATATCGGCCTGCCGGCCGCGCTGGAGAATGCCAGTTGGTTTTTGGCCTTCATGACTATCACCGCGTTTACTGCGCGCATGGGCGACCAGACCTTGGCCACGCAAAGCTACGCCATGCAGTTGGTCTGGGTGGTGGTGCTGTGCAGTGTGGCCATAGGTTTGGCGACCGAGATCATCATCGGGCACCTGGTAGGGGCTGGGGAGTTTGATGCCGCGTACCGGCAGGTGTTGCGCAGTGTGCGGGTGGGGCTGGTCATATCTCTGGCCGTGGCCAGCGCGGTAGCTTGGTTGTCGCCCTGGCTACTGGCGTGCTTCACGCAAGACCCTGCCATCCTTGCCACTGGCGTGTTGTTGATGCGCATGGGCGTGTTGTTGGAGCCGGGGCGCGTGTCCAACCTGGTGGTGATTAACGCCCTGCGAGCCACCGGAGATGCGCGCTACCCGGTGGTGATGGGCGTGTTTTCCATGTGGGGCGTGATGGTGCTGGGCAGCTGGTTTTTGGGTACCTACCTGGGCTGGGGCTTGGTGGGCGTTTGGATCGCCATGACCGCCGACGAGTGGCTGCGCGGGCTGATGATGTACCGGCGTTGGAAGCAACGCAAATGGCTCAAGTACGCCGAGCGGACGCGGGCCACGGTGCTGGAACATCGGGCACCTGCTGTCTCTGTTTAGCTCGCTGCCTAAGAGGCTGGGGTGAATAGCTCCGCGGCTGTCCCCCGCAGCGGCCTCGGGCCGGCTGCTCCTCCTTGATGCCGCTGCGCTATTCACCCCAGTCTCTTAGGCGGTGTGTTGCGGCAGAGCGATCTTTGGGAGGGGGTTGGAGCAGGTTGGCGTGGCATTCAGCGCCGCGGCATCAAGGAGGAGCCCACGGCCCTAAGCCGTGGCGGGGGACAGCCGCGGAGCTGAGTGCCGCGTCAGCCTGCGACCACCAACCAATAACCCAAACCAATATCTACAAACCCTGCCCATTCATCAGCCGCAGAATAAATACCTTGGCTCCGCTGAGCATCATCTCAATCGCCACCGACACCAGCACCAAGCCCATCAGCCGCTCTAGTGCAATCACCACCCGGTCACCCACCACGCGCTGAATCCGCTCAGCCGACAGCAGCACTACCGCGCTCACCAGCATCGTCACACACAGCGCGCCAATCCATTCCAGGCGGCGCTCAGGTTGCTGCGACACCAATAGCAATACTGTGGCCAACGCCGAAGGGCCAGCAATCATCGGAATCGCCAGCGGCACGATCAAAGGCTCCACCAGTAATTCTTCTTCCTGGCCCGCCGGTGGGGGAAACACCATGCGCAAGGCGATCAAAAACAGGATCACCCCGCCGCCGATTTGCAACGACAACTCGTTGAGGTGCATCACATCCAAAAACTTTTCGCCCACAAACATAAAGGTCAGCAATAGTGCAAACGCGATCAGGATTTCGCGGACGATGACATGGGGTCGCCGCTCGGGGGCTACGTGCTTGAGTGCGTTGGCGAAGATGGAGATATTGCCGATCGGGTCGGTAATCAGCACCAACAAAATGGTGGCGGACAGGAAGGTGTAGTCGTTCATGGTGGGGCGGCCCTGGGCAAGTCGCCATCGTAACGGCTGGAATATGACATGAAAGGGCATCGTGGATAATTGCGGCCATGCAAAGCCTGCGCAACTTCACTTTTCTGGCCCGTCTGGTGCTGGCGTGGGTGGTGTTGTCGCTGGGTGTGGCGGTGGCTTCGCCCATCGTCAAGCCGCAAAATGTGTTGCTGGTGTGTACTGGCTCCGGCGCCATGAAGGTGCTGGTCACAGCCGATGACGGCAGCACTTCCGAAGTGACTAGCGCCAGCATGGACTGCCCGCTGTGCGCAAGCCTCTCTGCACCGCCCCCGCCGGTGGCGGCGCAGACGGTTGAGCCGACCCAGCCGCTGGCCTATGCCCTGCAAAGTATCCCTGCTGCGCACATTGCTGCGCGCACCGCAGCGCCCTTACCGGCGCGTGGCCCCCCGACTCTCTGAACTATCAAATTCATAGCAGCTGAGGCAGGTTTTACCTGGGCCTCAGCCTGTTTTCATTGATTTTTCGGAGTTTCCATGCATTTTTTCCCGTCTTGCGATGACATGCGCCGCCGCATTCCCTTTCGTCACGGTTTCCGCCTTGGCGCAGACCCCCGCCGCCCCCAGCCGCAGCCTGGGCGTGGTCACTATTACGAGCGCGCAGCCCTCGTCCTTACCCACCCAGATTCCCACCACCCTGCAGGGCGTCACGGGGGAGGACATTGCCAACACCGTCAACGCTACCGACAGCGAGGATGCGCTCAAGTACTTCCCCAGCCTTTTGGTTCGCAAGCGCTACATCGGTGACTACAACCACGCCGTGCTCTCCAGCCGCGCTTCGGGCACGGGCAACAGCGCGCGCTCGGCGGTGTATGTGGATGGTGTGCTGGTGTCCAACTACCTGGGCAATGGCGCAACCTATGCGCCGCGCTGGGGCATGGTCACGCCTGAGGAAATCGCCCGGGTGGACGTCATGTACGGGCCGTTTTCGGCCGCCTACCCCGGCAACTCGGTGGGTGCGGTGGTGGACTATGTGACCCGCATGCCGACCCAATTGCAAGCGACAGCAAAGATCGGTATCTCGCACCAACCCAATGCGCTTTATGGTGTAAGTACAACTACCAAGCCCGCCAGGCCAGCGCTTCGGTGGGCAGCAAGGCGGGGGATTGGGCCTGGTTTGTCAACCTGAACCGCAACGACAGCGACGGCCAGCCACAGACCTTCGCGACGCGCCTCAAAAGCGTGGGCGTGGCCAGTACGGCCGGTACGCCGGTGACCGGCGCGGTGCTGGACGCGAATAACGCCAATCAGCCTTGGTTGGTGTTGGGCTCGGGCACGCAATACCACACGATTCAGGACCATGCCAAGCTCAAGCTGGCTTTAGATGTCACGCCCACGCTGCGCGCCCACTACACCCTGGCCAGTTGGGCCAATACCTCGGAGGGCCACGGAAAGTCGTACCTGCAAGATGCCAACGGCAACACGGTGAGCAGCGGTGCAATCAACATCAATGCACTGAAGACGCGCACCCAGGGCGTGCTGGA
Organism: Burkholderiales bacterium; assembly: GCA_025363275.1. GTDB lineage: Bacteria > Pseudomonadota > Gammaproteobacteria > Burkholderiales > Burkholderiaceae_C > Allorhodoferax. The sequence goes on along the minus strand of JANYEE010000157.1, from coordinate 1,158 downwards.
CTGGGAGCTGGCCGCCAACCAACTGAATTACGAGCAAGACCTGAACCGCCGCAACGCCGCCGCCAATGTGCTACCCGGCGCATTGGCCGGTGGTGCGGGTACCGTGGTCGATGGCGGCGGCACGGGCTGGAAGAGCCTGGCGCTCAAGGGCACCTGGCGACCACAAGTGGCGCTGTCGCAGCCCGGGGAGCCTGCGCCAGGGTCGCATACCGTGGACTTTGGCGTGCAGCAAGACCGCTACACATTGAGCAGCATCACCTCCAACATTTCCGGCAACTGGATGACGGATGCGCCCGGCAGCCCAGCCAACGCCGTGGGTGGCACCACCACCACCCAGGCTGCCTATGCACAAGACAGCAGGACGCTCGCCAAGGACTGGAAGACCGTGCTAGGCCTGCGGCTGGAGAATTGGGCCGCCACCGATGGGCAGACCACCTTCGGCCCCGGCAATGTGGCCAACCGCAGCTACGACAGCCGCAGCGAGAGCTTCGCATCGCCCAAAGCCGCGCTGTCTTACCAGTGGGCGGCCGACACGGTGCTCAAAGCCTCGCTGGGCCGCGCGGTGCGTTTCCCCACCGTGGCCGAGCTGTATGGCGCGACTTCCACCACCAATTCCCAGTACCTCAACGACCCGAACCTCTTGCCTGAGAAATCCTGGACTACCGAGCTGAGCGTGGAAAAAGAGTGGCGTGGTGCCCAGTGGCGTGCGACCTTCTTTGGGGAAAACACCCAGGATGCGCTGTATTCCCAATTGACCTTCGACCCCACAGCCAACCGCAATATCAGCCGCGTGCAGAACATTGGCCGCATCGAGACCACGGGGCTGGAGCTGGCTGTGAATGCCGAGAATGTGTTGCGCAAGGGGCTGTATTTGTCTGCCAGCATCACCTACACCGACTCCACCATCCGCGAGAACGCGGGTTTTGTGGCCGTGCCGGGCGACACCATCGGCAGGCGCCAGCCGAATATTCCGGCCTGGCGCGCCACCGCCTTGGCCAGCTACCGCTGGAGCCCGCAGTGGATCACCAGCCTGGGCCTGCGCTACAGCGGCCCGCAGTTCCGCACCTTAAACAATGCCGATGTGAATGGCTTCACCTACCAGGGTGTCAGCGAATACTTGGTGGCCGATGTGCGCGCCCGCTACCAGTTCAATAAACA
>JANYEE010000149.1 GCA_025363275.1 Burkholderiales bacterium | reverse complement strand
TATCAACGCTGCCTCGCGCAAGATCGGCGACATCATTAGCGTCATTGACGGCATTGCGTTTCAGACCAATATCCTCGCGTTGAATGCGGCGGTGGAAGCCGCGCGCGCGGGAGAGCAGGGCCGCGGCTTTGCGGTGGTGGCGTCGGAAGTTCGCAGCCTGGCCGGGCGCAGTGCCGAGGCCGCGAAGGAGATTAAATCGCTGATCAACACCAGTGTGGAGCGGGTCGAGTTCGGCACGGCGCTGGTGGACAAAGCGGGTGTGACTATGACCGAGGTGGTCAGCAGCATCCGACGCGTGACGGACATCATGGGTGAGATCAGTGCTGCCAGCAATGAGCAAAGCCTGGGTGTGTCGCAAGTGGGTGAGGCTGTGAGCCAAATGGACCAAGCCACGCAGCAAAACGCCGCTTTGGTCGAAGAAATGGCCGCGGCTGCCAGCAGCCTCAAAGCCCAGGCTAACGAACTGGTGCAGGTGGTGAGCGTGTTTAAGCTTTAAGCGTTCAGCTCGAGGGCCGCGAGTTGCTCAGCGGCCTCATAGGCCTGCAGCGCATCCACCACGTCTTGCAGGTCGCCTTCCATGATCTGCAGCAGCTTGTACAACGTCAGGTTGATGCGGTGATCGGTGAGTCGGCCCTGGGGGAAGTTGTAGGTCCGAATCCGGTCGCTTCTATCGCCACTGCCGACCAGGCTCTTGCGTTCAGCCGCGTCTTTGGCGGCGCGCTCAGAGCGGTCTTTTTCGTGGATTCGGGCCGTCAACACCTTGAGGGCCTGGGCCTTATTGCTGTGCTGACTGCGGCCGTCCTGGCATTCGGCCACGATGCCGGTGGGGATGTGCGTGATACGCACTGCAGAGTCGGTCTTGTTGATGTGCTGGCCACCCGCACCGCTGGCACGGTAGGTGTCGATGCGCAGATCTGACGGGTTGATCTTGATGGCTTCAGCCTCATCCTGCTCGGCCAGCACGGCGATGGTGCAGGCGCTGGTATGGATGCGGCCCTGGGTCTCAGTGGTGGGCACGCGCTGCACGCGGTGGCCGCCCGATTCAAACTTCAGCGCACCATAGGCGCCCGTGCCGTTGTGGTGGCCTTCCATGCGCACCACCACTTCCTTGTAGCCGCCTAGTTCGCTTTGGGACTCGCTAACCATCTCGACTTTGAAACCGCAGCGGTCGGCGTAGCGGGTGTACATGCGTAGCAGGTCGCCCGCAAACAGCGCCGATTCATCCCCGCCCGTGCCGGCGCGTATTTCTACAAACGCGGGGCGCGCATCGTCCGGGTCTTTGGGTAGCAACATGCGCTGTAGCTCGGCTTCCAACTGTGCCAACTCGGCCGCGGCCGATATGATTTCCTCCTCGGCCATCTCTGCCATATCGGGGTCACTTTTCATCTCTTGTGCACCCGCCAGATCGGCTTCGCGATGCTGGTAGCGCACCCAACGGCTGGCCACCGCAGCCGTGTCGGTGTGCTCTCGCGACAGTTTCAAAAACTGCTCCATGTCCTTCATGATGTCTTCGCGCGAGAGCAAAAACTCCAGCTCCCCCAGGCGATCGACATAACGGGCAAGTTGTTGGCGTAAAAAAGGTTTCATAGGTAAACAAGGCTGGTGACGATCAACGCAGCGCCGGTAAGGCCCGCGTCGAAGCGAAAAAACAAAATGTGGCTGTTAGGCTCCCCTCTCGCACAGCGGGGGAGAGGGGTTGGAGGAGAGTGGGTGCCAGCGCAGCTAACGCGCGCGCCGCGCAGGGCCGCCCCAAGCAAGCGCGGCCCCCTTGGGGGGCAGAGAGCTACACGCAATGAGCGAACGTGGGGGCAACATCATTTGCGCAGAAAGAAATGCTGAATCGCAGAGCTGGCTCTTTCACGTGCAGAGGCATCCCCCGCATGCAACTCCGCAAATGCCCCGTGCAGCATCTTTTGGCTCAAACCCCGCGCCAGACTTTCCATCACATCGTCCACGTTATCGCCCTTGGCGATCGCGCGGCGGGCGCGGGCCAGTTCAACTGCACGCCAGTCTTCCGCCTGGGCATTGAGTTGCTGGATCAGTGGCACGCTGCTGCGTTGGTCCACCCAATGCATAAAGCTTTGTACCCCGGCATCCACAATGGCCTCGGCCTGTGCCACTGCGGCCTGGCGGTTGGCCTGCGCGGTTTGAACCACGTTGGCCAGGTCATCCACGGTGTACAAATACACGTCGCCCAGGGCTTTTACCTCGGGTTCAATATCGCGCGGCACGGCCAAGTCGACCATGAACATGGGCCGGTGCTTGCGCTTCTTGACAGCTCGCTCTACGGCTCCCAGACCAATGATGGGCAGGGTACTCGCCGTGCAACTAATCACTGCGTCAAACTCGTGCAGCCGTTCGGGCAGGTCAGCCAGGCGCATCACCTCGCCGCCAAAGCGGCTGGCTAGTTTTTCGCCGCGTTCCAGCGTACGGTTGGCAATGGTGATGCTTTTGGGGTTCTTGGCACAGAAGTGCGTGGCGCATAGTTCGATCATTTCGCCAGCGCCTACAAAGAGCACTTTGACTTTGCCCAAGTCTTCAAACAAATTGCCCGCCAGGCGCACCGCGGCAGCAGCCATGCTGATGCTGTGCGCGCCAATTTCGGTGGACGTGCGCACCTCTTTAGCCACCGCAAATGAGCGCTGGAAGAGCTGGGACAAGGTCGTGCCCAATGCGCCGGCTGCGTCTGCGGCGCGCACGGCGTCTTTGAGTTGACCCAAAATTTGAGGTTCACCCAGCACCATGGAATCCAGCCCGCTGGCGACGCGGAAGGCGTGGCGCGCGGCAGCGTCATTTTCCAGGCGGTAGGTGTGGTGGCGCAGGTCGTTGGCGGACACGCCCCCCATTCCGGCCAGCCACTGCAGCGTGGGTTCCAGCTCGGTGGCGTCGCCCGCGCAATAAATCTCAGTGCGGTTGCAGGTAGAGACAATGGCTGCTTCGGGACTACGGGACAGCGCTTGGCGCAGGCCCCGCAAATGCGGCTCGATGCGGTCTTCGGCAAACGCAAAACGGCCCCGCAAGTCCAACGGCGCGGTCGTGTGGTTGATGCCTAATGTCCAGACTGCCATATGTTTAGACACTAATTATAAAATCCCGTAACTTATGGGCCCGTCGGACACACTTAATCACCTTTTCAACCTCTTGGCGCCAGCGTTGGTGGTGGCCCTTGTTTTGGCGTTGCTGGGGCCATTTTTAATACGAAAACGGCCTGGGGCCCGCACGTTTCCTGCCCAGGTAGCTATTAATTTTGTAGCAGGTGCCGTGACGCTGCTGCTCGGGCTCTGGTTTTTCGGCAATGACGGCAAGATGGCGACCTATGCCGCCATGCTGCTGCTGTGCTGCGCCGCGCAAGCCAGCTCAGGTCGCTGGGGTAAATAAATCCACGCGGTCGGTGATGAGGCCGTCCGTGCCCCAGTCGATCAGACGTTGGGCCGCAGCCTCGTCATTTACCGTGTAGCTCAGGGTCCGTAAGCCTGCAGCCTTAGCTTGCGCCACGGTCTGGGCATTCCACAGCCTGTAGTTGCACACCACCGCCTGGCAGCCTAGCCTGTCCGCCACATCCAGCCAATCAGGGCGCATGGCGTCCAGCAGCAAACCGCGGGGAAGGTCGGGCTCGGCGGCTCGTGCGCCTTGTAGTGCGGGTATGTCAAACGAAGTCAGCAGGGGCTTGATAGCGGAATCGCGCCACAAACGCTGCACGTTGTGAGCAACCACTTCGCCGGTAGGCCGCTCCATGCCAGGTGTGGGTTTGATTTCCAGATTAACCAGCAAGCGATTGCCCTGGCAGAACTCGGCAATGGTATCCAGCGTGGGCAGGGGCTCGGCGGCAAAGGCTGGGGAGTGCCAACTGCCGGCGTCCAACACCGCCAACACCGCCCAGGGGTGGTCGCCAGCCGTGGAGCTGCTGTTGTACGGAAGCCTGTTCTTGGCGTCGGTGGTGCGCGTCAAGCTACTGTCGTGCAGCAAAAACGGCACACCATCGCTGCTGAGTTTCACATCGCACTCAAACATCTGGTAGCCGTAGCTGGCGCCCAGGCGAAAGGCGGCCAGCGTGTTTTCGGGGGCCAGCTTGCCCGCGCCGCGGTGGGCAATCCAGCGGGGATACGGCCAGGCGGGTAGGGGCTGCGAGGGTGTCATCGTCACATTACACCCCAGGCTTTCGCGTTACCGGAAGGGGGTTTCTACCAGCGAAAACCGTGTGTTTGTTGCACTGCGTTAACATCAACTTTCTGCCAAAGTGGCCGCGACAGCCTCGGCCACCTCAACCGTAGACCCCTGATGAACGCTCCCACCTCGCTCACCCACCTTCTGTCAGACACGGGCATCCCGGAGTATGCGCATGAGCGCATCCGTGAAATTCCCTACAACTACACCTCATTTTCGGACCGAGAAATCGTGATTCGCCTGCTGGGCGAGTCCGCCTGGGACCTGCTGAATCAACTGCGTGGTGAGCGCCGCACCGGCCGCTCAGCGCGCATGCTGTACGAGGTACTGGGTGATATATGGGTGGTGCAGCGCAACCCCTACTTACAGGACGACCTGTTGGACAACCCCAAGCGTTTGCGCCTGCTGGTGGACGCGCTGAACCACCGCCTGGGTGAGGTCGAAAAACGCCGTACTCCGCAAGCAGATCCCGAGCGTGATGGCATGGTGGTGACCCTGTTGAGCGCAGCGCGCAGAGCCGTGAGCGCTTTCGATGTGTCGTTTGCCGCAATGGCGGATTTGCGCAAGAAGACGCAAAGGCTGCTTTACAAGCTGACGGCCAAAGACAATGTGAAATTTGATGGCCTAAGCCGCGTGAGCCATGTGACCGATGCGACCGACTGGCGCGTGGAATACCCCTTCGTGGTGCTGTGCCCGGATTCGGAAGAAGAGATGGCGGGCCTGGTCAAGGGCTGTATCGACATCGGCCTGACCATCATTCCGCGGGGGGGCGGCACGGGCTACACCGGTGGCGCGATTCCGCTGACCTGGAAAAGTGCGGTTATCAACACTGAAAAGTTAGAGGCCATGACCGAGGTCGAGATGAGAGTCTTGCCAGGCCTGACTAGCGCCGTCGGTACGGTGTGGAGCGAGGCGGGTGTGGTCACGCAGCGCGTGGCCGATGCGGCCGAGCGCGCGGGTTATGTGTTTGCCGTCGACCCAACCTCGGCCGAAGCGTCTTGCATTGGCGGCAATATCGCCATGAACGCGGGTGGCAAAAAGGCTGTGCTGTGGGGCACGGCGCTGGACAACCTGGCCAGCTGGCGCATGGTCACTCCGCAGGCTGAATGGCTGGAGGTGACCCGCATCAACCACAACATGGGCAAGATCCATGATGTGGATGTGGCTAGCTTTGAGCTGCAGTACTACAAGGCCGATGGCAAGACGCCGATTCGCAAAGAGCGGCTGGACATTCCCGGCAAGACCTTCCGCAAAGAAGGCCTGGGCAAGGACGTGACGGACAAGTTCTTGAGTGGCCTGCCCGGCATACAAAAAGAGGGTTGTGATGGCTTGATTACCAGTGCACGCTGGGTGGTGCACAAAATGCCACAGCACACGCGCACGGTGTGCCTGGAGTTCTTTGGCCACGCTAGAGATGCTGTGCCCAGTATTGTCGAGATCAAAGACTTCATGTTCGCAGAAGCCAAGCGCACCGGCGTGCTGCTGGCGGGGCTGGAGCATCTGGACGACCGCTACCTAAAAGCGGTGGGCTATGCCACCAAATCCAAGCGTGGCGGCCTGCCCAAGATGGTGCTGGTGGGAGATATTGCCGGGGATGATGCCGATACTGTGGCCCGCGCGACCAGCGAAGTGGTGCGTATTGCCAATTCGCGCAGCGGCGAAGGCTTTATTGCCATCAGCCCCGAGGCACGTAAGAAGTTTTGGCTGGACCGCAAGAAGACCGCGGCGATCAGCAAACACACCAACGCCTTCAAGATCAACGAGGACGTGGTGATTCCGCTGCCGCGCATGGCCGAGTACACCGATGGCATTGAGCGCATCAATATCGAGCTGAGCTTGCAAAACAAGCTGGCGCTGTGCGATGCGCTGATTGAGTTTTTGCAGCAGGGCAATTTACCGCTGGGCAAGATGGATGACGCTAACGATGTGCCCGCGCCTGAGCTGCTGGAAGACCGCGTGTCGCAGGCCATTGCGCTGGTGCAAAGCGTGCGCGCCCAATGGCAAGGCTGGTTGGATGATGTGGAGCCATTGTTCTCCCAGTTGCAAGACCACACCCTGCGCGCGAGCTGGAAGACGCAGGTGCGCGCGCCCCTGCAAGACATCTTTACTGGTGGTGCATTTGAAGCTGTTCTAGCCGAGTGCACGGCAATTCACCAGCGCGTACTTAAAGGTAGGGTCTGGATTGCGCTGCACATGCACGCGGGCGACGGTAATGTGCACACCAATATCCCCGTCAACAGCGACGACTACGACATGCTGCAGGCCGCGCACGGTGCGGTTAAACGCATCATGGTGCTGGCGCGCAGCCTGGACGGTGTGATCTCTGGCGAGCATGGAATTGGTATCACCAAGCTGGAGTTTTTGACTGATGCCGAGCTACAGCCGTTTACCGATTACAAGGCCCGCATTGACCCCGAAGGGCGTTTCAACAAAGGCAAGTTGCTACGAAATCAGGAGCATTCCAGGCATGTTTTACCTGGGCCTCAGGCCGATTTGGCAAGAAATTCAGACTTGAGCGATGCCTATACGCCGTCATTTGGCCTGATGGGGCATGAGTCTTTGATCATGCAGCGGAGCGACATTGGCGCGATTGCCGATTCGGTCAAAGATTGCCTGCGCTGCGGCAAGTGCAAGCCGGTATGTGCTACCCATGTGCCGCGCGCCAATTTGCTCTACAGCCCGCGCAACAAGATTTTGGCGACGTCCTTGCTGATTGAGGCTTTTTTGTACGAAGAGCAAACGCGCCGCGGCATCAGCATCCGCCATTGGGAAGAGTTTGAAGACGTGGCCGACCACTGCACGGTGTGTCACAAATGTGAATCGCCGTGCCCGGTGAAGATTGACTTCGGCGATGTGACCATGAACATGCGCAATCTGTTGCGCAAAATGGGTAAGAAGTCGTTCCGGCCAGCCGCGGAGTTTCAATCGTGGTTCATTAGCACGGCCAGCCCGAATGCCATCGCCTTGGCACGCACCGCTACGCGCTTGAGCTTCAAGGCGCAGCGCCTGGGCAACCGGGTGCTGGGCGTGTTGGCGCGCAAGCAAACGTCTGCGCCACCCGCGACGGTGGGTACCGCGACGGTTAAAGAGCAGGTGATTCACTTCATCAACAAGAAAATGCCGGGTAATTTGCCCAAGCGTTCTGCGCGGGCTTTGTTAGATATTGAAGACAAAGACTACGTTCCGATCATCCGCAACCCGCAAACTACGACGGCTGATACCGAGGCAGTGTTTTATTTCCCAGGCTGTGGCTCAGAGCGACTGTTTAGCCAGGTGGGATTGGCAACCCAGGCCATGCTGTGGCATGTGGGTGTGCAAACGGTGCTGCCACCGGGCTACCTGTGCTGCGGTTATCCACAGCGCGGCAGCGGTCAGGGCGACAAGGCCGAGAAGATCATCACCGATAACCGGGTGCTGTTCCATCGTGTCGCCAATACGCTGAACTACTTGGATATCAAGACCGTAGTGGTGAGCTGTGGCACGTGTTATGACCAGTTGCAGGGCTACGAATTTGACAAAATTTTCCCGGGCTGCCGTATTGTCGACATCCACGAGTACTTGCTCGAGAAGGGCATCACTTTGGGTGACAAGGGCGGTGGTGGCTACCTGTACCACGACCCTTGCCATAGCCCCATGAAGCTGCAGGCCCCCATGAAGACTGTGACTGCGCTCTTGGGCGATGGTGTCGTTGAGAGCAAACGCTGCTGTGGAGAAAGCGGTGGTTTGGCGTCGTCACGGCCCGACATCTCGACCCAGATTCGCTTTCGCAAAGAAGAGGAAATTTTGGCGGGTGAAGTCACCCTGCGGGATTCAGGTGCCGTCACCGCGGACCAAAACGTCAAGATATTGACCTCTTGCCCCAGCTGCCTGATGGGCTTGAACCGTTATCAGGACGATTTGAAAACAGGTCTGCTGGAAGCCGACTACATCGTAGTGGAGATGGCAAACCAGATTCTGGGTAAAGAGTGGTTGCCGCAATACGTGCAGACGGCCAATGCTGGGGGCATTGAGCGGGTCTTGGTGTGACTGTCCCACGTTGAAAGTCTGAGCCTTGGACGCCGAGCTGGTTTCCTGCATCTGTGTGACTCGCAATCGTGTTGCGTTGTTGAAGCGGGCAGTGCATTCTTTCCTGCACCAGACCTATAGCCCGTGTGAGCTGATCATCTTGTTTGAGGCAGACGATATTGCGACGCGGGACTATGTGCGGCTGTTGAATGAGCCGCGGATTTTGGTCCTGGAAGTGCAGGCCATGCCACGCTTGTCTTTGGGTAGCCTGCGTAATATCGCGGTGCGAGATGCATGTGGCACATACATCGCCCAGTGGGATGACGATGATTGGAGTGCGCCTACGCGGTTGACCGAGCAAATGGCGGCGATTCGTAGCAGCCGTCGTGCCGGGTGCGTACTGCTGCGCTGGGTGCTGTTCAATGCACTGACCCAGAGGGCCTTGCTGTCCTCGCAACGTTTGTGGGAGGGAAGCTTAGTGGCGCAGCGCGGGGCGGTTCCGCGATACGCTGCGCTGGGTAGGGGCGAAGATACCCCTGCCGTCATGCAGATGTTTAACGCGAACCAACTGGTGGGGCTGGACCGGCCAGATCTTTATGTATATACATACCACGGTGCGAATACTTGGGATCAGACGCATTGGGATACAGCCATTGCTGCGGGCGCACAGCTTCTTTCGCCCGAAGCAAGTCAAAGCATTGGCCTGCAATTGCAGGCTTTCGCACATGGCGCACTGGCGGACGCGCGGACCTAACTTTAGAATGCACCATGGTCAAAAACCTGCGCCAGCATATCGAGCAAAAGTTCAGAGACGCGCAACTGGTGCATCTACCGTTCCCGCACCTCATCATTGAAATTTTTTTTCCGGTAGCGGTGTACCAGTCCTTGCTGGTGGCCAATCCTTTTCTGAGCAATGTAGGCACCGAGTGGATCTCGGCTGCAGAGGCCCCTACCAAAACCACGACGCCGTACTGGGCTCGTAAGCAGATTAATTTTCACCAGAGCCAGGTGTTTCAGGCGGCGCCGGAACACCTGGCGTTTTGGGAGGCCATCAAGCAATGTTTGCTGGGCGATGACTGGTTTGCGAATGTGATCATCGCCAAGTATCCAGAGTACTTTCTGCTGCGTTTCGGTGAGTTAGCGGCGATGCCGGGGTTTACTAAGTTGTTGCTCAAGGAATTATTTTTGCAGCGACACGAGCCTGGGTTTTACATCGGTCCGCATACTGATATTCCTACACGCGTAGCCACCTGCATCTTTTCATTTGCCGATCGGCCGGGATTTGAAGAGTACGGAACCCAGCTGTGCGTACATCGCAACCCGCTGGTACGCTGTTGGGGTAACAATCACCATAAGCCCGAGGACTTTGAGGTGCGCAAAGTAGCGCCTTACCAGCCGAACAACTTTTTGCTATTTTTTAAGACCCGCCAGTCGTTTCATGCCGTGAAGGCCATCGATGCGACCGTCCCCAATCAGCGCTATGGCATGCAATTTCAGTTGTACGAACCGCCGCGGGGTGTGTTTGAGGATTTATCGGAGCCCGATTTGATGGTGCCTAAGTTAAATCGCGCGCCATGAAGTCGTTTGCTGTGATCTGCGCGGATCCTACCGACCTGAATCCCGGCATGCTGTCGGTAGATTTAGCCCTGGCTTGTCTGATGCGGGAATTGCCGGGCGACAACGAGTTGGTGTATTTCAATCCGAAACAGGTGCGTAGTACGGAGGGCCGCGAAGGATCACTGCGCTATCGCCTGTTGAGCGATGTGGCAGAGTTGGAGCGTTTTGATGCGGTCATCTATTGGGGTGACTTCGTGCATTGGCTGCGTTATGGCTGTTGCGATTGGCAGTATGGAAATCCCCAACAAGTGGCGGGTCGTACGCCTGCGCAACTGCTAGACCAGTGGTATCGACTGTATTTGTTGGAGACACGGGTTGAAGATTTTCGGGATCGAATCGTTGTGTTTGGTGGAACTTTGTACGGCGTAACGGCTCAGGAGTTTTCTAATCCCCGTTACCAATCCGCGTTGTCCACTTTGTATGGCGCTGCGCGACTGGTTGCGCCCCGGGACTTTGTGTCGGCTAATTTGATTCAGCACTTGGTCCCTGCGCAGGGGTTTTTTATGGGGTGCGACTGTGCGTTCTTTCTGGATGCTGATGCGGCATTGCCCATGCCAATCGCCGCCCAAATCGCCGCCCAGCAGATTCCCGATCACTTTGTAGTGTGTACCTTTGGCCGATCCGGTGCGAATGCGGCCCTGACGCAGTTCTCCAATGAGCTAGCCGCCAAACTGAAATCCCGTTTGGTGGTTATGGATTGGTTGGGTCATCCACAGGGTCTGGATGGCCTGGCTTTCAAACTGGCGGTCTTGCGCAAGGCTACAGTGTTGGTCACAGACACCTACCACTGCGCTGTGTCAGGCTGGCGCGAGGGTGTCCCTGTGATTGGCATCGGTCAAGCGCTGTCGCGTGGTACTGGTACCTTGGACGACAAGAAAAAGGAGCTCTTTTTTCGGCAAATCTTGGCAAGCGACTACTACGTATACGTGGAAGATATCGTTTTTGCACTGTCCGATACGGGGGCGCTGCAAACCCTGATACAACGCAGCGTAGATGCGTTGTCCGATACGGCTGCGCTAGCGACCATTGGCGGGTTTATACGCATCCAAGTGAATGCCGCCAAAACCAGACTTTTGGCGGCGCTGCAGGGTCAATCGGCATAAGCCTGAGCGTATGCCTAAAACCCCGCACTGAGCGACGCGATGGCAACCCTTCTGTGTGTTTGGGAATTAGGGACCGATTTGGGTCACTTGAGTACGTTACGTTTGCCGGTGGAGGTTGCGCTAGCGCAGGGTTACCGTGTCGTGATGGCTTTGAAAGAAGGACATAACGTCAGACAAGTGTTTGGTGAGTGGCCCATTGAGTATTTGCAGGCGCCATTCCGCCAGCACAGCAGCGCTGGTGTTTCATCCCCCATTCCGAGTTTTACGCACCTGTTGATACGACAGTGCTTTGACAATCGGGATGAGCTTGCGCGCTATATGCGTGCTTGGAGGGACATCTTTGATTCGGTGCTGCCCGACATTGTGTTGTTTGAGCACAGCCCCACGGCGTTGATTGCCGCATATGGTTGCCGGTTCAAAAAAATCTTAGTTGGCAATGGATTTACGGCGCCGCCGGGAAGTCACCGCCCAGGGACTCCGTTTTTGCGGTTTCCAACGACAGCTTCTAGGTCGGAGGTGCTAACGGGCCTATTGCAAGATGATGCAGAAGTATTAAAACTGATCAATTCGGCGCGGTCGCAATTTGGGCTGACGGAACTCCCCAATTTGAACGCAATCTTCGGACAAGCCGACGATTGCTATTTGATGACGTGGCCCTTGCTCGATGCTTTTGGTCCCAGATCGGGTGCGACGTACATGGGTATCGAACCTCCCCAAAGCCAATCGCCTCCGACCTGGCCTGCAGGCAGCGGCTCGAAGGTTTTTGCCTATTTGCATGCATTCCCGTCGGTAGTGTCGTTTTTAAGTGATTTGCGGTCGTGCCGGGTGCGGGCGGTGTTGTTTATCCGACAGCTTCCTGCTGAAGTACGAGCGGCTTTTGAAGGAAACGGACTGGTGTTTGTGGACCAGCCCGTAGACCTCAATCGGGTCGCTGACGAGGCCGATTGGGTTATCAACCACGGCAATCACAGCACAGCAGCACATTTTGCGTCCAGAGGCGTGCCTCAGCTGTTGATTCCGTTGCATCAGGAGCATCTCTTCCTGGCCCGAAATCTGGAGCGCCAGGGTGCGGCGGTGATCGGATACCAAGACCAGGACAATTTTCTCGGGTTAATAAGTACGCTGTCAAAAGACCCGCGCTACCGCCACAATGCAGAATCTACAGCGAACCAGTGTGACCAAAATCACAATGTCGCCGCCCGTACATACATAGAGCGAAGTTTTCTGTTACTGCGAAACGCGTCAATATGATGTAATGAACGCACCTTAGGCTTATTCCTCAAGAGCCTCACTTGGAGTCGCATTATGTCGAGTGGAGCCTCTCTTAACCACATTTTCCGCACCGTATGGAATCAAGCCCTGGGTGCCATGGTTGCTATCGCTGAGACCGGGACTTCAGTAGGCAGGGGTGCTGCGCGGCGCAGCAAATCTGCTGAGTTGCATCGGCCGCCAGAGGTTGGAGTGGGGCTTTTAGCGCTTTCGATTGCGGTTGCCTGGAGCGCGAGCTCTTTGACTGTTCTAGCAAACCCCACGGGTGGTGTTGCCGTTGTGGGCCAGGTTGCAACGGTCAGTACCGGCAACAATCTGCAAGTTACGACCCAGAATGGTGCAGGTGCTAATTTTTCTGCCATCAACTGGCAGAGCTTTTCTATCCCCGCTGGCAGCAGCACCTACTTCCAGCAGCCGAATGCCAACAGCACGTCGATCAACCGTGTGGTGACGAACACGCCGTCCCAATTGTTTGGAACACTGTCCAGCAACGGTAGCTTGGTGTTGGTAAATCAGTCGGGGATCGCCGTGGGGGCGGGTGCTGTGGTGGATACGGCGGGCTTTACAGCTTCCAGCCTTGCGATGAGTGATCAGGATGCAATGGCGGGGCGCCTGCGTTTCGGAAATGGCAGTATCGGCACTGCCGACGTTTCAGTGAATGGCACAGTGCTCGCCCGTTCCGGGGACGTGGTCTTGCTGGGGCCCAATGTGCAAACCGGTCAGGATGCACTGATTCAGGCACCCAATGGCAATGCCATTCTTGTGGCAGGGCGACAAATCGACATTACCGAACGCGGACTGGAGGGTATTCGCTTGCAAGTGCAGGCGCCATCCAACTCAGTTGTCAATCTCGGATCGCTTAAAGGCGACGCGGTTGGGTTATTTGCCGGAACGCTCAAACACAGTGGTTTGATTCAGGCCACCGCGGTGAGCGATTCGGGTGGGCGAGTCATTCTCAAAGGCCAAGACCTGCTGAATATTTCTGGTGAAGTGGATGCTAAACAGCGCGGTGGAATGGGGGGCGAAGTATGGGCCTCAGCTGACAAAGTGCTGTTGCAGCGCACTGCCCTACTGAATGTCAGTGGCGAAAATGGAGGCGGGGAAGTGCTGGTGGGGGGGGGCTGGCAAGGGCACGATGTGCGGTTGAGTAACTCCACACAAACCGTAGTAACTGCCGGTGCTCGGCTGAAGGCCGATGCCCTTGTTCAGGGCAATGGCGGCACAGCGGTAGTGTGGTCTGATGGAGGGACACGTTTTGCTGGCGCCGTCAGCGCGCATGGTGGCGTATCGGGTGGCGATGGTGGTCATGCGGAGGTGTCTGGTAAGCAGTTCCTTGATTTCCAAGGTTCGGCGAATTTGAGTTCTTCTAAAGGGAAATTGGGCATCTTGCTTTTGGACCCTGCAACGCTCACTATTCAGAGCACAGCCCCCGACATCAATGGAGACACAATTATTGGCGACGATGTAACTTTGGCGGGACTTCTTAGCACAGATTTTGGCACCAGCAGCAGTATTGTTACATCAGGTCAGGTCGGTACCTTGTTGAATACCGCCAATCTTTCGCTAGCCGCAACCGGCGCGGTTACGGTGAACGCCCCGATTACAAAAACATCAGGTAGTGCAACAACGCTGACATTGACGTCGACTAGCGGAAGCGTCTCTGTTAACGCCGCGATCAGCGGCACCAGTGGCAGCCCATTGAATGTGACGTTGAACGGCCCGACAGCGGTGAATATCGGTGGTGCTATAGACACCCAAGGTGGTGCTGTGTCAATTTCCGCCACTTTCGGCGGGAATATCACGCAATCAGGGGGAGCCCCGATATCGGCTTCCGGCGTATCGGCCAGTGCGTATGGCGCGATAACCTTGGCGGATCCGGCGAACGACATTAAAGCCTTTAGCGCTACCAGTTCCATGGGCGGTGGCATCGGATTTAAAACTACGGGCGCAGTAACTCTTGGCTCCATCTCAAGTTTTTCCACCCTGTCCGTTGTTGCAAATGGTGCAATAACGCAGTCAGCACCTATCTCGATCGGTGGAACTACATTGTTCGATGCCGGGATTGGATCCATTGCACTCACCGATGCTTCGAACGCTTTTTCCGGTGCAGTTTCGTTGGGCACTCTGGGCTCGAGCAATGCCACCTTGAAAAACAATGGATCGATAAATATTAGCGCAGCAAACATTGGAGGGACGTTAGCGCTCTACCCCCTGGCTAATGGATCGTCCCTGTCTCAAACTGGCGCTATAGCCGCCAACACGTTGGACATAACAATGAACCCGGTGGGGAACGGGTCGGTATCACTGACCAATCCCGGGAATACAGTAAATACACTCAGCGTGATGAATACGGGTACGGGCCAGATTAATTACTTTAATAACGCTGCGTTAAGTCTGGGGCCGATTACAGCGGGCGGTAGCTTGTCAATCGGTACAACCTCGGGCACCAATATTTCTCAATCCGGTGGCCCAATCACAATGTCTGATCCTCTGTCTACAGCCTCTATAAATGCGGGTAGCTATGGAGGGTACGGCAGTGTGGTTCTCATGAATCCCTCCAACGATTTCGCCATTGTCAATGTGGTTGGCACGCAGGTTTCGCTACGTGACATCAACGCGCTGACCGTGAGTGGTTTGTACGCAGATTCCGGGGCATCGCTTATCCAGTCCGGCGGGGCAATTACTCTTACTGGGTCTATCAGGTCGAATGTAACTGGCGATGCCGTCAAATTTATATCAGGTGGGACTTTCAATGGGGCTGGTGGTTCTTTTTCCTTGCCTTTAGGTGCGCGTTGGCTGGCTTACTTGGGCACTCCTGGGGCAGATACTTTCAATACTGGTAGCGCTCCGCCCTCATTTAAGCAATACAACGCGGTCAATGGGTCGACTGTTCTTGGTACGGGTAATGCCGTTTTGTACAGCACGGCGCCGGTTCTTTCCGGTTCCTTGACTGGCGCCGTAAGCAAAATTTATGACGGCGGGCTCAGTATCAGCCCCAGTGGAGCGTCAGTAGGGGGGCTCAGTGGAGCTTTGGGTTTAGACGATATATCCACCGCATCGGCCAGCCCCACCACTGCCAACTTGAGCGATCCCAATGTCGGTACCGGTAAAACAGTAACTGTCAGTGGCTCGGTAGGAGGCGTAATTGGCGGCTCTTCGGACTTGTATTTCTTCAGTAAACCTATCTACGGCTATCAATTTTCTGCAAGTGGAAATATCGGTGCCGTAACACCCGCGCAGGCCAGCGTGAGTCTCACAGGTTCACGCCCGTACGACGGTACGGACATCGTCAAGGCGAGCATATTCAAGCTGAGTGGACTGGCAAACAGCGAAACATTGACCTTGTCAGGTTTTGGCACTGTGGCCGACAAAAACGTAGGCGCCAACAAAACAGTGACGTTGGGAAGTCTGGCTTTAGGCGATGGAACTGGCCTTGCAAGTAACTACACGTTCACGGGTGGCACTCAGGTTGCTGCCATTACGCCTGCATTGTTGGGAGTCATCGGCGGGAACCGGCCGTATGACGGCACGAGCATCATTAATTCCGGTATGTTGACCTTAAGTGGTCTAGTTACGGGTGAAACCCTTAATCTCTCTGGAACCGGCGCAGTGGCCGACAAAAACGCCGGGTCTAGCAAAGCCGTATCGTTGGCTAACGTTGCCCTGGTTGATGGGACAGGATTGGCCTCTAACTATTCCATAGCCGGAGCTGCAACTACTGTAGCCATCACACCAAAGTCTGTCACGCCGACCTCCATCACAGCAGGAAACAAGGTCTACGATGGCAACGTGATAGCTACGGTAACGGGGGGGCAAGTGTCGGGCTTGATCTCGGGTGATGTAGTTACGCTTTCAGGAAGTGGTGCCTTCTCTGATAAAAATGTTGGTATCGGAAAGACGGTTACTTTGAATGCACTGAATTTGAGTGGCATCGATGGAGGGAACTATTTCCTCTCAGGAAATACCGCTACGGCTAGCGCAGACATTACGCCAAAGTTATTGGATGTATCAGGTTTAACTGCGCTTAGTAAAGAATATGACGGAAAACTAACCGCAGTGGCAGGTACTGGCGGGGTTGGTTTCGCAGGTTTGGTAGGTAACGACTCAGTTGTTCTTTCAAGTGCACAGGGCAGCTTTAGCAGTAAAGATGTTGGCGTCGGTAAACCAGTCGTGTTTAGTGTGTTTGGGCTGGATGGCGCGGATGGAGGCAACTACAAGGTGGGTAGTTCCAACTCCGCTAAAGCCAACATAACAGCGCGTCCCTTGTCATCTTGGACGGGTAAGGGCAACAGTGGACTTTGGAGTGATCCAAACAACTGGGACGTTATTCCAGATGGAGCGAACGTTTTGGCCGTTAATGTGCCCGCTGGTCAGGGAGTCGTCACAGTGGATGCAAGTGCTGGCGCCATCTTTCTGCAATCTTTAGCAAGCGGTAGCGGTTTTGCTATTAGCGGTGGCAGCTTGCAAGTTGGTGATAGTTTTACATCGACTGGTTATCTCCAGAGCGGTGGCAGCGTAACTGGTAGCGGTGCATTCAAAGTAAATGGCTCCTTTAATCAATCTGCGGGCAGTATCACCTTTGGTAGCGTCGACGTCGTGCAAACAAGTGGGGACTTAAATGTCCGTAGTATTACGTCACCTGTTGTGGTGCTTACTGCCACGAGCGGAGCCATTCGCCAATCTGACGGCGGTATTCAAAGTGGCTCTTTAACCACCAACTCAACAGCCGGCACTTATTTGAATGCTCCGGGCAATCAGCTACTGGCTTTCAATGCAACCAATAAAGGTACAGGCAACATCGAATTGGTGAACACCGGTACTTTGAAATTGCAGGGCGCGTTAGCAGTGGGTGGAAGTATCAAAGTAATTAACACGGGAGGTATATCCACTACGGTTCTAGTTAGCGCACTCGACGGTTCAGTGTCGCTTACGGCCAATAGCCCTTTAACGATCGGAGAACTCGGAATTCAAGCGGGTGGCGATATCAGTTTGATTGCGACGAACCTGACTAGCGCCGGGAATATCACTCTGAATGGCCCCATCGAATCCGTATCGGGGGGAGTTGCAGTCAGCGCCGCGAGCAATCTAACTCAAAATTCTTCGATTCTTGCGCCTCTAGGTGTAAGGGCTGCGGCAGGTGGCACCATGACTTTTGGGCCTTTGGCTACGTCTGGCTACCAGCCGGTCTCGTATTCGGTGAGTGGCCAACCGGTTAGCCCACCGCGGTCGCCAGCCTCCGGAACTTTTGCCACTGATCAGATTATTTCTCTCATGCAGACAGCACCCAACCTGGGCGGTGACGCTAGCGTGAACCCTATCGATACTTTGTTGAAGCTAGACAAAGAGCGCGATCTTAGTAAAGAACTCATCGTTTCCGAGGGCCAAATATGCCGTCCATGATCCTAGAGAAATCGATGGTTCAACGCAGTTTGGCGCCGATACTCGCTATTGCAGCAAGCGTGTTGTTCAGTCACACCATGAGTTGGGCTCAAGCGGTCGGTGAAGTCGACTTTGCCCGAGGTGTGGGTTTTGCCCAATCGAACGGGCAGATGCCCAGAACATTGGGTAAAGGTCTGCCACTCAAAGAAGGCGACCGCTTGACCACTTCAGAAGGAGCCTCGGCAGTCATCAAGTTGCAGGACGGCACCCGTATGACAGTGCGTCCGAACTCTGATATTGTGATTCAGCAATACCGTTTCAAGGAGTCTGCGCCGGACAACAGTATGGTGATGCAGCTGCTCCAAGGCGGCTTTCGCGCTATCACAGGCTTGATTTCCAAAGGATCTGCCAATTCTGCGCGTGTGATTACAAACACCGCAACTATAGGCATTCGTGGCACAGATTTTGACGCCCGACTTTGCACCACAGAATGCCGCGCAGAGTCGGCTAAGGTGCCTGAGAGTCCCCGACCGAATGTTGTGCAGGCCAGTGCCAAGGTGGTGACGGCGCAAGGGGAATTGAGTGTGCAGGATGGATCAGGCGCGCGGCGCATGTTGGTAGCGGGAGGAAGTGTCTATCCTGGGGAAACGCTGGAGACTAAAGCTGGCGCTAAGGCTGTGATTGCGTTTCGCGACGACAGCCGGATGACCCTAGGGGCTGCGACACGATTCCGGGTGGATAGTTTCGTGTTTGATGATCAGAACCCAAAAGAAGGGCGCTTTTTGGTGTCTTTGCTCAGCGGCTCTCTGCGCGCACTCACGGGGTTGATTGGAAAATCAAACAACCGCAATGTGCGATTCACAACCAGCACGGCGACAGTCGGTATTCGTGGCACTGGACTGGACCTGGATTGTGGCGCTGATGCCAAAGTGGATGCTTGCAACTTCTATACTTGGTTGGGAAGCATTGAAGTGACGCAGAACGGGCAGACGGATGCGCGAGTGCTCGACGCTGGGCAAGGTCTGTACGTGAGTAAAACGGAAGTACGCCCATTTTCTAACCCTACGCTCAATAATCTGGAGCGCCCCGATGGAGTTCCCGTTGATACCAAACAGCTCTTTTCCGCGAGTACGCTGGACGACACGCAAGAAGGGCTATTTGTGTTTGTGCGTGATGGCCATATCGAAGTCACAACACCCACCCAGACCTTGCATTTAGGACGTGGGGAAACCGGCTTTGCCGCAGCAGACGGGAAAACGGTGCGTCCGCAACTCATGCCTTTGTTCTTGGAGTTTGACCGTACCCCGATGCCTGATAGCAAAAATCCTTTGCTCGCCAGCGTTCTGGGCGAAGCAGGTGTCAAACCGCTCAACCAGTGCAGGTAACTATGCAGCTCCAAAATGCACTTCTATCCGTTCGCAGTCGCCTGGCATCGCGTCCTTGGAGGGCTACCCTGTGTGTATGCGCAGCACTTGTCTATTCAGGTTTTTCCAGTGCACAGCAGACACCTCTAACTGTCAAAGCCAACCCTAGCTTTGTGATCAAGGGCTTTGACATTACGGGTGACAACCCGCTTGCCGAGGGAGAGGTGTCTCGTATTCTTGCGCCCTATTTGCGCACCGACGCGACGCTAGAAACGTTACAAAAAGCGACAGCTGCCCTGGAAGCAGCACTCAAAGAAAAGGGTTTCGCCCTTCACCGCGTCGCGTTGCCTCCCCAAGAGGTTGGTCAATCCGTGACGCTCAACATTGTGAAATTCGTAATCGGAAAAGTGACTGTTGATGGGAACGCACGCCTATCGGAAGCCAACATTCGCGCCAGCGTCCCTGAACTGGCTGAAGGGCGGGCCCCCAACTTCAAAACGCTATCCGTGCAAACTACGATTGCCAATGAAAGCCAGGGCAAACGGATTCAGATCGCGCTCAAGGAGTCTGAGGAAGCTGACAAAATTGATGCTCGCATTGTGGTTAAGGAAGCCCAGCCCTGGAATTTTGGACTCAGTTTGAGCAATGCTGGGTCATCGGCAACAGGCCAGGACCGTTTTACGGTATCGGGCGGACATTCCAACCTGTGGGACTTGGACCACCAACTGACTGCCGCTTACACCACTTCATTAGAGCACCCTAATGCAGTACGCCAGTTGGGATTGAATTACCGCGCGCCGTTGTACCGCTTGGGTGGCGTGTTTGGGCTGAGTTACACCCGTTCCGATCTGGCGGGCGACTTCGGATCGTTTAAGAGTACTGGTGCCGGTCGCACTGCGGGGCTAAGCTACAGCCAATACCTCCCGCCTGACGGTGGCTACCGAGGTACGATGGAATTAGGGCTGGATGACAAGCAGTTTGATGTCACCGAAATCAACGGTGTGTCTTTACCAGGCCAGCGTGTACGCAAAACGCTGCCCTTGAGTCTGGGTTACGCAGCTAGGGTGGAGTCTGATGCCTCTGTGTGGGGCTATAACGCTAGCCTCGCCTTGAACGTTCCATCAGCGGGAGGTAACGACCTACAGTCCTACCAGTCTGAGGACCCTCGGGTGACAACCGTCCGCTGGCGTGCATTGCGGGGGGCTGCGAACTACGCGACCGGTATTTTCGGAAGTTGGCTGTGGAGTCTGCGCGGTCAGTTTCAATATAGCCCAGACGCGCTGATTTCGGGCGAACAGTTCGGCCTTGGTGGGGCCTCGTCGGTGCGCGGTACCACCGAGCGGCCCATGTCAGGCGATAGCGGTGCGTTATTTTCCACCGAATTGACAACCCCTGAGTTGATGTCGGGACTGCGTTTGGTGGGTTTTGTGGACGCTGGGTGGCTTAGTAATAACGTATCAAGCGGAAATTCCAAACCGGCCAATGATGGACTGTCCAGTGTGGGATTGGGTTTGCGTTATGCCGCGCCGAATTACAGTCTGACGGCGGACTATGGCCGCATAGTCACCGGAAGCAGTCTGCCCGCGGTTGTCAATTCGGCCCTGCCGCAGGCGGGTGATCAAAAATTGCACGTTACCGTTTCAGCGCGGTTCTAGCCGTATTTTTTTTGTTGAGAAAGTTGTTTAAATGGCAGGATTGAAGGCGGGTGCTCCGGCTCCCACAGACTTGACGGTGCACGGACAGTCACGGATGTTGGAAGTGACGTTTGCGGACGGAGCGAATTTTTCAATTCCGTTTGAGTTGATGCGTATTTATTCACCGTCCGCTGAAGTGCAAGGCCATGGTCCGGGTCAGGAGGTGTTGCAAACGGGAAAGCGCGAAGTGGATTTAGAAGCACTCGACCCCGTTGGTAATTACGCGGTACAGCCCCGCTTCTCGGACGGTCACGATACCGGTATTTTTTCCTGGGACTACCTTTACTTTCTGGGATCACAGGAAGGCGTTTTGTGGGATGACTACCAAAAGCGTTTGCTCGCCGCAGGTGTTGATCGGGACGCTCCCATGCCAGCCAAAGGCGGCCATAGCTGCGCAAGTCACTGAGCTGATTTGATTTAATTTAGTGTGCTATAAAAATAATAGCTAGCCACGCTTATTCTTATTGGGCCTCAGCCCGTTTTAATGGTATTTTAATGTCCACTACCCATTTTGGATTCAGCTCGGTCGATGAGACCGAAAAGGCGGGTCGCGTTCGTGGAGTCTTTGACTCCGTCGCGCCCAAATACGATTTGATGAACGACCTAATGTCGCTCGGTCTGCACCGCGCCTGGAAGGCCTACACCGTAACGGTTGCCAACTTGAAAGAAGGCGACCGCACGCTGGACATTGCCGGCGGAACAGGTGACTTGGCGATGGCATTTTCCAAAAAAGTAGGTAAATCCGGGCTTGTCGTGCACACCGATATCAACGAAGCTATGTTGGGCACCGGTCGTAATCGTCTGCTGGATGCGGGTGTTGTATTGCCAACTCTGGTGTGCGATGCCGAGAAACTGCCGTTTGCCGATAATTATTTTGACTTGGTGAGCGTGGCGTTTGGCTTGCGCAACATGACGCACAAAGACATTGCCTTGGCCGAAATGAACCGGGTGCTCAAGCCAGGTGGAAAATTGCTAGTGTTGGAATTCTCCAAAGTGGCACCTCCGTTGACCAAGTTGTACGACTGGTATTCCTTCAAAGTCTTGCCCCAGTTGGGTAAGATCGTCGCGGGCGACGATGCCAGCTACCAATATTTAGCTGAGTCCATTCGCATGCACCCAAGCCAAGCCGAATTGAAAACCATGATGCACAAAGGTGGATTCGGCCATGTGGACTATCACAACCTCTCTGGAGGCGTGGTGGCATTGCATGTTGGAATCAAATGCTGAGGCTTGCTCTGTAGCCGGGCAGCCTTCATTCGAGAATTCCATTGGAGCGAATATGAAAATCTGGTCTTTAGTTTTGGTTGCGATGTTGGGCCTGTCGAGCCTGGACGCCCAGGCTGCCAAGCGTATGGGCGGCGGTAAGTCCGTTGGTAAGCAGTCGACCAACGTGGCACAACGCGACGCAACACCCGCAGCGCCGGGCACCGCAGCGGCAACCAACAATGCCGCAGCAGCCAAACCGGCCCTGGCTGCCCCGGTGGTAGCGCCCAAGCGACCTTGGGGCGCCATGTTAGGGGGCTTGGCGGCCGGTTTGGGATTAGCCTGGTTAGTAAGTTCCTTGGGAATGGGTGAGGGCTTTGGCCAAATATTGATGTATGGACTGATCGCCTTGGCGGCGTTGATGGCTTTCAAGTGGTTTATGCGTAGCAGGAACTCGACTGCCCAAGCGGCGAACGCGCCTTTCGCATTTCAGGGTGCAGGAAGTGTGCCGGTTTCAGACACAAAACCCTACCGGCCCGAGAACGTTGGTAACGACGCCTCTGCCCGCCCGTGGGAGCGCAACAGTATGGCCTTTGAAGCATCCAAGCAGTCCTCGGGCTCCATCATCGGATCTGCTTTAATGGGCAGCCAGAGCTGGGGTGTGCCCGACGGTTTTGATACCGAGGGTTTCCTGAAAGCCGCTAAAGCCAATTTCGTGACCTTGCAAGCCGCCTGGGATCGCTCCGATATTCCTGCTCTGCGGGCCATGATGACGGACACCATGCTGCTGGAGATTCAGTCGCAACTGGCCGAGCGCGAAACCCACACCGGTGGCACCTTGAACATGACCGATGTGGTGATGGTGGATGCCCACTTACTGGGGATCGAAGAAACCCCTACAGAGTACATGGCAAGCGTGGAGTTTTCCGGAATGATCCGTGAGGATGCCTCCGTCGGCCCCAACCCATTCCGTGAAGTCTGGAACATGACGAAACCTAAGACCGGCGGCAATGGCTGGTTGGTAGCGGGAGTGCAGGCCCTGCAATAGGCGCATGCCTGCCTGGACTCGCACGAAGCGTGAGGGGTCTGGCTGATAATGGGGACTATGGCAACACAGTCTCCTTTTTCTTTGCTGGAAGGTTTTTTCCAGAGCTTTCAACTCCCCGTGACTCCACCCCAGTGGATCGTAGAGGAGTCACACCGCCGCATCGTGTTGGTGCTCAACCACGTGCTAATGCAAGAGCCGCAGGCCATGGAGCGCCTAGCGCGGCAAAAAGGCCGTGTGGTGCTGGTCCAATGGCAGCAGTGGACCTTCAAAATCACTATGACCCCGGCCGGTCTGCTCGATATGGCAGACGGTCATGCTGCGGCTGATCTCACCTTGGTGGTCACCGACACGTCGCCACTCACGATTGCCCAAGCGGTCATGCAGGGTGAGAAGCCTAATGTCCGCATTGAGGGCGATGTTCAATTGGCGGCCGAAGTGAACTGGTTGATTGATCATGTGCGTTGGGATATTGAGGAAGATCTGTCCCGCGTGATGGGCGATGCGCCCGCGCATGGCCTGGTACAAGCGGCCCGTGGCCTGGCACAGGCACTGCAGCAGTTTGTCCGGCCAACTCCCGCCAGTACCCCACCGGAGCCTCAGGCATGAGGCGGTTGTCGCGCGGGGCATTTATTGCTTGGGTCATCTTTCGCTACGGTTTGGACGAGCTGGTTCTGACCAGCTTTCAGAAGCCTTGGCTACGGCAACTGATACGCGTACTCACCATTGGCCGCAGCTTGCAAGCGCCACGTGGCCAGCGCCTGCGGCAGGCATTGGAGCGTTTGGGCCCGATTTTCGTCAAGTTTGGTCAAGTGCTCTCGACCCGCCGCGACCTGCTTCCGCTGGATGTTGCCGATGAATTAGCCAAGCTGCAAGACCAAGTTCCACCGTTTGATTCGAAGGTTGCCGTAGCGATTGTTGAGCGCGCGTTTGGCAGGCCGCTGGATTCTATTTTTGAATCATTCGATCAGCAGCCTGTGGCCAGTGCCTCTATTGCACAGGTGCACTTTGCCACGCTGGTGGATCGTAACGGGCAGCGCCGTGAGGTGGCCGTCAAGGTTTTGCGCCCGGGTATGCTGGGCGCAATAGACAAAGACCTGAGCCTGATGCGCATGATGGCGGGCTGGGTGGAGGGGATGTCAGAAGACGGCAAGCGCCTGCGTCCCCGCGAAGTGGTGGCTGAATTCGATAAGTACTTGCACGACGAACTCGATTTGATTCGTGAGGCCTCCAGTGCGGCCCAGTTGCGCCGCAATATGGAAGGTCTGGATCTAGTGCTGATCCCCGAGATGCTGTGGGACTACTGCACCACCGACGTCATCGTGATGGAGCGCATGCACGGCGTACCCATCAGTCAGGTAGACCGGCTGCGTACCGCAGGCGTCGATATCCCCAAGCTGGCGCGCGATGGCGTGACGCTGTTTTTTACCCAGGTATTTCGGGATGGATTTTTCCACGCCGATATGCACCCCGGCAATATCCAGGTCAGCCTAGACCCTAAAACTTTTGGTCGCTACATCTCATTGGACTTTGGCATCGTGGGCACGCTCACCGAGAACGATAAGGAGTATTTAGCGCAAAACTTCATAGCTTTCTTCCGGCGAGATTACAAGCGCGTGGCTCAGTTGCACATCGAATCGGGATGGGTACCTGCGGGCACGCGGGTTGACGAGCTTGAGGCCGCCATTCGTGCGGTGTGTGAGCCTTATTTTGACCGCCCACTTAGGGAAATCTCGCTGGGCCTGGTGTTAATGCGGCTGTTTCAAACCTCCCGTCGGTTTCAGGTCGAGATCCAGCCGCAGCTCGTGTTGCTGCAAAAAACCCTGCTTAATATTGAGGGTCTGGGGCGAGAGTTGGACCCGGACCTCGATTTGTGGGCCACGGCCAAACCATTCCTCGAGCGCTGGATGGTGAATCAGATGGGTCCGCAAAAGCTGCTGGACCAACTGCGCGACCAAGCTCCTCAGTTCGCCAAGCTGGTACCCGAACTGCCCCAATTGTTAAGTGCCTATTTGCGTCGCAATGGCAATGACAATTCTGCCGAATTGCGGGCCTTGCTGGTGGAGCAGCAGCGCACCAACCGCCTGCTACAAAGTCTGGTCTACGGCGTAGTAGGTTTTGCTTTGGGGATGGTGGTGATGCAAATCGCCATGCAATTCGTTATGCGGATGCGGCTGTTTTAGGGGCAACCTTATAATGGAAGGCTTTGCAACTCGAAGTCAGAAGCTTTAAACGCCATGCCCATATACGCTTACAAATGCGAGTCCTGCGGGTTTGCCAAAGACGTATTGCAAAAAATGTCCGACGCACCGCTAGAAACCTGTCCCCACTGTGCAAAACCGTCGTTCAAAAAACAAGTGACTGCCGCGGGCTTTCAGTTGAAAGGCTCGGGCTGGTACGCTACCGATTTTAAGGGCGGTAGCACCACTGCAAAGGCGCCGCCTAGCAGTTCTGATACAGGCGCAAGTGCTACGCCTGTCGCAGAGTCCGCCGTGCCCGCCAAGGCGGATGCCGCACTGACTACACCCTCTGCACCTGTAGCCTCAAACACTTGAACTCCTTTTACTGCGTCTGGATCTGCCGTGCCGTTTAAAAAATACCTGCTCACCGGCCTGATGGTGTGGTTACCGCTGGCTATCACGATTTGGGTGTTGCTGCAGCTCATCGGTGCGCTGGATTCGGTGCTGGGCGGGTTGTTGTCTGGGTTGGCGGCTATTACTCCGGCGAGTATGGCGCCAGGTTGGATGCAACTGCGTAATATTCCGGGCTTGGGCGTGCTGATGGTGGCCGCTACTTTGCTGGTCACTGGTGCTTTGGTATCGAATGTGGCAGGGCGCTGGTGGCTCAAGCAGTTGGACAAGGTCTTTACTAACATCCCCATCTTCAAGTCCATTTACAACAGTGTCAAAAAGGTTTCCGACACACTTTTTTCCAGCAACGGCAATGCTTTTCGTACCGCTTTGCTGATTCAATACCCCCGCCAGGGTAGCTGGACAATCGCTTTCCAGACTGGCGTTCCCACTGGTGAGGTGGCGCAGCACTTGGGCGGGGACTTGATCAGCGTCTACGTTCCAACAACGCCCAATCCGACCAGCGGGTTTTTTCTGATGATTCCACGCATCGATGTAATTGAGCTAAACATGAGCGTGGACCAGGCCTTGACGTACGTCATTTCCATGGGCTCCGTCGTACCTGCTGGCAGCAGGGTCGATGCGACGCCTCCCCCGTAATTTCCCTCAAACAAAAGAAGCAAGCTATGGCCATGCGCACTCACTATTGCGGTCTTGTGACCGAAGCCCTTTTGGGCGAAACCGTAACCCTGTGTGGTTGGGTCAACCGTCGCCGTGATCACGGTGGCGTAATCTTTGTTGATGTGCGTGACCGCGAAGGCTATGTGCAAGTGGTCTGCGATCCTGATCGCGCCGACATGTTCAAAGTGGCCGAAGAGATCCGCAACGAATACTGCGTTCAGATTAAGGGCCTGGTACGTGCGCGCCCAGCTGGCACTACCAACGACAAGCTGAAGAGCGGCATGATCGAGGTGCTATGTCATGAGCTGACTGTGCTTAACGCCTCGGTCACGCCTCCGTTCCAGATCGATGACGAGAACCTGTCCGAGACCACCCGCCTGACACACCGTGTGCTGGACCTGCGCCGTCCCTATATGCAGAATAACTTGATGCTGCGTTACCGTGTGTCGATGGAAGTGCGCAAGTTCTTGGATGCCAACGGGTTTGTGGACATCGAAACCCCCATGCTGACCAAGAGCACGCCCGAAGGCGCGCGTGACTACCTGGTGCCTAGCCGCGTCCACGATGGCATGTTTTTCGCGCTGCCCCAGTCACCCCAGTTGTTCAAGCAATTGCTGATGGTCGCGGGCTTCGATCGCTACTACCAGATCACCAAATGCTTCCGTGATGAAGACCTGCGCGCTGATCGCCAACCCGAATTCACACAGATCGATATCGAAACTTCGTTCCTGACAGAGGAAGATATCCGCGCGATGTTCCAGGGCATGATCACCACGGTGTTCAAGAACACCATCAGCGTGGACCTGGGTGAGTTCCCGGTGATGACCTACCAGGACGCTGCGCGCCTGTATGGCTCCGACAAGCCTGACCTGCGCGTGAACCTGCAGTTCGCGGAACTGACCGACGTGATGAGGGACGTGGACTTTAAGGTCTTCTCCGGCGCTGCCACCATGAAGGGCGGCCGCGTAGTTGCGCTACGCGTGCCGGGTGGTTCCGTCGATGGCGGCGGTATCAGCCGTGGCGAGATCGATGCCTACACCGAGTTCGTCAAAATCTACGGTGCCAAAGGCCTGGCCTACATACGTGTCAATGATGCTGCCAAGGGCCCGGACCCGGAGGGGCCAACGCGTTGGCCGGGCCTGCAAAGCCCCCTCGTAAAGAACATCCATGACGCAGCCCTGGCTGCGGTCTTGGAGCGCACCGGCGCCCAAGACGGCGACCTGATCTTCTTCGGTGCCGACAAGGAAAAGATCGTCAACGATGCCATCGGTGCGCTGCGTATCAAGATCGGTCACAGCGAGTTTGGTAAGAAGAACGGCCTGTTCACTGCGGGCTGGAAGCCTCTGTGGGTGGTCGACTTCCCGATGTTCGAATTCGACGAGGAAAGCCAGCGTTACACCGCGGTGCACCACCCTTTCACTGCGCCGAAGGCCGGCCACGAAGACTGGATGGTCACGGCACCCGAGAAGTGCATCTCGCAGGGTTACGACATGGTCTTGAACGGCTGGGAAATGGGCGGCGGTTCGGTTCGTATCCACCGTGCCGACGTTCAGCAAAAGGTATTCGATGCCCTGAAGATCTCGCCAGAAGAAGCCCAGCTCAAGTTTGGATTCCTGCTGGACGCTTTGCAGTACGGTGCGCCCCCGCACGGTGGCCTGGCATTTGGTTTGGACCGTATCGTCACGATGATGACCGGTGCCGAGTCGATCCGGGACGTGATTGCCTTCCCCAAAACCCAACGCGCGCAGTGCCTGCTGACCCAGGCGCCGAGCCCAGTGGATGAAAAGCAATTGCGCGAGCTGCACATCCGCTTACGCACAGTCGAAGCTCCCAAAGTAGGTTGAGTGCAGGCTTAGTGCACAATGAAAGGGCGCTTCTGTAGCGCCCTTTTTTTATGTTGCAAGCTTTCAAAATTCCTCAGTCCGTGTTGGTCGTGATTTACACGCCCACCCTTGACGTATTGCTGATCCGCAGAGCCGACGCATTAGAGGCAGGGGAAGTATTTTGGCAATCTGTTACAGGTAGCAAGGACGCCTTTGATGAAGGCTGGGCCACCACCGCAGCCCGCGAGGTGTTGGAGGAAACGGGTATGGATTGTCAACCTGGCAGCGCACTGGCCGCCTACCTACAGGACTGGAATCTGGAAAACACTTACACCATCTACCCGCGCTGGCTGCACCGCTACGCAGCGGGCGTGTCGCACAACACCGAGCGGATTTTTGGACTGCAAGTACCCGAGCGCGTGCCGGTGACGCTGAATCCGCGCGAGCACACGGCTTACCAGTGGCTGCCCTATAGCGATGCGGCTGATCTGTGTTTTTCACCATCCAATGCCGAAGCTATCTTGAGTCTGCCTGCCATGGTACGTGGTGCGCGTAGCGTATGGCCCGGTGTGGGTGCTCAGGCATGACCCGGGTACGCGTCGCTACCTACAACATCCACAAAGGCGTGCAAGGCTTCGGGCCACGCCGCCGCCTGGAGATTCACAACCTGGGCCATGCTATTGAGCAATTGGATGCAGACATCGTATGTTTGCAAGAGGTACGCAGTGTGCATCGCCGGGAAGCTCAGTACTTTCAACATTGGCCCGAGCTGCCCCAAGCTGATTACTTGGCACCCGAAGGATACGAAGCGGTGTATCGCACTAACGCCACCACACGCCACGGCGAACATGGTAACGCCATGCTCAGTCGCTGGCCCGTGGTGCGTCACCAGCATGAGGATATGTCGGACCACCGGTTTGAGCAGCGCGGTCTGCTGCACACCGAAGTTCAGATTGAGGATCAAACCGTGCATGTGATCGTGGTCCATCTGGGCCTGATACGCGCCAGCAGGGTCCGCCAGTTGGCCCAGCTGGTTCGCTATATCCAACGCGAGATTCCACCCACCGCTGCCGTACTGGTGGCAGGAGACTTCAACGACTGGAGTGTCTTGGTTGGCTCGTCCCTGGCTCAAGCGGGGCTACGATCGTTTGACCAGAACAGGGTGGCAACATTCCCGTCCCGTTTACCCGTGGTCCAGTTAGACCATATTTACGCCCGCGGTTTAACTCCCCTGAGCTGTCACGTACCGCGCGGACCGATCTGGGGGCGAATGTCGGATCACTTGCCCCTGATTGGCGAGTTTGAAATGTCACAAGCAGGTAGCTAATGTCACAGGGACTGCAGAGCGGTCATAGCGTCTGCCTGCTACGAGGTGGTGCAGAATTTTTCCCAGCATTGATTCTGGCGGTGGATCGCAGCCAGCGAGAAGTGCGTATTGAGACTTTCATTTTTGATTTTGAGGCGGCAGGCCTGCGGGTTGCAGAAGCCCTAGAGCGGGCAGCAGCGCGCGGCGTAGCGGTTTACGTGTTGGTCGATGGCATTGGCACGCACACCGTGCCCATCGACTGGCAGCGGCGCTTCGATGCAGCTGGTGTGCAATGGCATCGATTCTCCCCGCTGGGGCCAACGGGCTTGCTGAATCCAGTGCGTTGGCGGCGATTGCATCGCAAACTATGTGTAGTGGACCGGTCGTTGGCGTTTTGCGGAGGCATCAATCTTGTAGATGACCTGATCGAACCCGGACTCGGGGCATTGGACGCGCCACGATACGACTTTGCATTGCAGTTACAAGGCCCCCTGGTAACCGACATGCTGCGCACTATGTCCCAACTTTGGCACCGGCTTCAAATGACGCGGGAGCTGCGGCAAGGCCAATTCAAGGCCGCCAATCGAGTTTGGCAACAAGGTAAGAAGTCAACTGCGGCCGTATCGTTCGATCGCATTGGGCATGCACCTGTGATGCAGAACACTTCCGGCTCAGTGATTCATTTTGGGGTGTATGCCGCATTGCTGCGCCGAGACAACCTGCGTAACCGCGCCCGCATTGAGCGGGCTTATCTGCAGGCTATAGGTAGCGCCCAGCGCGAGATCATCATTGCCAATGCATATTTTTTGCCCGGGCGGCGTTTGCGCAACGCGCTGATTCATGCCCGGCGCCGGGGCGTTCGGGTGCAGTTATTGCTGCAGGGGCGGTATGACAACTTCATGCAATTCCACGCTTCGCGCCCCGTCATGGCCAGCTTGTTGGATACAGGTGTTGAGGTGTACGAGTACAACGCCAGCCTGCTGCATGCCAAGGTAGCGGTGATGGATGGCGAGTGGGCAACTGTGGGCTCTTCCAACTTGGACCCTTTGAGCCTATTGCTCGCCCGCGAGGCTAATGTAGTTTGGAACCATGCCCCGTTGGCTGCAGAATTGCGAAACTATTTGGCAGTCGTTATGGCTCACAGCGCTACGCCCCTAGACGTCGCGCGGCTGTCACAACGCTCTTTGCGGCATCGTGTTTTGGATCACTTGGCGTTTGCCTTGATGCGTACGCTATTATTTATTACCGGGTTTCGCTACTAAAGTGATAGCATTGAAGCCAATGAAATCAAGGGCCACAGACTAAAAACCTTACTATTCAAACACTGATAGCATATCGGCTGAATTACGAACCAGAAATCAGCATGAACCTCACAGTGACCGATGAAGGCACCCCCATTTCAGTGAAAATTCGCGAGCGCTTGGCGGCCTCGCGCAAACGTTATTACGCCAACGACAACATTGCCGAGTTTATTGAACCCGGTGAGTTGGAGAAATTGTTGGACGAGGTAGAGGTGAAAATGCAAGGCGTGCTTGACAGCATGGTGATCGACACCGAACACGATCACAACACCGGTGACACTGCACGTCGCGTGGCCAAGATGTACCTGACCGAAGTGTTCCGAGGTCGCTACGTGAAGCCGCCCACCATCACGGAATTCCCCAACGTCGGCCACCTCAATGAATTGATGATCGTGGGCCCCATCACTGTGCGCAGTGCCTGTAGCCACCACTTTTGCCCGGTAATGGGCCAAATCTGGATTGGTGTAATGCCCAACGAACACACCAATGTCATTGGTCTATCCAAGTACGCGCGTTTGGCCGAGTGGGTCATGGGGCGACCCCAGATCCAGGAGGAAGCTGTAGTACAACTAGCTGACTTGATCCAGGAAAAAACTCAACCCGATGGCTTGGCCATTGTGATGGAGGCGAGCCACTTCTGTATGTCCTGGCGCGGAGTCAAAGACATGGACAGCAAGATGATCAATTCCGTGATGCGGGGGGTGTTCTTGAAGGACCCCAATTTGCGCCGTGAATTTCTGTCGTTGATCCCCAAAAAATCCTGATTTTTTAATTTCCCGAAAGGTCCAAGATGCTTGTTCGCCTTCTGTATGCCAGTCGCGCCGTAGAGCGCAGTGATGAGGCTATCGAAGCCATCCTGTCGCAGTCCCGCCACTTTAATCCCACCTCGGGCATTACCGGTATTTTGTGCTACGGCGGCGGCATTTTTCTGCAGGCCATTGAAGGCGGCCGTTCTCCAGTCAGCGAGCTGTATGGCCACATTCAGCAGGACAAGCGGCACAAGGATGTGGTGCTTTTGCACTACGAAGAAATTACCGAACGCCGCTTTGGTGGGTGGACTATGGGCCAGGTCAATATGTCCAAAATCAACAGCAGTATCTTGCTGAAATATGCCGAGAAACCTGAGTTGGATCCCTATTCGGTGTCGGGCAAAGTGTCCCTGGCGCTTCTGGAAGAACTGATGGCTACCGCGTCCATCATCGGTCGCGCGTGAATGTTGTCCCGGTCGTGCACTGTGTGTAACTTCCTGCTCACCGAAGAGGCTGCGTTGTGCCTTGGGACGCCCTGACGGCAGAACATCTCCCCGCAATAGGCGTGCCCCCGAGCGCGCTGATGCTGGTCACCTTGGCTGGACTGATTAATGCATCACGTTGCTGCAGGGCTATCGCAAGGCAGACCTCACAGTTGTCTACCACCCGGCCTGCGACTATGGCCCCCTTGCTGTTATCGATGGGGGTGATTCATGGTGAATTTTGTTGGCTCGCAGCTACTGCTACCGGCCATGACGCGTGATCTGGACTCGGTACGCTGACAATGGAAACTGTAGTGGAAGTACGCCACCATCGTCGGCGTAGTCAGCCCCGGTTTCCGATGTTTTGGTGCTGTATGCGCTGCAAGCAGCGCAACTGAGCCACGTTGTGCCCGCGCGCGAAGTTTGTACGTTGATTGCTGCGGTGATTGGTGGTCATTTCCTGGGGCGGGTGATCGCCTTTTTTGCCTGATTAGGGCGTTTAGCATGGTAATAGGCGTGATGGCTTTGGCACTGGGTTAACAGCGAGGTTCGATCGTGCATTTGATTGGTTGTGATTTCTCCAGTAGCCCCTCCCGGCGTAAACCCATCGTGCTTGCGCATGGCAGTTTGCGTGGTTCTGCCGTGGTCCTGGATCGTCTGGAGGGTGTACAAACCCTGGACGCTTTTAGCGCTTGGTTGCAGCAGTTTGACACGTGGGTGGGTGGTTTTGATCTGCCCTTCGGCTTGCCGCGGGAGCTTATTGTGGCTTTGGATTGGCCGCAGACTTGGAAGGCCAGCATCCGCCACTATGCACAGCTCAACCGCGCTGACATTCGCGCGCAGTTCAAAGCCTTTTGTGATGCCCGTCCGGTGGGCGGAAAATTTGCGCATCGTGTGTGTGATCGTCCAGCAGGCTCCAGTCCGTCTATGAAGTGGGTCAATCCGCCGGTGGCCTACATGCTGCACGCGGGAGTACCACGTTTGCTGGAGGCCGGGGTGTGCTTTCCCGGTCTGCATGAGGTAGATGACTCCCGCATTGCGCTGGAAGCCTACCCAGGCCTGCTGGCGCGCGAAGTGCTGGGCAAACGCAGCTACAAGAATGACTCTCCAGCCAAACAGACACCCGAGCGGTTGATCGCCCGCAAAGACCTGATCACTGCGCTGGAGGCTGGGCAAACGCGTTTGGGACTGCGCATCAAGCTAAGCAACGCGCAACGCGATGCCTTGGCCGAAGACTCGTCAGGGGATGCGCTGGACGCAGTGTTGTGCCTGGTGCAGGCGGCCTGGGGCTGGGTACAACAGATGCAGGGCCAGGGGCGTTATGGGCTACCTGCAGACATGGACCCGCTAGAGGGCTGGATTGTCAGCGCCCCCGCGTGATGACCGATTCTTCGATTTTGAGCGCGAGCTGACCGATCGCTAATGCTGCGGGGCAGCTCGGCGTGGCCTGAATCAACAACTGCCGACGCATGATGGCCTGGCGCACGGCTGGGTCGGCCGGGATATCTCCCATATGAATCAACTTGATGGGACGGCCGGGTTCGGTCGTCACAAAGCGATCCAGCACCTGCTGCAATTGCACTGTAATGGCGCGGCCATCGCCCAAACGCGCCGCTTGGTTGATCACCATGCGAATGCTTTGGCGCTTTTGTTGGCCCACCAGTACCTTGATAGTAGCGTAAGCATCCGTCAACGACGTGGGCTCTGGCGTGGCTACCACGATCACTTCGGACGCCAGCGACACGGCAAATAGTACGACGTCCGAAATACCCGCGCCAGTGTCGAGCAAGACAATGTCGTAATGGGGCACCAAGCCATTCATGATGCGTAAAAAGTCGTCACGCACCTCTGGCGCCAGGCGTGAATACTCGACCATGCCCGAGCCCGCCAGCAACACCGAAAACCCGCCGGGCGCCCGCACAATAGCCTCCTCTAGCTTGGCTTTGCCGGTGAAGACATCGTGTAAGGTAATTTTGGGATACAAGTTAAGCACCACATCCAGATTGGCCAAACCCAAGTCGGCGTCGAGTACCAAAACTTTGTGGCCAAGCTTGGCCAGTGCGGCAGCCAAATTGGCCGACACGAAGGTTTTTCCCACACCGCCTTTCCCGCTAGTTACGGCCAAAACTTTACCCAGAGGTTTTAACGGCACTGACATCGCCGTTGGACTAGCAGCATCAGGATTGATCACGTCGGACATTAATTCACCCTCTGCATCACGCCACCGTTTGTAGCGCTGGAACTATCGACGGGAACACTTTCGATCCACGCAGGATCGCCCAAGGCCAAATGGCCGAACAGAAGATTCTTCTCTTCGGCACTGACGTAAATCTCTTGTTGTTGGTCCAAAGACACGCGGTTGCGGCCTTCGGATTTGGCTCGGTACAACTGCACATCGGCACGTTCGGTCCAAAGGGAAGTGGTCGAGCGTATCCACTCGGGCGCGTAGGCACCACCCACGCTCACGGTCACGCGCAGGCTCACACCGGGTGCCACGTCAATATCGAGTGCTTCCACGGTTTTGCGAATGCGCTCTGCCACAGCCGCACCGTAACTGGTCTGACAGTTGGGCAAGATGACGGCAAATTCTTCGCCGCCATACCGCGCCAGCGTGTCCATAGGGCGCACGCATTTGGCCAGGCTCTGCGCCACCGCTTGGAGCACATGGTCGCCCGCAATATGACCATGGGTGTCGTTGACTTTTTTAAAGTGGTCAATGTCAAGCATCAACAGCAAAGCGGATTCGCCTGAGCGCGCTACACCGTCGATCGTTTTCTCTTGCATGGCACGGAAATGGCGCCGGTTGGACAGGCCCGTCAGCGGGTCTTTCAGGGACAATTCACACAAACCATCAATCACGCTTTGGAGGTAAGCCACCGTGTTTTCGCTGGGGCTAGGCAAGGCTGTGGTTGTATCGCGCTCCAACAAAGCCCGTGCATCGTCCAAACGCAGCTGGTGCAGTTCAACGGTCGATTTGGGGGAGTCGGTGGCCACAGTGTGCGAAAGGAATTGCTGAAAGTCTAACAGGAAGTGGTTGGAGAAAGTCGAGATTTAGGGGACGTTTTGCCCGCTAATTGGCGGGTGTTCCAAGTGCAACACAGCAACCCGCGCACACCAATTTTTAGCCCACTCAACCCGTTGTTAATGCTATCGTTTTGATAGCTTCATCGGTAGGTTTTACCCGGGCTTCAGCCACATTAGGTACCGCAAACGCTGCATTGGGGATTTCGGGGTACTTGTAACTCGGTCCACTCCATAGCGCGACCATCGAGCATCAACAAGCGACCGGTTAGAGAGCGCCCCACGCCGGTCAGCAGCTTTAG
This sequence comes from Burkholderiales bacterium, assembly GCA_025363275.1. Taxonomy (GTDB): domain Bacteria; phylum Pseudomonadota; class Gammaproteobacteria; order Burkholderiales; family Burkholderiaceae_C; genus Allorhodoferax. The sequence continues at coordinate 34,024 of JANYEE010000149.1, read as the reverse complement.
CGCCTCGGCAGCCTGCATCGCACCCACAATGCCCACCAGAGGCGCGAAAACCCCCATAGTGGCGCACTGAACTTCGGTCGGCGCGGCTTCGGGCGGAAATACACAGGCGTAGCAGGGGTGCTGTCGGTTACGCGGGTCATACACGCTGATTTGACCGTCAAAACGAATGGCCGCGCCCGACACCAGGGGTTTGCCATGTCGCACACAGGCCGCGTTGACCGCCTGGCGGGTGGCAAAGTTGTCACAACAATCTAGCACCACATCAACCGTGGGTAGATGCGTGTCCAGAAAAGCGGCATCCGCGCGCTGGTTGAATACGCTGACCTGGACCCAAGGGTTGAGCGACGCCAAAGTAGCTGCCGCCGATTCCACTTTAGGCTGCCCCACGTTAACGGTACGGTGTGCGATTTGTCGTTGCAGATTGGTCAGGTCTACGCTGTCGTGGTCGATCAGACTGATATGGCCGACACCCGCACATGCCAGATACATGGCCGCCGGAGAGCCTAAGCCGCCGGTGCCGATGATGAGGACGTGTCCCTGAATAATCTTGCACTGGCCTTCAATGCCAATCTCGTCGAGCAGGATATGGCGCGAATAGCGCAGCAGTTCATCGTCCTGCATACGTTTTAGTTCTCTTTGACTTCTTCCTTGCGCTCGATCTGGGTTTTGCTCACCAGCACTGGCAAGCCTTTGAGCTGTTTAAGTGCCTGAATCAACTGGAAGTCCTTGTCCGACCCGAACTCTGGTGGTCGACGTTCGGACTCTGGCTTACGAGACTCTTCTTCCAGACGCTTCAGAGCTTCTTCGCGTGCCTTTTCACGGGCTTCGTCTTTAATTTCTTCGCCACCCTGACCACTGGTCAGATGTTTGCCCAGGTCAGCTTCCCGCATACGCAGCGCTGCGTAGGGACTGCCCGCTTCTGTATCGTCTACCATCAGATCGGGCACGATGCCCTTGGCTTGGATCGACTTACCGCTGGGCGTGTAGTAACGTGAAGTGGTGATCTTCATCCCCGTATCCGGGCTGAGCGCCCGGAAGGTCTGCACTGATCCCTTGCCAAAGGTTTGGCTTCCCATCAATGTGGCGCGTTGGTGGTCTTGCAAAGCACCAGCGACAATTTCACTGGCTGAGGCCGAGCCCTCGTTGACCAACACCACCAAAGGTACTTTTTTCAGGCTGCTAGGCAGGTATTTGAGGGGATCGGCACCATCGCGACCTGCATAATCTTTCACGTTGGCCTTGAAGATTTGCTTGCTCTCAGGGGTTTGACCGTTGGTGGACACCACAGTCACGTTTTCCGGTAAAAATACAGCGGAAATCGCAACGGCAGCATTAAGCAGGCCACCAGGGTCATTGCGCAAGTCCAGCACCAAACCCTTAATGCGCGGGTCCTGCTTGTACAACTCCTCGACTTTTTTGGCGAAGTCGTTAACAGTGCGCTCCTGGAACTGGTTAATGCGAATCCAGGCATAGCCCGGCTCGATCAGTTTGCCGCGAACCGATTGCTGTTTGATTTCTTCGCGAACGATAGATACCGTGAACGTGCGATTTTCGTCCTTGCGCAGAATCGTCAATACGACTTTGGTGTTCGGCTCGCCGCGCATGCGCTTCACAGCTTCGCTCAGAGTCATTCCGCGGACTGCGGCATCGTCCACGCGTGTGATCAAGTCGTTGGGTTTAAGACCTGCGCGAAAAGCGGGAGACCCTTCGATGGGCGAAACCACCTTCACGAGCCCGTCTTCCTGAGAAATCTCAATGCCCACGCCCACAAACTTGCCAGAGGTACCTTCCTTAAATTCCCGGAAGGATTTTTTATCAAAATATTGGGAGTGGGGATCCAGGCTGGCCACCATACCCGCCATGGCCTCAGTGATCAGTTTTTTCTCGTCGACCGCTTCAACGTAGTCAGTTTTTATGGTGCCAAAGACTTCGGCGAGTTGCTGCAACTCGGCCAATGGAAGTGGGGCCATAGCACTACGTGCAACGGTCTGTAATGACACCGTCGTCAACGCTCCTGCGACGACACCAACACTCACCCAGCCCGCGATTTTTAGTTTGTGACCCATTTGCTTTCCTGTCTGATTCCAATATACACCTTCGAGTGTCCCGCCCGCTGGCAGTTCCCCATTGGCCCCGCCAAACGGGTCACTAGAGTTCAGCTTTGCTCACGCTTTACCCTGAGAGGCCACAGCGGCGGCAGCTTTCGCCGCCGCTTCGGCGTCGCCCAGATAGTAGTGACGCATAGGCTTCAGGTCTGCGTCCAGCTCGTACACCAACGGAATTCCATTAGGAATGTTGATACCCACGATGTCGTCATCGGAAATGTTGTCAAGGTACTTGATCAAGGCGCGGATCGAGTTGCCATGGGCTGCCACCACGATGCGTTTGCCGGCTTTAATAGCTGGAGCCATGGACTCATTCCAGAACGGCAGCACGCGCGCCACGGTGTCCTTCAGGCATTCGGTGAGCGGCACCTGTTCTGTCTTCAGTTTGGCGTATCGGATGTCTGTGCGTTCGCTACGTGTATCCGTCGCTTCGAGCGAAGGGGGCGGCGTGTCGTAGCTGCGGCGCCATACCAGCACCTGAGCGTCGCCGTACTTGCGGGCAGTTTCGCCCTTGTCCAGGCCTTGTAGCGCGCCGTAATGGCGCTCATTCAGGCGCCACGAATGCACCACAGGCAGCCATGTGCGGTCCATTTCGTCGAGACAATGCCACAGCGTACGGGTGGCACGCTTGAGCACACTGGTGTAGGCTAGATCAAACTCGTAACCCGCGGCTTTGAGCAGGCGACCGGCCTCTTTGGCCTGGGCAACACCGGTTGGTGTCAGGTCCACATCGGTCCAGCCCGTGAAGCGGTTTTCAAGATTCCAGGAGGATTCGCCGTGGCGAACAAGAACGAGTTTGTACATGGGTTCAGTGGTGGGCGGAGGGGTGAAACCGGGTGCACCCGGGGATCAAAGGTCTGCCATTCTAAAATGGCGGGTTGACCGATTGGTAACTAACAAGGAACAAAGTGAAATTCATCCTCGATAACTGGCATTTGATTGCTATCGCCTTCGCCTCGGGCGGCCTGCTGCTGTGGCCCGTGTTGCAAGGCGCAGTCGCGTCTGGCCTAGAGCCATCTGCCGCAGTGCAGTTGATCAACCGCCAAAAGGCAGTGGTGGTGGATGTGTGCGATGCACAAGAGTTCGCTGCCGGTCACATTGTGGGTGCCAAAAACATTCCGCTTGGCGAGCTCGAAGGTCGATTGGCGACGGTAGTCAAGAACAAAAATCTGCCGTTAATTCTGGTGTGCCAGTCTGGCGCACGGTCCATCCGCGCGCTGGCCGTGGCCAAGAAACTCGGTTACGAACAGGCTCAATCCCTGGGCGGCGGGCTTGTGGCGTGGAAAGCAGCTAACCTACCGGTTGAAAAGGCTTAAAAAGTAGGTTCACCATGCAAGCAGTAAAGATGTACACCACCGCGGTCTGCCCATTTTGTGTGCAAGCCAAACGTATTTTGGCCTCCAAAGGCGTGGCCCAGATTGAGGAAATTCGGGTAGATACCCTCCCCGAAGAGCGTATGAGGATGATGGAGATCACTGGTAGGCGCACTGTTCCCCAGATTTTTATTGGCGCTATCCATGTGGGCGGCTGCGATGATTTGATGGCTTTGGACAGCCGCGGCGAACTGGCGCCGTTGCTCAACGCAGTCTGACATAATCCGTCGTTGTCGATTTCCCAGTAGCCCGACCGGCACGTCCGGGGCGGGCTTTGTTTTACTTTGAAAGAGTTTCCATGGCTGATCAAGATCCCGTTTTTCAAATCCAGCGCATCTACTTGAAAGAGTCCTCGCTGGAGCAACCCAACTCCCCAGCCATTTTGCTGGAGCAGGAAGCCCCTACGGTGGACATCCAGTTGGGCGTCGAAGGCAGCCCGGTCGCTGACGGTATTTTTGAAGTGACCGTAACGGCCACTGTACACACCAAGATCAAAGACAAAACAGTATTTTTGGTTGAGGCCAAGCAAGCTGGTATTTTCGAAATCCGCAATCTGGACGAAGACCAGATGGGTCAGATCATGGGCATCGCATGCCCACAAATCGTTTACCCCTACTTGCGCGGTAACGTGGCCGACTTGGTCCAACGCGGTGGTTTCCCACCCGTGCACCTGACCGAAATCAACTTCCAGGCCATGTACGAGCAACAACGTGCGCAGGCGACTGCCGCTGCTCCTGCAGAGAGTTTGCCTCAGTAATTTGATCATTTGAGGCTCTGGCCCTAGTAAACACTGCGCAGGCTGCTATGAAAATAATAGTGCTGGGTGCAGGAGCCTGGGGCACAGCGCTGGCTGCCAGCGCTGCCTCACATGGCGCCAAGTCCCAGGCGGTAACGCTCTGGGCGCGCGACCCACTACAGGCGCGCGATATGGAGACGCAGCGTGAAAACAGCCGCTATTTGCCGGGTTTCGCACTGCCGTTTGCTCTTCAAATCAGTCACACCGCGCTGCCCAGTTTGCTGGTCCCCCTTGCATCCGAAGACTTGGTGGTGATTGCGACCCCGATGTCCGCTTTACGCGGCATGCTGGCGGTTTTACAAAACTTTCCCGGCCAGGTTGCCTGGCTGTGCAAAGGCTTTGAGGCTTCAGTGGGAGCAAAACCTGGTCGATTGGGGCATGAAATCCAAGTCGAAGTGGCGCCTCAACTGAGGGCGGGTATCTTGAGCGGCCCTAGCTTTGCGCAAGAGGTAGCCCGTGCGCAACCCACCGCTTTGGTTGCTGCCAGTTTGCACACCACTGTGCGGGATGCCCTGGTGGCGGCTTTTCACAGCCCATCGGTGCGGGTGTATGCCAACGACGATGTGGTCGGTGTGGAGGTGGGCGGTGCTGTGAAAAACGTACTGGCCATTGCCACCGGTTTGTGCGACGGGATGCAGCTAGGACTGAATGCCCGCGCCGCGCTAATTACACGGGGCTTAGCAGAAATGACGCGCCTTGGCGTGGCCTTGAGCGCTAAGCCTGAAACTTTTATGGGGCTCAGTGGACTCGGTGATCTTGTGCTGACCGCTACGGGGGATTTGTCGCGCAATCGCAAAGTGGGGCTGGCGTTAGCGCAGGGTCAAAGCCTACAGCAGGCAGTACAGGCTTTGGGGCATGTCGCAGAAGGTGTTTACAGCGCCCGTACCGTATTGCAGCGTGCGCGCAGCCTCGGCGTTAGCATGCCGATTACCGAAGCTGTGGTGGCTCTGTTGGATGGCGAACTACAGCCTCAGCAGGCCGTAGCAGCGTTGATGGGACGCGGCCCGGCTGCAGAAGGCTTCTAAAACGACTTAGCCCGCCGCCACGCGCTTGGCGATATGGGCCATCGCTTCTTCCACCTGGTCGACGAGAATTAGGCACAGCTCGCCGGGAGCGAGGTTGTCCATGGCGGTATCAATCGCTAAGAATTCGCCACGAATTTCAGCGGTGCGTGTCGTCTTGCTGGCGTTGGCCAGGCCTTGGCGCAATAGGGCAATCACTTCGCCGTCTTGGCGGCCACGCTGGCATTGGTCTTCAAACAAAACCACTTCCTCAAAAGCGCCGCCCAAAATTTCGGTTTGCTGGCGGATGTCCTGGTCCCGACGGTCCCCCGCGCCGCTGATTACGACGCTACGCCGGGTGGCCGGCATGGCCTGCACGGCCTGCACCAGTGCCAGCATGGCATCGGGGTTGTGACCGTAGTCAGCAATCACCGTGGCGCCGCGAAACTGAAATAAGTTGAAGCGTCCTGCTGCGTTGTCGTTGTCATTAGAAAAACGAGCCAAGGCCAGGCGGATCGTGCTCCAGGGAATGTTCAATGCCCAGGCCGCTGCGACCGATGCCATCACGTTTTCAACCTGAAAGCCAATGGCACCACCCATGGTGATAGGAATCTCCGCCAGCGGCAGTTTCTGTTCAAAGGCGCCTTTGCTCGCCACGATATGTCCGTTTTCCACGTACACCACCGCCTGACCTTGGGCCCGGTGAGTTGCCATGACCGGATGGTACTTGTCCAGAGCGAAGAATGTCACCGCACCTTTAGCTTTGCTCGCCATTGCCGCCACGTTAGGGTCTACGGCGTTTAGTACGGCGGTCCCCGTGCTGGCCACGTTTTGCACAATGACGCGTTTAAGGACGGAGAGCTCTCGCACCGTGGTGATGTAGTTCAAGCCAAGGTGATCTCCGCTGCCGATATTGGTGACTACCGCCACGTCGCAGCGGTCAAAGGCCAGGCCTTCGCGCAGCACGCCTCCGCGCGCGGTTTCCAGCACGGCGGCATCCACATCAGGATGCAGTAGGACACTGCGTGCGCTTTTGGGACCGCTGCAGTCGCCGGTATCAATACACGTGCCATCCACATACACACCATCGGTGTTGGTCATGCCGACCCGCAGGCCATGTTGGGTGAGCAGATGCGAGATTAAGCGCACTGTGGTGGTTTTACCATTGGTGCCGGTTACGGCCACCACAGGAATACGACCGTTTTGGCCGTTCTTGAACATGGCAGAAATGATGGCCTCACCCACCGCCCGGCCTTTGCCAAACGACGGGGTCAAGTGCATACGCAGGCCCGGCGCAGCGTTCACTTCAACAATGCCACCGCCCTGCTCCTCAATTGGACGCAGGATGCTGTCGCAGACCAAGTCGACCCCGCAAATATCCAGTCCCACCATGTGCGCCGCCGACACGGCGCGTGCCGCAACTTCGGGGTGCACGTCATCGGTCACATCGGTGGCGGATCCGCCGGTAGACAAGTTGGCGTTATTACGCAAGTTGACGCGCTGGCCTTTGACTGGGATGGACTCGGCTGTGAAACCCTGACTGGCTAAACATGCGTGGGCAATTTCATCGAAACGCATCTTGGTGAGCGAGGTGGAATGCCCTGTGCCCCGTCGTGGGTCCTGGTTAACCTGCTCTACCAGTTGCGCTATCGTTTGAACGCCATCTCCCACCACCTTAGGGGGGTCGCGCCGTGCAGCGGCCACTAGTTTGTCGCCCACCACCAGCAATCGGAAGTCGTTGCCGGGCAGGTAGCGCTCGACGATGACGTCATCGCGAAACGTGACCGCTGTGTTGTAGGCCGCGACCAAGTGTTCTCTGGTCGTGATGTTGACCGTGATGCCCTTGCCCTGGTTGCCATCCAGTGGTTTCACGACGACAGGGAGACCCACTTCCTGCGCGGCTTCCCAAGCGTCATTGGCATCCTTGACCTGGCGACCAGTTGGCACCGGAACACCGGCTGCAGCCAACAGCTTTTTAGTCAGGTCTTTGTCCTGCGCAATAGACTCGGCGATCGCGCTGGTCGCGTCCATTTCGGCGGCCTGGATGCGTCGCTGTTTGCTGCCCCAGCCAAAGCGCACCATGCTGCCTTCGGTCATGCGGCTAAACGGGATATTTTTGGCAATCGCGGCGTTTACGATGCAGCCGGTACTGGGGCCCAGGCGCACGTCTTCGTCCAACTCTGTTAACTGCGCAAGCGCGCCGCCCAAGTCAAACGGTGTGTCATGGATGGCCGATTCACACAGGGCTTGTGCCAGCTCCATGGCCAAGCGGCCGACGGCCTCTTCGCTGTACTCGACAACGACCTGGTAGACGCGGGGCTCCACTGTGGGGGTGGTGCAGCTAAAGGTGACCGGGCAGCCGGCTTGGGCTTGCAAATCCAGAGCGGCTAGTTCCAAAACGTGGGCCATAGGAATGGAATCTGCATGGCCGGTGGGCTGCAGGGGGCTGATCTCAGGGAAACGCGCCCGCAGGCGCGTCTCGAAGCCCGCCATTGTTTCAATAGAACACTCTGGCTCGCTGCAAGAGACTACGGTCTGGATGGCCGTATGGTGACTCCAGAGGTTGGGTCCGCGCAGGGCCCGGATGCGTGTAACTTCCATAATGTGCAATCAGTAGGGAGCTTTCTTGGGACTGGACTCGAAAGTTCTCAAGCCAGCACCAATCAACTCAGGGGGAATATTCAGGGCCCAGGCGGCGGCTACTGCCGCCATCACCATCTCGGGCTGGGATGCTTTTGCGGGTTTCAGTGAGGCCAGCGGCAAGGCCGCCACGTCGTCCATACCCATACCCAACACGATTTCATCGTTGCGCAGGTAGACCACACGTTCGCCATCCTTGCGGTGCTGGGCAATGGCTGGCAACTCGCTGCTGGTGCCGTAAAAAATAACCTTGCCGTCGCACAGCTCAGCCATCTCCACTGCCTGCGCATCGCCGGCATTCAAGACGGCCGTGCCGCTGGGCAGAATGACATCGATCTGTGTGCGTGCCACCTTGAAAGTTTGCTCCGCATCCAGAATGTCAAAGTCGGCCAAGGAAGCATCCCAGCTCACATCGGTCACCACACCCACATCGCACTTGTCGTAGGTCAGCCCTTCGGCCAAGATGGTACGACTGGTGTTTTCAAACACCGCAGCTTGGACGGAGCGGTTGATCAGAATACGTTGGCCTGCCGCCCAATCGGTGCAATCTTTGGCCACCACCTGCCGGCTGTCCAGGTACAGCCCCTCGCTGCAGGCCAGTCCCACATGCTTGCCGCTGATATGGACCAGCCAGGCGATCAGGCGGGCAATACGGCCGGTCTTTTGGGTGCCGGTCACCCCCACAATAGGAATGCGACCGTCCCGATCCGTCGAAAATAAGTGACCAATGATTGCTTTGCCCACCGGGCGCGATGGGCCATTGGCCGGCTTGATATGGGCCAACAAACCAGGGCTAGCGTTGACTTCGATCACTGCGGCGCGTTGCTGGCTGAGCGGCTTGGTGGCGTCTTCTAAAACCATATCTACGCCGGCAATATCCAGGCCGACAACCCGCGCTGCCAATGTGGCTGCGGCGGCAACGCTGGGGTGCAGGAGATCGGTGATATCAACGGCCACATTGCCATTGCGCTGGATCAAGACCTTTTGGTCTTTGGCGGGGATGGAGGCCGCTGTCAGACCTGCGCGCTCCAGTTCCAGAATGATTTCACCGGACCGGCTGGGCAGCAAAGCGTTGAGCGGTGCGCCTTCGCCACTGCCCCGGCGCGGGTCGGAATTGATTTGTGTGTCGGTTAAGTGGTCGATATCAGAGACACCATCACCCACCACCCACAGCTCTTCGCCGCGGGCGGCGGCCACCACTTCGCGGCCCACCACCAGCATCCGGTGCTCGTTACCGGGTATAAATTTCTCGACGATGACGCTGCTGCCACCACCTTTGCGGTGGGCCAGCGCATACGCGGCTTCCACATCGGCCTGGGTCATCAAGTTAAGCGATACGCCACGGCCGTGGTTGCCGTCGTAGGGCTTTAATACTACTGGCACGCCGATTTCCTGGGCAGCTTCCCAGGCGGCTTCGGCGCTGCGCACCAGGCTGCCTTCGGGCACCGGCAGGCCACAGGAGGCCAGCAAGTTTTTGGTCAAGTCCTTATCGCTTGCAATTTCCTCGGCGATTGCGCTGGTCTGGTCGGTCTCGGCTGTCCATATACGGCGTTGGCTTATGCCATAGCCTAGCTGCACCAAATTACCTTCTGTCAAACGAATGAAGGGAATACGGCGCTCAGTGGCGGCCTCCACAATGTGGGCGGTGCTGGGGCCGAGGCAGAGGTCATCCACCATTTCTTTCAGGGTGTCCACTGTGGCGGCCACATCGAAAGCGGTATCGTTAATGGCAGCCATTACCAAGTCGCGGGCTGCAACCAGTGCAGCGCGGCCGACTTGCTCTTGACGGGTGCGAAAGGCAATCTTGTAGACACCGCGTTTGGAGGTTTGTCGCGCTTTGCCAAAGCCGGTGCGCATGCCCGCCAGGTTTTGCAGTTCCAACGCCGTGTGTTCTACGATGTGGGCTGCATAGGTGCCTTCACGCAGGCGTTGCAAGAAACCACCGCGCACCCCTGGGCTACAGTGGTGCTCGATGATCGTAGGCAGCAAGGCGGTATACCGCTCGTAAAAGCCGGTCAGGGTGTTCGAGGGAAACTCTTCCAATTCGCCAATGTCGACCCAGGCTTCGATGACAGGTCGGTAAGTCCAAATATTGGGGCCACGCAGGTGTGTTACCCGAAGAATTTCAATGTCTTTCTTGTTCGCCATGGCTCTTTTGTTGGATTCCGTAGTGCACCGAAGCGGTGCTACATACGTTGTGTATTCTCTCTCACCCGGCATGGTGATCGTCGGGCTCTCAGCCGCAAGCGTAGTATCGTAAAGTCCCAGCATTGCTGCAACCGTCCTGGCCTGCAAAAAAGCTTGCCCAATAAACTCTTCCATAGCTCTTGGATTGCCCCTTGAAATGACTCCAGTAGCCCTTGCTGCCCCCCAACTGCCTGGCGATCTGTCGATTGCTTGGACCCTGGAGTTGCAAAAACAGCTCTCACCCCGGGAAAACGTTGTGTCAACGCTGGAGGTTGACTTGGACGCCCGCCTGCACTTCGTGCGGAGTTTGGTGGTGGTGACCGACCGCCGACTGTTGAGTTGCCAGTCCGGCGGTACCTCTTGGCAAGAGTGGGATTTTGAGACTTCGATGGAGCTGCAGCACCATGATCACGGTGGTGTGGGGCATCTCAGCCTCGTAAATGGCAAGGGCTTGTTGGTCACTTGGCGATTCACTTTGGGGCAAAACCTGCATGCCATCCGACTAGTGGAGCACTTTCAGGCTCAGCTTGAAAGCCACTTGACGGGAAAGCCACTCGTCAAGGCTCTGAGCAGTGTGTGCCCCAGTTGCAAAGCGCCTCTGGAGCCTGACCAAGAAGAGTGCCCCATTTGTACCAAGGTGGTTCACACCCCACCCAGTACCTGGACCCTGTTTCGGCTGTGGCGGTTTGCCCAACCTTACAAGGGGCAACTGTTGCTCGGATTTGTGTTGATGTTGTTGGGTACAGCAGCGCATCAGGTACCGCCGTATCTAACGGCCCCGCTGGTCGACAAGGTGTTGATCCCACTGCAAAACGGGCAGCAGGTTCCTCCCGCCACCATCGCCGTGTATTTACTCGCGCTTTTGGGCGCCGGCTTGTTGGCATGGGTACTGAGCTGGGGCAAGACGTACGTGTTGGCGCTGGTATCCGAGCGCATCGCCGCAGATTTGCGCACCACCACCTACGAACACTTGCTGCGACTCTCTCTGGAGTACTTTGGCGGTAAGCGCACAGGCGATTTGCTGTCTCGCGTGGGAAGCGAGAGCGACCGTATTGCGGTGTATTTGTCGCTGCACCTGACTGACTTTGCCAGCGATGTGGTGATGATTGTTATGACCGCCGTGATTCTGTTCACCATGGACCCGTACCTCGCGATGATCACGCTGGTGCCTTTGCCCTTCATTGGTTGGATGATTCACTTTGTGCGCTACCGCTTGCGCACCGGATTCGAGAAAATTGACCGCGTCTGGGGCGAAGTGACTAATGTGCTGGCCGACACGATCCCCGGCATCCGTGTGGTCAAAGCCTTTGCGCAAGAGCAACGCGAGGCTAAACGCTTTCGTGAAGCCAATCACCACAATCTGTTGGTTAACGACCGCATCAATAAAATCTGGTCGCTGTTCTCGCCCAGCGTGTCGCTGTTGACCGAGGTAGGTCTGTTGGTGGTGTGGGCTTTTGGTATCTGGCAGGTGTCCAACGGCAAGATCACCGTGGGTATGTTGCTGATGGCCATCGCCTACATCAGCCGCTTTTATGGCCGGCTGGATTCGATGAGCCGTATCGTCTCTGTCACCCAAAAATCAGCGTCGGCTGCTAAGCGAATTTTCGACATTCTGGACCATGTGTCTAGCGTGCCGGAACCCGCCAAACCGGTTCGGGTTGGTAAGGTCGTAGGGCGTATTGAAGTGCGCGATGTGGGTTTTCGTTACGGTAACCGCGAGGTGAACCGCGGTATCAACTTGAACATTGCCCCTGGCGAGATGGTGGGCTTAGTGGGTCATAGCGGTTCGGGCAAGAGCACTTTGGTCAATTTGATTTGCCGCTTTTACGATGTGTCCGAGGGCGCCATTTTGGTGGATGGTGTGGACATCCGCGCTTACGCCATCTCTGACTATCGCCAGAACATCGGCCTGGTGCTGCAAGAGCCGTTTTTGTTTTTCGGCACGATTGCCGAAAACATTGCGTATGGCAAGCCGGATGCGACCCGTGCCGAGATCATTGCGGCAGCGCGCGCGGCCCACGCGCACGAGTTCATTTTGCGTTTGGCACAGGGCTACGACTCCATGGTCGGCGAACGGGGTCAAGGCCTGTCTGGTGGCGAGCGCCAGCGTATTTCGATTGCGCGTGCGCTGCTGATTGATCCGCGCATTCTGATTCTGGACGAAGCGACTTCGTCGGTGGATTCGGAGACCGAGAAGGAAATCCAGAAGGCGCTGGAAAACCTGGTGCAAGGCCGCACCACGATTGCGATTGCACACCGATTGTCCACGCTGCACCGCGCGGATCGTTTGATCGTGCTGGACCGTGGCAAGGTGGTGGAGGAAGGTTCGCATGATGCGCTGATAGCCAGGGAGGGAGCCTATTTCAACCTGTACCAGGCACAGGCCCGCAATATGGATGTTGATATGGACGATGCACGATGACCGCGCCGACTAAAGCGATCGCTACGCAATTCACGCTGGAGCGCGATGCCTTTGGAAAACTGGTTGTGACCTCACCGCTGGGTGAGCGATTTGAGGGTGTGGTACCTGTGCGTGCCTTCCCCATTCAAGCGCCAGAAGACGGTATCTCGCTGGTGAATCTGGATGGTGAAGAGGTGGGCTGGGTCGATGCTTTAGCTGATTTGTCGGAGCCCGCACAAGGGCTGATCCGCGACGCCTTGGGTACGCGCGAATTCATGCCGGTCATTACCAGAATTGATGCGGTGACCAGCTTCTCCACGCCGTGTACTTGGACGGTCCAAACCGACCGTGGCACTACCGACTTTGTGCTGCGCGGTGATGAAGATATTCGGCGCCTTGGCAAGGACAACGCGCTACTGATTGCCGACACGCACGGCATCCAGTATTTGGTGCGCGACCAGTTCGCGCTGAACGCACACAGCAAGAAAATACTCGACCGCTTTTTGTGAGCGGGTCAGACTTCCAGGTTGTCGATCAAGCGCGTTGTTCCTAGGCGCGCTGCGGCTAGCACGACCAGCGCATCGCCCCTCTGTGGTGCTTGCAAATCGGCGCGTCGGCGGACCACCACGTAGTCGGGTCTCCAGCCCTGAGCGGTTAACTCTGCCAAGGCTTGGTTTGCCAGCGCGACGTAGTTGGTTTTGCCTTCTCGCAAAGTCTCCGCCAAGCGTTTGAGTGCCGCCGATAGTTGCACGGCCTGGTGCCGCTCTGCCGCGCTCAAGTAGCCGTTCCGGCTGGACAAGGCCAGGCCATCCTCAGCCCGCAGCGTCTCGCCGCCCACGACATCGATGGGCATCGCGAACTGTTGCACCATATTGCGTAAGACCATGAGCTGTTGGTAGTCCTTTTTGCCAAACAAGGCGGTGCGTGCCTGGGTGCAACTTAATAGCTTCATGACCACTGTGCACACGCCACCGAAGAAGCCAGGGCGGAAGTGGCCTTCCAGAATATCGGCCAATACGGAAGGGGGTTGCACGCGGTAGGTTTGAGGCTGGGGATACAGCTCGGCTTCGTTGGGTGCGAACACTACATCACACCCGGCGGCTTCGAGCTTGGCGCAATCGGCCTGCAAGGTGCGCGGGTAAGTGTCAAAGTCTTCGTGCGGCGCAAATTGGAGGCGGTTCACAAAAATGGTGGCAACGGTCACATCGCCCAAGGGTTTGGCCTGGCGTACCAGCGCAATGTGGCCATCATGTAAGTTGCCCATGGTCGGAACCACTGCGGGGTGGCGGTACTGGTTCAGGGCCGCCCGCAGGTCGGTAATGGTGTGGAGAAGTTGCATAGGCTATGAGAAGGAGTTGCTCAGGGACACCGCCGGGCTGGCTTTGCCAGACGGCCGGTGTCGCCCCCTTGAGGGGGAAGCGCCACAGGCGCTTCGGGGGGGAACCATGTCACCAGGCGTGCAACGCATCGACGGGGAAACTACCGTCTTTGACTGCAGCCACATAAGCTTCCATCGCACCTCGGATGCTTGTGTTGCCCTCCATGAAGTTACGTACGAACTTCGGGTTTTTGCCCAGGTTGACGCCCAACATATCATGCAGTACCAGCACTTGGCCGGCCGTGCCATTGCCTGCACCGATACCGATCGTGGCGCAGTGGGAAAGCTCAGCGGTAATTTCGCGTGACAGCGGCGCAGGCACCATTTCCAGCACCAGCATGGAGGCGCCGGCGTCTTGCAGCTCGTGCGCCTGGCGCTTCAGTAAATCGGCACTTTCCTGGGTCTTCCCTTGCACGCGGTAGCCGCCCAGAGCATGTACGGTTTGTGGCGTGAGGCCCAGGTGCGCACAGACTGGAATGCCGCGCTCCACCAAAAAACGCACCACTTGCGCAGTCCAGCCGCCGCCTTCGAGCTTAACCATGTGGGCGCCGGCCTGCATCAGCACGGAGGCGCTGCGAAAGGCTTGTTCCTTGGATTCCTGGTAACTGCCAAAAGGCAGGTCGCCGATCAGCCAGGCGGTGGCCTGCGACCGGCGCAGGCCACGCGCGACCGATGCCGTGTGATAGGCCATATCGTCCAGGCTGACACCCACGGTGCTGTGCAATCCTTGGCAGACCATGCCCAGGGAGTCGCCAACCAAAATGCATTCGACACCCGCGGCATCCGCTACGGCACCAAAGGTGGCGTCGTAGGCGGTGATCATGGTGATCTTTTCGCCACGGCCATGCATCTCCAGCAAGCGGGGAAGGCTGATCGGTTTGCGAGTCGCCATGGGCGACGCCGGCGGTAGCGTGCCGTAGGGGGACGCGGAAGTTGAAGCGGCAGCGGAGGTGTCTTGGGCCATGGTGTCAGTTTTCTCAGGTGGGTGAGTAGGCTAGGCGCACGTAAATCGGTGCAAAAGCCTCGGCCTGGGTGATCTCGATCAGCGTTTCTTTGGCCAGTTCCAGGAGTGCAATAAACGTCACCACCAGCACGGGCGCGCCGCTGGCGGGGTCACACAGGTCTTCAAAGCCGACAAAGCGACGGCCCTGCAAGCGCTTCAGCACCATGCTCATGTGCTCGCGCACCGACAGTTCTTCGCGGCTGATTTTGTGGTGCTGGACCAGTTTGGCGCGCTTCAACATGTCGCGCCAGGCATCGGCCAGGTCGACGATATGCACATCAGGAAACTTGGGCTGCAGCGCTTGCTCGATGTAAATCTGGGCTTGTAAAAAATCGCGGCCAAATTGAGGAATGGCGTTCAGCCGGGCGGCGGCCATCTTCATTTGCTCGTATTCCAGCAAGCGGCGCACCAGCTCGGCCCTGGGGTCTTCAACTTCCTCTCCACCAGCCACCTTCTTCGGAGGCAGCAGCATGCGCGACTTGATTTCGATCAGCATGGCCGCCATCAGCAGATATTCGGCCGCCAGCTCCAGGTTGCGCTTGCGGACCTGGTCCACGTAGACCAAGTACTGTTTGGTCACGCTCAGCATCGGAATGTCGAGGATGTTGAAGTTCTGCTTGCGGATCAAGTAAAGCAGCAAATCCAGCGGGCCTTCAAAGGCCTCCAGAAACACTTCCAGCGCGTCCGGCGGGATGTACAAGTCCTGCGGCATCGCAAACAGCGGCTCGCCATACAGGCGGGCCAGTGCAACCTGATCGACCACCTGCGGCATGGGCGAAAGGCTGTCGTGTGAAGCCTGGGCTTCACTGGCCGGTACTGGGGTTTGGATCATGAGAGTGCTATTGAAATAATAGCTGGCCAGGCAGTATTTACGCGGGCCACAGGCCGATTTGGCTTATTTATCGCCAGTTTGGTAGACGTAGGGCTTCTGGGCTACCTGCGCAGTGCGAAAGCCTTTCCAGGCAGCACGGTCTACGATTTTGTCCCACAGTAGCGAGCGGCCTTGGCGCTGCTCAGCCTCTAGTGTGGGCTGAGTGACTTTGAGTTGGTCTATGAACTGGGTAGCTTCAGACTTGTAGTCAGGACGGCGAAAAATATTCATGGACTCAACCTCGTTATGCCAGGGGTACTAATTTTACCGGTCGGCGGGAATGATCCCCGCTGACCGGTTCTGCCAAGCGATTACTTCGCAGGGTAAGCGATATCAGCGCGGCGATTCTGGGCGCGTGAGGCTTCGTCAGCACCCGTAGCCTTGGGCTTTTCTTCACCAAAGCTTACGGCTTCCATTTGGCCGTCGGTCACGCCAAACACTTTGAGAGACTTGGTAACCGCCTCGGCGCGCTTTTGGCCCAGGGCCAAGTTGTACTCTTTGCCGCCAAGATCGTCGGTGTTGCCTTCGATGCGGATCTTCAGGCTGGGATTAGCGGCCAGGTACTTGCCGTGTAATTCCACGGTGCGGGTGCCTTCCGCTTTGAGGGTGTACTGGTCAAAGTCAAAGTACACGCTGCGGTCACGGGAAATGGGGCTTTGGGGGTCCAGGTAAGGCGCCACCGTGACCGGCGTCACGGCCGAGATTGCGGGAGCAGCAGGCTTACCCGTTGAAGTGGGTGTTGTAGCCGGGGCCACCACGGACGTTGGCGTGGGAGTCTCTGGAGCAATAGGGGTGCTGGTGCACGCCGACAACAAACCTAAAGCGACCCAACCCGTGGCGAAAGTACCGATATGACGCATATAGATCCCTTGAAAATTAAGTAGTTCATTATTAATGGTCCAACCTCAGTCGGGCGGCGTTGCCGCGTATTTTACCCACGCGCTATCCGGGATTTCCCGGATAGCGCGTGGGGGTAGCA
Organism: Burkholderiales bacterium; assembly: GCA_025363275.1. Classification (GTDB taxonomy): domain Bacteria; phylum Pseudomonadota; class Gammaproteobacteria; order Burkholderiales; family Burkholderiaceae_C; genus Allorhodoferax. Next base: position 17,290 of record JANYEE010000149.1, on the reverse strand, counting down.
GCCAGCGCACGCGGCCGGTGCAGGTCGACTCAGCCAATACGCATTCCAGGCTGCGCACCCGGCCATGGGTTCAGGATGTAAATGCCGGGTTGGGCTTTGCCATCGGCATGGCTGGCGGCTAGCACCATGCCCTCGCTGATGCCGAACTTCATCTTGCGCGGCGCCAAGTTGGCCACCAACACCGTGAGCTGACCCACCAGGTCTTCGGGCTTGTACATGCTGGCGATGCCGCTGAACACATTGCGCAGGATGGGTTGTCCTTGCGAATCCGAGCCTTCTCCTGCGTCCAGCGTCAGACGCAGCAGCTTGGTCGAGCCTTCCACCGCTTCGCAGTTGACGATTTTGGCAATACGCAAGTCGATTTTGGCGAAGTCATCGATGGTGACGACCGGAGCGATGGCTTCGCCGCCAGGAATGTTTGCTATCAATTCAGTAGCTTCCTGGGCAGATTCCACTAGGGCTAGAGGTTCTTTTGGTTCAAAAAGAGCGTCTAACTGCTCGGGGGTAACGCGTTGCATCAGATGTTGGTAAGGCGTGATGGCCTGCACGTCGCCCGCCACCTGCCAGCGCGTCATGTCGCTGCCCACAAATCCCTGCACGGCGGAAGCCAGACCCGGCAGCACGGGTGCTAGGTACCGGGTCAGGACCGCAAATGTGTTGATCAGCACTGAGCAGACCTGGTGCAGAGCCTGGTTGTGGGTCACGTCCTTGGCCAGGTCCCAGGGTTTGTTCTGGTCCACATAGGCGTTCACCTTGTCGGCCAGTAGCATGATCTCGCGCGTGGCTTTGCCGAACTCGCGGCTCTCGTACATCTGCGCAATCGCGTCACCCGCGCCGCGCACGTCGGCCAGCAGGGCGCTACCTGCGGCACCAAAGTCGCTGGTGAGTTTGCCGTCAAAGCGTTTGGTCAGGAAGCCCGCCGCACGGCTGGCGATATTCACGTACTTGCCAATCAGGTCCGAATTGACCCGCGCCATGAAGTCGTCCGCATTGAAATCGATGTCTTCATTGCGGGCGCTTAGCTTGGCTGCCAGGTAGTAGCGCAGCCATTCGGGGTTCATGCCCAGGCTCAAATATTTGAGCGGGTTCAGGCCCGTGCCGCGGCTCTTGCTCATCTTCTCGCCGTTGTTCACGGTCAAAAAGCCGTGCACAAACACGTTGTCCGGCGTCTTGCGGCCGCTGAACTTCAGCATGGCGGGCCAGAACAGCGTGTGGAAGGTCACGATGTCCTTGCCGATGAAGTGGTACTGCTCCAGCTCGGGGTTGGCCATGTAGGCATCAAAGTCTGGACTACGCCCTTCCAAAGCAGCGCGCTTGGTCAGCAGGTTTTTGAGTGATGCCAGATAGCCCACCGGCGCGTCCAGCCAGACGTAGAAGTATTTGCCCGGCGCATCCGGAATCTCGATGCCGAAGTAGGGCGCATCGCGGCTGATGTCCCAGTCGCCCAGGCCTTCGCTCTTGCTGCCGTCCGGGTTGGTGCGCACGCTGAACCATTCCTTGATCTTGTTCGCCACCTCGGGCTGCAGCTTGCCGTCCTGCGTCCACTTTTCCAGAAATTCGACGCAGCGCGGGTCGGAGAGTTTGAAGAAAAAGTGTTCGGAGCTTTTGAGTTCCGGCTTGGCGCCAGACAACACCGAGAACGGGTTGATCAGATCGGTAGGCGAATAGACCGAGCCACACACCTCGCAGTTGTCGCCGTACTGGTCTTTGGAATGGCACTTGGGGCATTCACCTTTGATGTAGCGGTCCGGCAGGAACATGTTCTTCTCGGGGTCGAAGAACTGCTCCACACTGCGCACTTCAATCAGTGAACCATCGGCTCGGTCGCGCAGGTCGCGGTAGATCTGGCGCGCAAGGTCGTGATTCTCGGGTGCATCCGTGCTGTGCCAGTTGTCAAAGCTGATCTGGAAACCGTCCAGGTACTGTTTGCGCCCGGCTGCAATGTCGGCCACAAACTGCTGTGGGGTCTTGCCAGCCTTTTCAGCCGCAATCATGATCGGTGCGCCGTGGGTATCGTCCGCGCACACAAAGTCCACGCTGACGCCCTGCATCCGCTGGAACCGCACCCAGGTGTCCGCCTGGATGTACTCCATCATGTGTCCAATATGGAATCCGGCGTTGGCATAGGGCAGGGCAGTGGTGACGAAGAGTTGACGTGGCATCGGAGCAGGCTTTCTACAGACAGCCCTCGATTTTAGTCTGCCCCTGCCGGGGTTGACCCTCAGCGCGTGCGCAAGGGGTCTGTGCGCCGCTCGATCTGGGGCGAAGGCGCATCGGCGTGGAGCGCCTGTGGGTCAGTCCACTCAAAAAAGCTACACACTTCCGCGCGCTGTTTCTGGGCATCTGCGTAGCCCAGCGCCATCAGTTCGGTGGTGTAGCCCGATTCAAATAGCAAATAGCTGGCTAGGGCTGCGCCTTTGACATCGGCGGTTTTGGAAGACACTCCCACGCCACCCAGCATGGAGCGCACTGCGGCGGGTAGTTCATCAATATGACGCGCCGCCACCGCGTCCAGACGCTGGCTGGGCGCAATGACCAGCAATTCGACTGGGCGCAGAGCACTGGCGGCTCGGGCCTCGGGGGGGACGAGTTTGATGGTCTGGTTAATACGTCGCACGCGCTCCACATCGACGGCCAATGCATCCAAAAAGATATTGGATAAAGCGTGACCCGCAATCTGCGCGATGCTGGGGTAGCTGTTGTTGGTATAGAGGTGGGCTTCTTCTTTGGGCTCATGCATGCGGCCGGCACCCACTACCAAGATTTTCTCCGCCCCGAGGTGAATAGCCGCGGCTACCGGCGCAGATTGGCGCATGGAGCCGTCGCCAAAATACTCGGTATGTCCGTTGATGTGCAGCTCGGTGGCTGGAAATACAAACGGGATTGCGCTGGATGCCAACAAGTGCGCATGGGTGATTTTGTCGCGCACGGCCAGACGCTGCGAGCGCAGCCAAGGCATCAGGCGCTTGTCACCTTCGAAAAAAGTGACGTGATCTCCCGAGCTGTAGCTGGACGCCGTTACGGCCAGCGCCTGTAAATGCCCCTGCCGTACCAGAATGGGGAGCCGCTCTAGCGGCACCAGTTTGGCGAGCAGCTCGCTCAAAGGCGTGTTGTCCAGCAACGATTTGGGCTTGATACGGCGAAACTTGGCCAATAGCCAGCCTAACGACAACAGGGTCATCCAGGTAGCGCCAGAACGCAGCATGCTGAGGTGGTCCGCCCGGTACACATCGTGGGCATGGAAATTACGCCACGTATGGGCAACCATGCGCACGGTGGCGTCAAAATTGTCCGCACCGCAGGCCAGTGCGGCGGCATTGATGGCACCTGCCGAGGTACCCGTGATGATGGGGAACGGATTGGGGTGTGCCTGCGCTCCACACGCCACGCGGATATCGGCAATTGCCTCCAACACCCCCACTTGGTATGCGGCCCGCGCGCCTCCGCCTGTGAGCAATAAACCGGTCGTAGCGAGAGGGGTCGATCGGAACTGCGTCATAGCCCCCATTATGAAACCTGACCGCGCGGCTTAATGGAGCCGAGAAGAGGGGTAAACCCGTATTACTTCGCCTTGGCTATCCACCTATGGGCGCCTTGGGTATGCCGGTGTTCGCTAGACTCTGCCACCTAGGAGATTTTCATGGCAGTGACCGAACAAGCAATCATGACCGCCCTGCAAGGCGTTGTCGACCCCAACACAGCACGCGATTTCGTATCGTCCAAATGCGTGCGTAATTTGAATCTCAGTGATGGCGACGTGTCGTTTGATGTTGAGCTGGGCTATCCCGCCAAAAGCCAGATTCCGGCGTTTCGCAAAGCTTTGGTGGCGGCTGCAAAAAGCGTGGTGGGTGTCAACAATGTGTCGGTCAATATCTCCACCAAGGTGCTGGCCCACGCCGTGCAACGCGGCGTGCAACTGTTGCCCCGCGTAAAAAACATCGTGGCAGTGGCCTCCGGCAAGGGAGGTGTTGGCAAGAGCACCACTGCGGTTAATCTGGCGCTGGCGCTGGCCGCCGAGGGTGCCAGCGTCGGAATTTTGGACGCAGACATCTACGGCCCAAGCGTGCCCATGATGATGGGTATTGACGGACGCCCTGCCAGCGAAGATGGGCAGACCATGGAGCCGATGGAAAACTATGGCGTGCAGGTCATGTCAATCGGTTTTCTGGTCGCCCAGGATGAAGCCATGATTTGGCGCGGCCCCATGGCTACTCAGGCCCTAGAACAACTCCTGCGCCAAACCAATTGGAAAGACCTGGACTATCTGATTGTGGATATGCCACCAGGCACCGGTGATATCCAACTGACGCTAAGCCAGCGTGTGCCGATGACCGGTGCCGTAGTGGTTACCACGCCACAGGATATTGCCCTGCTGGATGCCAAGAAAGGCATCAAGATGTTTGAGAAAGTGGGCGTGCCGATTTTGGGTATTGTGGAGAATATGGCAGTGCACGTCTGTAGCCATTGCGGACACATTGAACACATCTTTGGTGCCGATGGCGGCAAAAAGATGGCCGCTGACTACAAGATGGACTACCTGGGCGCATTGCCGCTGAATATGCAGATTCGCTTGCAGGCCGACAGCGGTAAACCGACCGTGGTGTCTGATCCTGACAGCGACGTGGCGGCACTCTACAAAGATGTAGCGCGTAAAGTGGCGGTGTCTATTGCTGCCAAGAACAAGGACTTCTCCAACAAGTTCCCTAGTATCACTATCAGCAAAAACACCTGATTCCATCCGGTTCAGACGTATGAATTTGCTGTCCTCGCTGCGTTACCTCGTGGCGCTCAATGAGCACAAGCACTTTGGGCGCGCGGCGCAGGCTTGCCACATCACACAGCCGGCCCTCTCCAACGCCCTGCGCGCACTGGAGGCCGAATTCCGGGTGGTAATCGTCAAACGGGATCGCAATTTTGTAGGACTTACTCCTGAAGGGGAGCGCGTGCTGGCGTCGGCACAGTTGATGTTGCGTGAGCACGCCATCCTGCAGCAAGATTTGAGCGGTGATGCCCATCTGCCGGGCGGTCCTTTGCGCATTGCCGCTGTCCCTACGGCTATTCCAATCCTGGCGCGATTTGCCGCCCAGTTGCAGGCCCGCCACCCCGGTATCTTGCCCATCGTGCTGTCCATGAGTTCTGCTGAGCTAGAGAAGGGGCTGCTTAACCTTTCCTTGGATCTGGCACTGGGCTATACCGAGCGCATGGACCCCAGCGAAGTTCGGCTAACGGCTTGGCCGCAATACACCGAACACTATTTTCTTTTGCGGCGTGCCCTGCTGCCGGAGTCAGAACAACTCGAGATTGGCCCCGCTGCTGCTTGGCGGGATGTGGCTGCTTTGCCGCTTTGCCTGCTTACACCGGATATGCACAACCGCACCATCGTTGATGCCGCCTTGACTACGGCGGGTGTCTCTGTGAAGCCAGCCATCGAGACCAACTCCATCCTCACTATGGTCCTGAGTGTGGCCGCTGGAACCGTTTGCAGCGTAATGCCTGGAGCCCTGGTGGGCGCCGTGCGCAGTTACCGTGAGTTAGAGGCTCTGCCTTTGGTATCCCCCGAAGTGCGCACCCCCATTGGCTTTATGTCACATGCGGCAGCGCGCCCCTCGCGGGCACTTGAGGCTGCACTGCACCTTGCGCAAGATGCAACTTGGCTGCAACACGCTGCCAGCCACAGCGGTCAGTTGCTCTGAGCCGTGATTTTGTAAATGACGCATCGCGTCATTTACTTTTTGAATCAACATATGCCTAAATTCAATTGGACGTAATCACTCCAAGTGCCAGATACTAAGGGTGCCTCTCGACGAGGTGACGTCGAATACGAACAAAAGAACGGAGACAAAAATGGCGAATTCCCCTGGAATTTTGGACAAGGAACGGATCATTGCCGGTCCAGGATTTAACCGCTGGCTGGTGCCACCCGCTGCGCTTGCGATTCATCTGTGCATCGGCATGGCCTACGGTTTTTCGGTGTTTTGGTTGCCGCTGAGTAAAGCGCTTGCCGGCCCCGGATTGGCGGCTTGTACCAAGGGTGCTGGTTTTTGGGGCGGCATCATGGCCGGCCTAGCCGAATTCACCACTACCAGTTGCAACTGGAACATTTCCACGCTCGGTTGGATGTACACACTGTTTTTCGTATTTCTGGGCAGCTCGGCTGCTATTTGGGGCGGCTGGTTAGAGCGCTCTGGCCCGCGCAAAGCAGGTGTCGTATCCGCCGTGTGCTGGTGCGGTGGCATGCTGCTATCTGCACTGGGCGTTCATTTGCACCAGTATTGGATGATGATTTTGGGCTCTGGGGTGATTGGTGGTATCGGTCTGGGGCTGGGCTACATCTCACCCGTGTCCACGCTGATCAAATGGTTTCCGGACCGGCGCGGCATGGCGACCGGCATGGCCATCATGGGCTTTGGCGGTGGCGCAATGATCGGATCGCCTTTAGCCAATGATCTGATGAAGTACTTCGCGACGCCCACAGACGTGGGCGTGATGCAAACCTTCGTAGTGATGGCATTGGTCTATTTTGTGTTCATGATGGCGGGTGCCTTTGGCTACCGCGTACCTGAGACCGGCTGGAAGCCTGCCGGCTGGACTCCACCCCCAGCGCAGTTGAGCAACACGATGATCACCCAGAAGCACGTCCACGTCAGCAAGGTGTGGGGTATACCCCAGTTTTGGCTGATCTGGATGGTTTTGTGCATGAACGTGAGTGCTGGCATTGGTGTGATCGGTATGGCCTCACCCATGTTGCAAGAGGTGTTTGGCGGATCGCTGATCGGCATCCCGGCCAAATTCGGTGAACTTGATAAGGACCAATTGAAAGCGATTGCCACGGTGGCGGCTGGCTTCACAGCGCTTTTGAGCCTGTTCAACATCGGTGGTCGATTCTTTTGGGCGAGCTTGTCGGACAAGCTGGGCCGCAAAGGCACTTACATTGTTTTCTTCGTGTTGGGCGGCCTGATGTACTTCAGCGTGCCAGGTAGCGCGGCAGCCGGAAGCATCGTGTTGTTTGTGGGCGCCTTCTGCGTGATCTTGAGCATGTACGGTGGGGGTTTCGCCACGGTGCCAGCCTATTTGGCCGACATTTTTGGCACCCAGATGGTGGGTGCCATCCACGGACGCCTTTTGACCGCCTGGGCTACGGCTGGCGTGCTGGGGCCGGTGGTGGTGAACTACATGCGCGAGTACCAGCTTGGCCTCGGTATCCCGCGCGAGCAGGTCTACAACCAGACCATGTACATCCTGGTCGGCATGCTGATCGTCGGCCTGATTTGTAATTTGCTGGTGCGCCCGTTGGATAACAAGTGGTTTATGACGGATGCCGAACTGGCCGCCGAAAAGAAGCTGGCGCATGAACGTGCAGCGGCGTCTGAAGTGGGTACCAGCAGCGGTGGCAGTGACGCTGTCCCTGCCTTCGTGGTGCCTTTGGCGTGGCTGGCGGTTGGCTTGCCGTTAGCTTGGGGTGTTTATCGCACCTTGCTGAGCGTGGCCAAGTTCTTCGCCTGACCTGACTTAACTTTCTGACTGAACCCACGTATCCATGTCCCTCACTCTTGATCCTGTAGCGCCAGCGCCCGTTGTGTTAGCCAGCGTAGACGATATGCGCGAGCGTATCCGTCGTAAAAGCAAACTCAAGGGACGCCAGGCGGATGAAATCTCGCTCGATGAGGTGCGTGTGTTACTGGGTGAGGCGCCAGCGGGCGGTTACCGCCGTGATCTGCTGATTGAGTACTTGCACCTCCTTAATGACGCCTACCGCTGCTTGCATGACCGCCACTTGGTGGCTTTGGCCAAGGTCATGAATATTCCGATGGCCGAGGTCTATGAGGTGGCCACCTTCTATCACCACTTTGACGTGGTTCGGGGTGATTCAGTAGTGCCGGGCCTGACGGTACGGGTGTGCGATGGCCTCAGTTGTGAACTGGCCGGTGCCCAGGATCTGCTGCAGCGTCTTCCCGCCATTTTGGGCGGTAAGGATGTGAAGGTGATCGCTGCGCCATGCCTGGGTCGCTGTGAGCAGGCGCCGGCGGTGGTGGTGCACCAGCGCCCGGTGCCGATGGCGACGGTGGAATCGGTCATTTCGGTGATTAATGCGGCGCAGGCCCTACATCCGCCTGCTTCCGTAGCTACTGAATTCATAGCATCCAGCCATGCCGAGCGATCAGTCTCGCCTCATCCGCACGCCATAGAAATAGCGCCGGGTTACTGTGGATACGCCGCTTATCGGCGGGCTGGTGGTTACGCTTTGACAGCGGCGCTGGTTAATGGGAAACAGGATATCGAGCCGGTCATCAAGGCCATGGAGGACTCGGGTTTGCGGGGTCTGGGTGGGGCGGGGTTCCCAGCAGGGCGCAAATGGCGCATCGTTCGGGACCAGCCCGCACCGCGCCTGATGGCGGTGAATATTGACGAAGGTGAACCCGGTACGTTCAAGGACCGCACTTACCTAGAACGTGACCCACACCGATTTCTGGAAGGCCTGCTGATTGCTGCACAGGCGGTTGGTGTCGAAGCTTGCTACATCTACTTGCGGGACGAATACCATGGTTGCCGAGCGATTCTGGAAGCGGAGCTGGCGGCCTTGCGCGCGGACCCACCATGTGCATTGCCGCTGATTGAGCTGCGGCGGGGCGCAGGGGCCTATATCTGCGGTGAAGAGTCCGCGATGATTGAAAGTATTGAGGGCAAGCGCGGAGAGCCGCGCATGCGTCCGCCCTACATTGCGCAGGTGGGTCTGTTTGGTCGACCGACGCTGGAACACAATTTCGAAACGCTTTACTGGGTGCGCGACATTGTGGAGAAGGGCGCGGCCTGGTTCAGCGGATTTGGTCGTAACGGCCGAAAAGGTCTGCGTAGTTTTAGTGTCAGCGGCCGCGTTAAGCATCCGGGCGTCAAACTGGCACCTGCGGGCATTTCTGTCGCTGAACTAATCGAAGAATACTGTGGCGGCATGATGGACGGACACACGCTGTATGCCTACTTGCCCGGTGGTGCATCAGGTGGAATTTTTCCGGCCAACTTATCGCATGTGCCATTGGACTTTGACACGCTACAACCTCACGGTGGCTTCATCGGATCGGCGGCGGTCATTGTGCTCAGCCAGCACGACAAAGCCCGCGACGCGGCTCTGAACATGATGCGCTTTTTTGCCCACGAGAGCTGTGGTCAATGCACGCCGTGCCGCGTAGGTACGGCAAAAGCCTCTACGCTGATGGAAGCCCCAGTGTGGGACAACGACACGCTCGAGGACTTGAGCATTGTGATGACGGACGCGTCCATATGCGGATTGGGCCAAGCGGCACCGAACCCGCTGCGTTGCGTCCAAAAATATTTTGCCCACGAGGTTGCCTGACATGAACGCGCCCACCCGAATCGAGGAAGTTACTCCTCAAGTCATCACCTTTCTGCTGGACGGAAAGCCCGCCGAAGCCTTTGAGGGTGAATCTATTCTCAAGGCGGCTGAGCGCAACGGCGTTTGTATTCCTCACCTTTGTTACAAAGATGGATTGCGCGCTGATGGAAACTGCCGCGCCTGTGTGGTCGAGATCAAGGGCGAGCGTACGCTCGCCCCAAGTTGCTGCCGCAATGCCACCGCCGGCATGGAAGTGCAGTCGACCAGCGAGCGCGCGGTTAAGAGCCAGAAGATGGTGCTTGAAATGCTGCTGTCGGATATGCCCGATACCGGCTACAAATGGAATGAAGCCGACGAGTCGCAGCAGCACGGCGAGTTGAGCGACTGGGCCGCACGCCTGGACGTGCAAGTACGACCCGAACTTAAGGCGCTGCGCCGCGAGCAACCGCAAGCCGACATTTCGCACCCTGCCATGGTGGTCAATCTCGATGCCTGTATCCAGTGCAACCGTTGTGTGCGTGCCTGCCGTGAAGAGCAGGTAAATGATGTCATCGGCTACGCGATGCGCGGCTCGCACAGCGAGATCGTGTTTGACCTGAAAGACCCGATGGGTGACAGCACCTGCGTTGCCTGTGGCGAATGCGTGCAGGCGTGTCCTACCGGTGCGCTGATGCCCAAGACCCAAGTGGGCTCGCAGGTGGTGGACAAGAAGGTGGACTCGGTTTGTCCTTTCTGCGGCGTGGGTTGTTTGTTGACCTACAACGTGAAGGACAACGTTATCGTGAGTGTCGACGGACGCGACGGCCCGGCCAATCACAGCCGCTTGTGCGTGAAGGGACGCTTTGGATTCGACTATGCGCACAGCCCGCAGCGTTTGACTGTGCCGTTGATCCGCAAGTCTGGCGTACCTAAGGACCCAGAGGCCTTGAATGCACTAAACCGCGACTCGGCGGATTGGTCTGAAGTCTTCCGCGAAGCGACCTGGGAAGAGGCCCTGGCATTTTCGGCGGGCACGCTCAAAATTTTGCGCGATACCCACGGCAAGAAAGCGCTCGCGGGATTCGGCTCTGCCAAAGGTAGCAATGAAGAGGCCTACCTGTTTCAAAAGCTGGTGCGTACCGGCTTTGGCAGCAATAACGTGGACCACTGCACCCGCCTGTGCCATGCTTCCAGCGTGGCGGCCCTGCTGGAGGGTGTGGGTTCCGGTGCGGTGAGTAACCAGGTCAACGACGTGGAGCATTCGGGGTTGATCTTTGTGATCGGCTCTAACCCCACCAGCAACCACCCGGTGGCTGCTACGTGGATGAAGAATGCAGCCAAGAAGGGCACAAAAATAGTGTTGGCAGACCCGCGGGGTACGGATCTCGGCAAGCACGCCTGGCGTACGCTGCAGTTCAAGCCCGATACCGATGTGGCGATGCTCAACGCGATGATCCACGTCGTGATTGAGGAAGGCTTGGTGGACCAAGATTTCATCGCCAACCGAGCCAACAACTTCGAAGCCTTGAAAGCAAACGTCAAGGGCTACAGCCCCGAGGCGATGGCGCCGATTTGTGGGATTCCTGCGGAGACTCTGCGGGAGGTAGCCCGTGCGTACGCTACGTCCAAAGGCTCCATGATTCTGTGGGGCATGGGCGTAAGCCAGCACGTGCACGGTACCGACAACGCGCGTTGCCTGATTGCCCTTGCTACGGTGGCCGGCCAGATCGGCAAGCCTGGTTCGGGCCTGCACCCCTTGCGCGGCCAGAACAACGTGCAGGGCGCATCTGATGCGGGGTTGATCCCAATGATGTTTCCCAACTACCAGCGGGTCACCAACAAGGCGGCCCATGCCTGGTTCGAGAACTTCTGGGACACCAAACTTGACGATCAGCCCGGTTACACGGTGGTTGAAATCATGCACAAGGCCTTGGCTCCGGACACCGATCCGCACAAGGTGCGCGGCATGTACGTGATGGGCGAAAACCCGGCTATGAGCGACCCCGATTTGAACCACGCACGCCATGCGCTGGCCAGCCTGGAGCATTTGGTGGTGCAGGATATTTTCATGACCGAGACCGCCTGGCTGGCTGACGTGGTCTTGCCGGCCACCGCCTGGCCCGAAAAGGATGGCACGGTCAGCAACACGGACCGCATGGTGCAGTTGGGTAAAAAAGCCATAGCTCCTCCGGGGCAGGCCAAGCCCGACCTGTGGATCATCCAGCAGATTGCCAAGCGGATGGGGTTGAACTGGAACTACACGGGCGAGAGCGACGGCGTGTCTGCGGTGTACGAAGAAATGCGCCAGGCCATGCATGCCGTGATTTCGGGCATCACTTGGGAGCGGCTGCAGCGTGAGTCCAGCGTGACCTATCCGTGTCTGACGGCTGAAGACCCGGGCGCACCCACCGTATTTTTGGATCATTTTGCAACCGAAGACGGACGCGTTAATTTGGTTCCTGCCGACATCATTCCCGCCAACGAGCGGCCCGATGACAGTTTTCCGTTTGTGTTGATCACAGGTCGGCAGCTCGAGCATTGGCACACTGGCAGCATGACGCGCCGAGCAACGGTGCTCGATGCGCTAGAGCCCATGGCGACGGCATCCTTGTGCGGCGCTGACATGTTGGCGCTGGGCATCGAGCCCGGCGATGTGATCACGGTGCAATCACGCCGGGGCCAGGTCAGCATCCGGGTGCGACGCGATGACGGTACGCCCGCGGGGTCTGTATTCATTCCGTTTGCGTACTACGAGGCGGCGGCCAATTTAATGACCAACGCGGCGTTGGATCCGTTCGGGAAGATTCCGGAGTTCAAATACTGTGCGGTGGCTATCCATGCGGGTGGGGCATTGTCGGACGTTGCGGGCTTTGCGCCAGCGGCCCTACACTGACAGGGTGTCGCAGTACCTACTCGAGTCCCCGCAAGACAACCCTCTGTTGGCGCGCCCCTGCGTGCGGGTAGCGGTGTTGATGCGTCGTGAGCGCATCGACAACCGGTGGCAGCCATGGCGCTGGTCTCTGGCTGATGTGGTGCCCTACGCAAAGGAATTTGGTAACCAAGCCAAGCGCCTGTTGAAGGACGATCAGGAAGAGCTCTGGATGCACCCGTATTTCCTAGTGGAGTTGCATCTGGGAGATGCCGAAGGCTATTACCTGAATGCGACGACCGAGCAGCCCTGTTTTTGGGTAGTTTGGCGGATGGAAGAAGAAGCGCAACTCAGTGACGAGCCGGTAGCGGTGCCTCACATCGTTACGCTGAGTTACCACGACGCCGGTCGCTGGCTGGATGCTCAAGAAACGGTGGAGCAGCTGCCTGCGCCAAGTCAGATTGTGCAGTGGTTGCGCGCTTTTGTGGACCAGCACTTAACGCTGGAGCCCAAACGCCGCCAGCGACCGCAAAGTTTTCGGAGCCTGCAGGATCGCTTTGGTAACCCGGTGCGTGTGACGACTGGCAAAGCCCAGCGCGGAGGCAATCGTGGCGGGTGACGACAGCTTTCTGAGCCGCTGGGCGCGCCGCAAAAGCGATGCGCGCCAGGGTAAGCCGCTTGAAGAGCCGGTTGCGCCCCAGCCCGCACCGGTTTTAGCCTCTGTGCCCGAGTCGGTCATGGTGAGCGTGTCCCCGGCGGCCCAAGTAGTTGCCACTGCGCCGCCGCCCACCCTGACCGTAGAAGATGCCTACGCGCTGCAACCAGACTCTGATTTCAAACCCTTTATGGCACATCAGGTGCAGCCCGAAGTGCGCAATGCGGCGATGAAAAAACTATTTGCCGATCCTCACTACAACGTAATGGATGGCCTCGATATTTACATCGATGATTACACCCGGTCCGATCCCATCCCTGAATCTATGCTCCGTCAGATGGTGGGCGCCCAGTTTTTGAAACTGTTCGACCACGAATTGACACCTGACGTTGTGGCACAGTCTGTTTCTCGTTCGACCCCATTACCGCCCGACCATGACAACCCTCATTTGCGATTGCAACCAGACCATGCCCCTGCAGCCTCAGACACTGGGCGGGGCGCTGCATGAAGACCTGATACTGCATTCCACGCTATGCCGTCGGGAGGCGGGCGCGTTTCAGCAGGCACTGCGCTCAGGTGACGATGTCGTGGTGGCCTGCACCCAGGAGGTGCGACTGTTTGGTGAACTGGCCAGCCAGACCGAGGGTGCCAAAGCAGTGCCGATACGCTTCGTCAACATCCGTGAGACCGGCGGCTGGAGTCAAGACGCGGCCCAAGCCAGTCCCAAAATAGCGGCGATGCTGGCAATTGCCCAACTGCCCGAGCCGGAGCCCGTTGCCACGGTGACCTACACCAGCCAGGGTCGCGTGTTGGTCATCGGCACTCTGGACGCGGCAGAGCGCGCTGCGGCGTTGCTGGCCGATACCCTGGACGTGACCATTTACAGCATGGGTGCAGGGCAGGAGGGTGGCGCACAGGAGCGGCGCTTTCCGGTGCTTACTGGCACCGCGCCCGCGCTCACTGGCTGGCTGGGTGCCTTTACGTTGTCGTGGTCGCGCACCAATCCGGTTGACCTGGATTTGTGTACCCGCTGCAATGCCTGCATCGCGGCTTGCCCGGAAGGCGCTATTGGATTCGACTACCAGGTAGACAGCAGCCTGTGTAAGTCGCACCGCAGCTGTGTCAAGGCGTGCGGTGTGGCGGGTGCGATCGATTTCGCGCGTGCGCCCGAGTTGAGTACGGAATCATTTGATGTTGTGCTCGATTTGCGCAGCCAGGGTGCATTTACCCAGCACGCTCCACCCCAAGGCTATTTCCGCTGGGACGGTAAAGACATGGCGGTGTTATTGGCAGTGCGTGGGTTGGTGGGTGAGTTTGAGAAGCCCAAGTTTTTCAACTACAAGCAAAAGCTCTGCGCGCACAGTCGCAACGAGAAAACCGGCTGTAGCGCTTGTATTGACGTGTGTTCTGCCTTGGCCATCAGTAGCGACCGCAAGCACCAGCAAATCCAGGTGAACCCCAAGCTGTGCGTAGGGTGCGGTGCCTGCACCACCGTGTGCCCCAGTGGTGCAATCAGCTTTGCGTATCCCCGTGCACCAGACCAAGGCGTCAAGCTCAAGACGCTGCTTGCCACGTACGCCCGTGCTGGCGGCAAGCAGGCAGCGCTGCTGTTTCATAGCCAGGAGGTGGGTGCGCGCCTGATTAACGAACTGGGCCGGGCTGCCCGCATCGATCCCACTATTCGCGGTGTGCCGGCCCGGGTAATCCCCGTACCGTTGTGGCATACGGCCTCTGTGGGCTTGGAGATTTGGCTGTCAGCTGTGGCCTATGGCGCCAGCAACGTGTGGGTGCTGATGACCGGCGAAGAAGCGCCCCAGTACCTGGACGCCGTGCAAGCTCAGATGCAGGTAGCTCAAGCCATCCTGACCGGGCTGGGCTACCAGGGCGTTCACTTCCAAATGTTTCGGGTCCGTGATGCACGTGACCTTGCTGCACTGGACGCCCAACTGCAAGCGCCAGCCGCACGAGGCGTGTCCCAGACGGCAGGTTTTGCCGTGCAAGCCGACAAACGCAGCACGTTGGAGCTGGCGCTCGATCATCTGACGGCACACGCTACTGCGCGGCCCGAAATTATTGCGCTGCCTGCGCAGGGGTCACCTTGGGGCGCTTTGGCGCTGGACAAAGACAAATGCACCTTGTGCCTGAGCTGCATTAACGCCTGCCCGGCAGCAGCCCTGCAGGACAACGCGCTGACCCCCGAGCTCAAGTTCATTGAAAAAAACTGCGTGCAGTGCGGCCTGTGTGTCAAAACCTGTCCCGAGTCTGCGCTGAGCTTGGTCCCACAATTGCGGCTTACGCCTCAGCGCTACGAAGCCACGGTTATCAATGCGATGCAGCCTTATACGTGTATTCGCTGCCAAAAGCCGTTTGGTACCCTCAAAGCCATCGAAGTGATGCTGGGCAAATTGGCCAACCATGCGATGTTTCAGGGCGCTGCCGCCGATCGGCTCAAGATGTGCGGCGACTGCCGCGTCATTGATCTGTATACCGATCCTCAGGAAGTCCGGATCACCGACCTGTAACGCTGCTTGCCATGATTGACATCCAAAACACCCAACCGCAGCCTGCCGGTCTGGCTATATCTGCCAGTTTTGACGAGGAAACTGCCCGCGCAGAGGTCTATGGGCTTCTAGCCCAGATGTTTTATGCTCCATCTGCTCCTGAATTAGTAGCAGAGCTGCAAATTGCTGTGACCGATGCACCGGTGTCCGGTGGCTTTCTAGAGGAGCCCTGGCGGCAACTCGTTGGTGCCGCACGGGCTACGACGGCATCCGCCATGGCGGACGAGTACGACGCCTTGTTTGGCGGCGTAGGCAAGCCGGAGGTATATCTGTACGGTTCCCACTATTTGAGTGGCTTTCTCAACGAGAAACCTCTAGCAGCCTTGAGAGCATCGCTGGCCGAACTCGGACTGGCGCGCGACGAAGCCATGCCGGAAACCGAGGACCACTTTGCCTATCTGTGCGAAGTCATGCGGTACCTGATTGCAGGCGATGACGTTGCGGTGGCCAATTTAACCCACCAACGCGCGTTTTACGCTGCGCATATGCAGGCGTGGTCGGGTGCGCTGTGTGATGCCATCGCACAGCACCCCAGGGCTCGGTTTTATGCAGTCTTGGCGGAATTCACGCGGGCATTTTTGTCGGTAGAGACGCAGGGCTTCGATATGTTGACCTAATTTGTAAGCCGAGGGTAATCGCGCATTGTTGAAATAGCTAAACAGTTAGGCTATAGATGTTGCTACAAAGTCAAAAAGTTGGAGACACACCATGAGTCAATCCCCTAACGGCCTGTCGCGCCGGACCTTATTTGCGGGAGCTGGGACCGTAGGCGCTTTGGCGGCAGTTGCCAGTCTCAGTACGCCTTCCGAAGTCATTTCGCAGGTGCCACAGGCAGAGTTGCCTCCCGCCCCCGAAAAAGGTGGCGGCTATTCGCTCAGTGAGCACGTCAAGCGCTACTACCGTTCCACCCGTGTCTGAGCGCTGGCGCTAGTTTTATTTGATCCAACCGGAGAGCTGCATGTTGCTCACGAAGAAATCCCAGTCCAATACCCAAGATAGCGCTCCACGTGGAGGGCACACGCGTTTTGTGCACAGCTTGTCGCGTGGGTTGTCGAATGCCCTGCCCACCATGGACCGTCGTGGTTTTCTGCGTCGCTCAGGTCTTGGGGTGGGTGTGGGGCTGGCTGCAACGCAACTGAGCCTGGTCAAGAAAGCCAACGCAACTGCCGAGGTCAAGAGCGAGGGCGCAAGCGGTGGCAAACTGGAGGTCAAGCGCACCGTTTGTACCCACTGCTCGGTAGGTTGCGCAGTGGATGCTGTTGTACAAAACGGTGTGTGGGTTCGCCAGGAGCCTGTCTTTGACTCTCCGATCAATCTCGGAGCACACTGCGCCAAAGGTGCTGCCTTGCGCGAACACGGCCACGGTGAGTTCCGCCTGCGCTATCCGATGAAACTGGTCAACGGCAAATACGAACGCATCAGCTGGGACACGGCGCTTGATGAAATATCAGCCCGTATGCTGGCCTTGCGCAAGGAAAGCGGGCCCGACTCTTTGTATGTGATTGGTTCCTCCAAACACAACAACGAGCAGGCGTATTTGCTGCGCAAGTGGATGAGTTTTTGGGGCAGCAACAACTGCGACCACCAGGCGCGCATTTGCCACTCCACTACCGTGGCCGGTGTGGCTAACACCTGGGGCTATGGTGCGATGACCAACTCTTACAACGACATGCAAAACAGCAAATGTGCGTTGTACATCGGCTCCAACGCGGCAGAAGCCCACCCAGTGAGCATGTTGCACATGTTGCATGCCAAAGAGACGGGCTGCAAGATGATTGTGGTGGACCCGCGATTTACGCGCACAGCAGCCAAAGCTGACGAATACATTCGCCTGCGTTCCGGCTCAGACATTCCGTTTTTGTTCGGCATGCTGTATC
>JANYEE010000143.1 GCA_025363275.1 Burkholderiales bacterium | reverse complement strand
TGCTGCGCGTCGATGATGCGGTGGCCCAGGCCGTTGTCGGAGCCGATGAACATCTCGGCCACGATCACGATCACGAGCGCCATCGAGACCGCCGAGCGCAGGCCGACGAAGGTGGGCTGCAGGCTTTCCCAGATCAGCACGTCCTTGAAGATCTGCCAGCGCGTCGCGCCCATCACCTTGGCCGCCATCACGCGCTGCTTGCGCGCGTTCATCACGCCGTAGGCGCTGTTGAACAGCACGATCAGCAGCGCGCCGAACGCGGCGATCGCGACCTTGTTGACGTCCGAGACGCCGAAGATCAGCAGGAACAGCGGGATCAGCGCCGAGCTCGGCGTCGAGCGGAAGAAGTCGATCAGGAACTCGACGCTGCGGTAGGCCTTCTCGTTGCTGCCCAGCCCAATACCCAGGGGCACACCAACTGCGGCAGCAATCAAAAACGCTTGCACCGTACGCCACAGCGTCACGCCAAAGTCTGCCAACAGCGGCCCGCCTGCCAGGCCGCTAAGCAATGCTGAAACCGTCTCAATGGGCGGCGGCAACAAAATCGCCTTGACCAAGCCGAGGCGAACCACCAAGTCCCACACTACCAGCAGCAAAACCGGCCCGATAAAAGGCAGCACTTTTTCCAACGTTGGCCAGGTTGGTTTTTTGATGACTGGAGCCGCGCTTTGCTGGGGTGACCACGACGTGGCCAGAGTGTTGTCCGTTGTCATATGCCCTGGCCCTCGCCTTAAGCTTTGTAAAGCATTGAGTCCACCATCACCCGCGAAGCAAACACGCCGCGGTCGGTGAATAAATCAAAAAATTTCTGAAAGTGACCAACGTCCGCAGCCGTGAATTCATTGAACATGGTGTACGCCGCCAGCGGTACTTCCCCCGTCAACGGACCTTCGATGGCTGTGTAGCCTTTGAGGTATTGCCGCGCTTCCACGTTTTTCATGCGCACGTAGTTCACGCCTTTGGCGTAGGCAGCAATGTATTTTTTGGCCTCGTCCGGGTGTTTTTTAATGAAGCTGGAGGTGAGCGCTGCCGAGCCGCCAAACCACGGAGCCATCGGGTCGCCCAGCACATACCTGGAAATCACGCCTGCCTCTAGCACGCGGGTGGTGCCGTTCAAGCGGCCAATCGTGCCTGTGGGCTCCAACGTGTAGCAGCCGTCGATTTGACCTGCAGCCAGGGCCGCGACGTGTTGGCCAATGGGCAGTTCGACCACCGTCACGCCAGTGGCACCACCGCGCTCGAAAATCGTTTTGGCAAGCGTGACGTTTTGAATACCGGGGCCAGAGCCAACTTTTTTGCCTTTCAAATCAGCCATCGTTTTGGCCGGGCTGTTAACGGGCACAATGACTTCGTCGAGCACGTTTTTTACGTTACTCGGGTTGGCGCAAAAGATTTTGAACGAGCCCGGAGCGGCCAATTCGCCCACGGCGAGGTTACCCGAGCCCGTGCCGTTGGCGCTGCCGTCTAGGCGGTCAGCCAGCATGCCTTCCATGATTTGCTGCGCGGCCGCAAGTCGAACCACTTCAACATTCACGCCCGCGTCCTTGAAGTAACCGAGCTCGACCGCCGCATAAAACGGCAGGCCGGCTGCGATGGGCCAATAACCGACGCGGATTTTTGGGCCGCTTTGCGGCAGCACGACCGCAGGCGCGGCCAGCACGCTGATGGCGGTTGCGGTGGTTTTCAGGACTTGCCGACGAGAAACTGGGGCTTGGTACTGGGTCATCTGGTGTGGCTCCTGGAAGATAAATGAGCGGTAAAAAGAAATTTATGCTTTGAGTGACTGAATGTAGGAACGCCACCCGCCGTGTGCGGTCACGTCCTGAGCCGCATCGAGTGCATGGCCCTCACAGATAAAACCGGTCACCCAGCTGCCGTCAGCCAGTTCAACCTGGCCCAAGCCGAGCGGCGCAGGAATCAATGCAAGAAAGCTGCCAACCTTGCTGACGGGCATGTCCCACACTTCCAGGGCGACAGCTGCGCCGCCTGTTGCGACGCGCCGCAGGCCCGGCTTTGGCGGCGTGGTGTTGGGAAGGGCGTACAGACGGTAGTGGCTGGCGGTGCTGGTGGTTTGCCTGAGCACTGCGCCGCGCTCGGTCAGTTGCGGGTTCAGTGGCATGCCCGTCAGGTGCGCGCCGACCACCGCAACAGCCATAGTCGCTACGCTTTTAATAGCGGCTCGCGCCCGTATCGATTGGGCCAGAGCCATATTTGGCAGATTTAGTCCGGTACAGCCCTGTTTCAAGCCCGTTTTCTGGTGCAGGCGTTGGCCCAGCTCGGCCAGTTGCCAGTCGCTGCCGCAGGGGCCAATCAGCGTC
>JANYEE010000135.1 GCA_025363275.1 Burkholderiales bacterium | reverse complement strand
CGTCATGGACCAGGCGCCCGCACTGGATGTGACGTTTAGCTACTTTGGCATGGAAAACCCAACGGTGGGCGGATACACCCCAGAGAAAGTAGCGTTGCGCCGGGCGATTGGCCTGGCCTACAACTCGGGGGAGGAAATACGACTAGCAAGGAAGAACCAGGCTCTGCTGGCACAAGGACCCATCACGCCTTGGACGTTTGGATATGACCCGAAGTTCAAGTCAGAAATGGGTGATTTCAGTCGTCCGCGGGCTATGGCGCTGTTAGACATGTACGGTTACACCGATAAGGACGGCGATGGATGGCGGGATATGCCCGACGGAAGCCCGCTTGTGCTGGAGTACGCCACCTCGCCAGATGCCGTAAGCCGTGAGCTCACCGAGCTATGGAAGAAGAACATGACCGCCATCAACATCAAGATCGTTTTCAAAACTGCAAAGTGGCCAGAAAATCTAAAAGCCTCACGCAATGGGAAATTGATGATGTGGGGGCTTTCCTGGGCAGGTGTTGATCCGGACGGTGAGACGTTTTTGCAATTGGCAAACGGCCCAGCAAAAGGTGGCGCAAACCATTCGCGGTTTGATTTGCCTGAGTTCAACCGTTTGTTCAATATTCAAAAGGCTCTGCCCGATGGGCCTGAGCGGGCTGCAGCCATGCAATCCGCTGCCAAGTTGATGGTGGCGTATATGCCTTACAAAATTAACACCCATCGTGTGCACACCGACCTGACACAACCCTGGGTTGTGGGGTACCGTCGACACATGTCCGGGTCTCGCGGTTCATGGAAGAACATTGACATCGATTTGAGCAAACTGCCCAAGGATTAAGCACCGGCTTAACTTGCCTCTACAATCCGCGCTTTCCTTAAAACGCTTATCTGCAACCTTGCAGGGCTTGTGGTGGTTTGCAAAATGAACCCAATTAGCCCTCTTATAGTTAGGAATCTTCATGCTTTCACCGTTCAAACTTTCGGCCACCGTGGCTCTGTGCCTGGTGCTGGTTGGTCCCAGTCTGGCAACAGATATTCCTCCCGGGACGCAGTTTCATGCCACCCAGACGATGATCCGGTCCAACGGATCTGAGCCTGAAAGTATGGACCCGGCCGTGGCCGAAACGGTGCCCGCAAACCAGATTCTGCGTGACTTGTTTGAGGGGCTGACTGCCACAGACACTACGGGTAAAACCGTGCCTGGCGTGGCCGAAAGCTGGAAGCAAACTAACCCGACGACCTGGGTTTTCAAATTGCGCACCAACGCCAAATTCTCCAATGGTGTGCCGATCACGGCAGAAGATTTTGTTTACGGTATCCGTCGTTTTGTGGACCCTAAGACTGCCTCGCCTTATGCCACCACATTCGGCGTCTTTTTACTCAACGGCCTGGAAGTGGCGATGGGTAAAAAGCCGAGCACCGAAGTAGGCGTCAAAGCGTTGGACAAGTACACCCTGGAAATTAAGACAGTCGATCCGATTGCATTTCTACCGGAACTGGTGGCCAACACGCAATTGGGTCCTGTCCACAAAGCAACGATTGAAAAATTCGGCAAAGACTGGGTCAAACCCGGCAACATGGTCGGTAACGGCGCCTACGTCCTGAAGGATTGGCAAGTCAACAACCGCATCGTGGTGGAGAAAAATCCTCAGTATTGGGATGCCGCCAACGTGCGCCTTACCAAGGTGACTTACCTGCCGATTGAAGACCAGTTCGCTGACATTAAATTGTGGGAATCGGGTGAGACGGATTACGTGTACCAGATGCCGCCAGGCGTGTTCGACAAGTACAAAGCCCAGTATCCCAAAGAGCTGAAGAACCAGTCCAACATTGGCTTGCGTTACTACGACTTCCAAACCAAGACAACCTTCAAGGATGTGCGCGTGCGCAAGGCGCTGTCCATGGTTTTAGATCGGGATATTTTGTCTAAACGCGTTACTGCGGATGGGCAGGCACCTGCTTACAGCCTGATAGTTGCAGGCGTTGCTGGGGCGGACCCTTCACCCTACGAGTGGGCAAATTGGCCGATGGACAAAAAAGTGGCAGAGGCTAAAAAACTGCTGGCTGAGGCCGGTGTGAAACCGGGAACCAAGTACACCCTAGCTTACAACGTGAGTGACTACCACAAGAAGATGGCGATTTTTGCGGCCTCTGAGTGGAAGACCAAGTTGGGCATCATTCTGGAAACTGAGGCCATGGAGTTCAAGGTCTTGGCCAAGAAACGCCACGATGGCGATTACCAGATCGGACGACAAGGGTGGCTGGCAGATTACAACGATGCCACTTCCTTCTTGGCACTCGTGCGCTGCGACTCCGATCAAAACACCAACTTCTATTGCGACCGGGAAGCAGAAGCCATCATTCAAAAGGGGATGCAATCTGCTGACCCAGTCAAGCGTAAAGAGCTGCTGACGCAAGCTTCCAAGAAGATCATGGATGGCTACCCCATCATCCCGTTGGTGCAATATTCCTTGCCGCGCCTGATCAAGTCCTATGTCGGTGGCTATTCGGAATTGAATCCGCAAGACCACTTTCGCAGCAAAGACTTTTACATCATCAAGCACTAAAGCTGGGGCGCCGTTATGTGGTCTTACACCCTACGTCGCTGTCTGGCGACGATCCCTACTTTGGTTGCAGTTATTTCGGTTTGCTATTTTTTACTGCACGCCACACCGGGCGGTCCATTCGATTCAGACCGCCAGGTGTCAGCAGCGGTGCTGGCCAATCTGCAGGCCAAATACCATCTTGATTTGCCGCTGTGGCAGCAATACTTGCTGTATTTGCAGAGCTTGCTTCAAGGTGATTTAGGCGCATCCTTCCGTTATGCGGACTGGACCGTTAACGACCTGGTCAGCAAAGCTCTGCCCATCTCGTTTGCCATTGGCGGTATTTCTATGGCACTTTCTGTGGTGATCGGTGTGGGAGTTGGTATCTGGGCCGCCATTCGGCAAAACAGCGTAGCTGACCACGTGGTCATGTTGATCAGTAATGTGGGCAGTGCTTTTCCCTCGTTTGTTATCGGGCCCGTCTTGATCCTGGTGTTCGCCGTGGGCCTGGGCTGGCTGCCGGCAGGTGGCTGGAACAACTTTGAGATCCGCTTCATAGTGTTGCCAGTTGCGCTACTGACCTTCATCAACGTGTCCACTATCGGACGCGTTATGCGGGGCAGTTTGATAGAAGTAATGCACAGTAATTTCATTCGTACGGCGCGCGCCAAAGGCTTACCAGAGCGCGTGGTGGTTTTGCGTCACGCGCTCAAGCCATCCCTGTTGCCAGTGGTATCGACCCTCGGCCCGCTGGCGATTAGCTCCATCACCTCGGCTTTAGTGACCGAAACCGTGTTCTCGCTGCCAGGCATTGGCAAGTTGATTGTCAATGGCGCGGGTAATCGCGACTACACCTTGGTTCTGGGCTTAGTGGTTTTAGTCACGGTGTTAGCCGTATTCATGAATTTGCTGGTGGACTTGGCATACGCCATGCTCGACCCCAAGATTCGCTATTGAACGGGGGCCTTGCGTGAATCCTTTATCTCCCTCCAAAAACAACGCCTTGGTAGACAACCTGGGCCATATAGCTGTGGCGGTAAATCCGCCACGCAACCTGTGGGCGGACGCTCGTGTTCGTTTCCTGCGAAACAAAGCTGCTGTCGTCAGCTTGGTGATCTTGTCGATCATTGTGCTGGCCTGCATCGTAGGCCCCTGGGTACTTCCCTATGCCTTCGACACTGCTGATTGGGATGCGATGAGTGCAGCACCCTCAATGGCTAATGCCCATTACTGGGGTACGGATGAAGCGGGCCGCGACTTATTGGTGCGCTGCTTGGTAGGCGGGCGTATTTCTTTAATGGTTGGTATCTTGGCCACTATTGCGTCTGTGACGGTCGGTATTGCTTGGGGCGCTGTAGCGGGCTTTGTGGGCGGTAAGGTCGATGCGTTCATGATGCGCATCGTGGACATGATGTACGCCATCCCCTATTTGTTGATTGCTATTTTGCTGGTGACTATTTTGGGCAGAGAGTTCTACCTCGTTGTCATCACTATTACCGCGTTTTCCTGGATGGATATGGCTCGGATTGTTCGCGGACAAACACTGTCATTGCGGTCCCGCGAATATGTGGAGGCTGCGCGATCAATTGGGGTGCCGACCAGTCGCATTATCACCAGTCACATCGTGCCCAACTTGCTGGGCATCGTTGTGATCTACACAACCATCACCGTCCCTGGTGTGATCCTTACCGAATCGGTCCTGTCCTTTTTGGGTCTGGGTATCCAGGAGCCTATGACTAGCTGGGGGGTACTGATTCAGGATGGAACCAAGGTGATGGATGTGTCCCCCTGGATTTTGCTGTTTCCTGGCGCGCTACTTTCCATCACGCTGTACTGCTTTAATTTCATCGGCGATGGCATGCGCGATGCACTTGACCCCAAGGACCGGTGAACCATGAGTAATTCCAATCAGCATTTACTGGCAGTCAAGCAACTCGGCGTGCAGTTTCAAACGCCCGATGGACTGGTCAGCGCGGTAAATGGCATCAACTTCACACTTGACCGGGGCCAGACCCTTGGTATTGTGGGTGAAAGCGGCTCTGGCAAGAGTCAATCGGTACTTGCCATGATGGGGCTGCTGGCCAACAATGGCAGCGCTTCCGGGCAGGTCTTGTACCAGGGCCAGGATTTGATCCGCATGCCCAAGCCTGATTTGAATAAGATTCGAGGCAATCGTATTGCCATGATTTTTCAGGATCCGATGACGTCTCTGAATCCCTATCTGACGGTTGAACGTCAGATGACGGAAGTGTTGGAGTTTCATAAGGGAATGTCCCGCAAAGAAGCTCGCACCAAAGCCATTCAGGCGCTTGATGCGGTGAAGATGCCAGAAGCCACACGTAGGGTGAGCATGTATCCGCACGAGTTTTCTGGCGGCATGCGCCAGCGGGTCATGATCGCTATGTCGTTGCTGTGTGAGCCAGATGTATTGGTGGCCGACGAACCCACTACGGCATTGGATGTGACTGTGCAGGCTCAGATTCTTATCCTGATGCGTGAACTGCAGCGAGACTTCGGCACCGCGATCATCATGATTACGCATGACCTGGGTGTGGTGGCTGGTTTATGCGACGAAGTGATGGTGTTATACGGCGGGCAAGTCATGGAACAGGGCAATGCGGAAGCCATTTTTTACCGTCCCTCCCACCCCTATACAGCGGGTCTGCTGGCTGCAGTGCCGCGCCTAGAAGATGGCGATTCTCCTATGCTAGCGATACCTGGATCGCCTCCGAATATGGCCAGGCTGCCTAAGGGTTGTCCCTTTACCGAGCGGTGCGCCATGGCCCTGCCGCAATGCGGTACCGAACGCCCGGTTTTCGCGCCCGCAGCGCACGATGCTGCGGTCCAGCGGGCCTGTCATCTCCCTTTGGAAGTAGTGACCCAAAACCTGCAACGCCTGAAGGCCCAGCAAGGAGTGCCTGCATGACCGGCGCAACAGTTAGCAACGCACCGCTGTTGTCGGTCAAAAATTTGCGCGTGCATTTCCCGATTAAGAGCGACAGTCCTTGGCCTTGGGCTCCTTCTCGAATCTTGAAAGCGGTTGATGGTGTTTCGTTCGAGTTACGGGCGGGTGAGACTTTGGGTATCGTCGGTGAATCGGGTTGCGGTAAATCTACGTTAGCGCGGGCCTTATTGAACTTGGTTCCCATGACTGACGGTGACGTCATCTGGCATGGTGAATCGATGCGCAATGCGAAGCCGGCTGCGTGGCAAACTAAACGCCGGGCAGTGCAGATGATTTTTCAGGATCCATTGGCTTCGCTAGATCCGCGCATGACGGTTTCTCAGATCATTGGCGAGCCCCTGCGCACCCACTTCCCAGAGCTAAGCACCAAGGAGCACAACGCACGCGTGTTGGCCATGATGTTGCGCGTCGGTTTGACCGAGCAACAAATCAACCGTTATCCGCATGAGTTTTCGGGTGGGCAATGCCAGCGCATCGGAATAGCGCGCGCACTCATCTTGAAACCTCAGGTAGTCATTTGTGATGAACCTGTGTCTGCGCTGGATGTTTCCATTCAGGCCCAGATCATCAACTTACTCAAAGAGCTTCAGGCAGAAATGGGCTTGGCACTTGTGTTCATCGCCCATGATTTGGCCGTAGTTAAACATATAAGCCAGCGCATCATGGTGATGTACTTGGGCCGCGCGATGGAGTTGGCTAATAAACACGCGCTCTACGACACGCCATTGCATCCCTATACGCAAGCACTGCTTTCCGCCATTCCTGTTCCCGATCCACGAAAGGAACGGGCTAAAAACTTAGCATTGCTGCAAGGCGATTTGCCCTCGCCCATGAGCCCGCCGTCAGGCTGTGTATTCCGTACACGCTGTCCTAAGGCGGTTGCACAATGCGCGGGCGATATTCCTGATCTGCGTCAGGTGACTACGCAGTCGCAGGTAGCTTGCGTATTGGCTTGATTAGTGATTTTTTCGTCAACTTGATCAATTTTTTTCGATTGGTATAAAAAAAGGGAGCGTGTCTTGCACGCTCCCTATAAATATTTCTCTCGATCAGCTCATTTAACTGAGGTGTTAATTTTTTTCTAAATTAACATGCGTTGTGTCAACAACTGACACACTTAACTACTGACAACGTTGACCCTCCCCCGAATTAGGGAAAGATCAAACGTTTGTCTGCATTTATTAGAACTTGTAATCGTAAGAAGCTGTCAATTTCATTGACCGTGGAGCAGTCAGCGAAAGCGGTGCTTCGTAGTTGTTAGCGATACGGCCGCCACGCGCGTTGTAACCCTCAATCACATTTTGTGCAATTTGAGCGTTAAACACATTGAATACGTCGACTTTGAGCTCCAAGCCCTTCACGTACGACGGCTTATAAGAAACGTTCATATCCAAACGGTTATCCCATGGCAAGTTCCCTTGATCGCCACGAGTTGTCAGCACGTTTTTCGTACGATCAGTCCCTAAGCAATAGTAAGTTTGGTTCCGATATCCAGGCGAGCCTGTAGCGCCAGGATTCGGTTCGTAACCCAAGCAACTACGTGGACGACCCGAAGCCAACAAAAGGTTTGCACCGACTCCCCACTCCTTTGAGACCTCGAGGAAACCATATGCCTTGAACTGGTGCGTACGATCATTAGGTAAAAGGCCGTCTGCACCTTTCATCAACTCAGGGTAATCCCACACGGAAGTAACTGCAACGTCAGCCTGTCCGTTGTCTGAACGCACTTGTCCTTCTGTATTACCTTCATTACGAGACCATGTGTAATTTAACTTGCCGTACCAACCGTTGCGCAGCGGGTGCTCAATAAACAAATCAACTGCTTTATAAATGCGTTTGACTTGGTCGAATCCTTGATCAGCCGCAGACAAGGCTACGGTTGTCAATTTCTTTTCGTCGGGGCCGTATTGAACTTTGAAAGTGTTATCAATGCCCGGATTGAATGTGATGCAGGTATTACCCCACAAAGGATTGTCGATAGTGATGTTGTTCGCCGCTGCGTATTTTTCAAATGGGCGGACATCACAGTAGTCATCGATGGTGGACTTCAAAGAGCGGTACGTAAGTTTTGCGCCTACGTTGTATTCTTTGCTGAGCGCCTTTTCGAAGCCCAAAGTGAAGTCTTCAGAGTAAGACGGCTTTAGGTCTAGCGGAGACAAGGTCTCAACAACTTTATCTTGCCCAAACTCGTTATTACCGCTCAGAGGGTCACTGAGTTTTGCTAAACCAGTTGGCGCTCCGGTAACGGGATCCACTCCGGTATACGTGTAGAACTGGTCTGTGAAAGTCGAACGACCGGCTCCGCGCACCGCAATATGCGTTGGAATTGGCACTGAGTACCGACCCCAAGTACTAAAGAGTTTGAGGGATGCATCACCATTCACGTCCCAAGCCGCTGCCAATCGTGGCAAAAGTTGAGGAGCGTTATCGAGGAAAACCTTGCCAGCATCATTAATGTTCTTAAATGCCTCGCGACGCATACCTGCTACAAGTAGTACATCTTTAGTGATTTGATACTTGTCTTCGATGTACTGCGCAGTTTGCTCACCGTACGCTGTTGTCACTGTTGTGAAAATTGTCTTATCAACAAAATAGCCTTGGGCACCAAGTGGGCTACCCGTGCTGTTTGTTGGCTGACTCTGACCGCCGGTTTGATCCAAAACGTCGCCAGGTGTGTCAGTTTTGAGGTAGGTCCAAGTTCCACCGCCGGCCTTGAATTCACCGGCATTATTGGATGTAACCTTGGTTTGATCAATACCAGCACGGACTGTGTGTTTACCTAGGACCCACTCCAGATCGATACGATATGACTTAACAATGTCTTCAGAGCCAGGGGCCAGCACGTTGCCAACTAAGGGCTGTGGATCTAAGTATGTGAAGCCCGGCGCGCGATCGCTCGGGGTGGAAACTACTGAAAACAGTTCTTTATTGGCATCGTAGCCAGGAAATTCGTTCAAGTGTTTGGAATTGCTTTGCCCGTACAACGCCGTCAAAGTCAGATCCGGTGTCAGCGAACCAGTGTATTTGAGCATCTTTGTTTCGCCACCATTGCTATCAATGTTAGTCAAGGTTTGCTCTGACGTTACTACACCAACGCGCTGTCGCGCAGCATAGTCATAGCCGCTGTCTTTAATACGCTGAACCGGGGTGTCTCCCAGAAAAGTGGCTTCCAAACGGTGGTTATCAGTCACATTCCAGTCGAACTTAAAAATGTAACGGTCTGTCGTTGTCTCCTCTTGCCTCCAGCCATTGGCAGCGTTTGAGGTTGCAGTACGACCGTTTTGTACAAATCCTCGATCGGTAACGTTCTTTTCAACAGCACCAAAGAAAAACAATTTATCAGCGACCAAAGGGCCACCAAGATATGCTCCAGCCGAGCGCGCATCAGTTACGTTTTCAGCTCTAGCAAGGCGAAGCGTATTATCAGTTGGGTTGTTATAAGTTGCACCTCCACTGTACTTTTTAGTATCGGTGTAATACAGATCTTGTGGCTTGGAACGTAGCGAATTCGGACTAGTACTTACATTCACGCCGGCAACCCAGTTGTTGGTGCCGCTCTTGGTAATTACGTTCACAACACCGCCAACGGAGCGGCCAAATTCAGCGCCGAATCCGCCAGTAAGCACTTGCGCTTCCTGTATGGCGCCAAACGGCAGCTGGGATGCGCCCAAACCTGTTAAGGGATTAACTACTGGGAAGCCATTGATGTAGTAAGAATTTTCTGATGCTGCGCCACCACCAAAGGAAGCACCGCCTGCGAAACGTGTATCCGCGCGCGTTGTGTTAGGAGCCAATTGGATGATGGCCTCGACGTTCCGCGCAACGGGCAATGATGATAGCTGTTTTGCAGTAAATGTAGCACCGCTGTTTGTCGCGGAAACGTCGATAGCTTCCTTAGTGCCTATCACTTGAACTGTACTAAGACTATCGACCGATGCGAAGCGCACTTCTGCACCTTGACCTACGTTGACATCAACCTCTGACGTTCCCATAACAGCGGCACCCTTGAGCGACTGTACTTTATAGGCGCCTGGTGGCAAAGCTGTAGCCTGAAATCTTCCGCTTGTGTCCGGAGTCAAACTGCGTTTAGCACCTGTTCCCAAGTTTTCAATTTGTACAGAGGTTGCACCAGCGGTTGCTTGGCCAAAAATATTGCCTGTCGTGTTCGACTGCGCGTAGGCCGTACAAACCATTCCGCCAGAAAAGGCAACAGCACCAAATGCTACTGCCAAGGCTTGGGCTACGACTGTCTTGCGGATAGCAAGCGCTTTGTGCCTTTTGAATTCCATAAAGTTTCCTTGAAAGTTGATGAAAAAAGAGCAAAGCAAACTTTGCGCCATCATTGGCGGCCTAGCGTGGGTTATTTACGCCCGGTCTCTATTTCGTGTTGTTACTTTACGGTAACTCATTCTTATTTTGAATTAGTGCTTACCCAGAAGCGCCAAGAAAACTGCTAAGTGTCTCCGAAATACATCGGTTTTGCAGTGGGGGACGCTGTGATCTCCCCGGTAAAACAACGTGCCGACAAGTAGAATTTTCTAATGAGGAAGTTCTAAGTGACGAAGTAGAGATTTACCGACCGCCAAATCGTGGCTGCCTTGAATTGTGTTGAGGCCGGTTTGCCAGTGCTGGAGATTTGCCGCGAGTTGCGGCATAGTTTGTGCTGAGTTTTATAAGTTTTGACTGCGTTTGAAAACTGCGCCATTAATGCGCTCTTCGTATAAATACATGAACCACCTCCAAGTAGTCCAGGGTGTACGCTGCACCCTCCCTTAATGAACAATTTAGGTTGAAATCAACATCCGCCATAAAAAACGGTGCCTATGCACCGTTTTTCGTTTTTGTTCATAGAAATCTTATTGTGGAAGCATCCGAGGGTTCTTTGTGTGTCCAAAGAAGACCCTCGACCACTGCGGGAAAGTTCTTAGAACGAATAAGTCCCGCGCAAATAGTATGCGCGTCCTGTTGGGTCTGAATAGCGAGGATCGTAACCCGACTGGAACACGTAGACCTGATAAGACAGAGGTGGCTCCTGGTCAGTGACATTACGCACACCAGCAGTCACCGACAGAGACTTAGTAGGCTTCCATGATCCGTAGATATCAAAGGTCGTATACGAGTTCACAGGCGCTGCTTTGACAATATTGGAGGAGGTGTTTTGTCCAATATATCCAGACTTATAGTGACCAGCCAAGCCCAAAGAGAACGTATCGTTGGTCCAATCAACGTTCATATTGTGTGACCATTGGAAAATCGGACCAGCGCCAGAGTAGACGCCAACATTATGATTCCATGGACCGTTTTCAAAGTCTTGGTAATCACTCTTGTTGACATAAGTACTTTGGTAACCGAGAGTTATCGTACCAGCACCGGACAGACGCATACGGTAATTAGCCATCAAATCCAGACCGTTGGTGTAGGTACCACCAAGATTCTGAGTACGCAGGTCTACATAGCCGCACGTGGGGCCAGGGCAGCTTGCACCACTCTGTGAAAGCTGACCGTTTGCGTTGCGGTGAAACAAAGGAATAAATTGATCCAGCCCGAACACGGTGGTGTCGGGAATAGTGCCAATCACTTTTTCAAGTTCAATTGCCCACAAATCAACACCAAAACTAAAGCTCTTGGTGGGTTCCAAAAGGATTCCTAAGCTAACATTTTTCGATGTTTCAGGCTTCAAGGCAGTGTTTCCGCCAGTCAAAGCGATGAACTGCGATTTCTTACCCGTCACACGATCCGTAACACTGCTGGTGTTGGTGTAAGTGTTCGATGCATTGAGTTCATACAAAGACGGTGCACGGAAACCTGTGGACGCAGAACCCCGGAAAAGAAGTTCTGTGCTTGGTTGCCAGCGGAAGCCGAACTTCGGATTGAACGAGTTTCCAAAGTCGCTGTACATATCTTCACGGCCAGCTACTGTCACTTCCAGCCCTTTGGTAATGGGCATGTTCATTTCAGCGTACAAGGCACTAACATTGCGAGTACCTTGGTTATTGGTATCAGGATCGAAACCGGTGCTGTCCTTCAGCGCGACGTTCAAAGCACGATCATCGCCAACCTGGTACATGGAGTCACGCGAAAAAGCTCCACCAACAGCCAAACCTACTTTTCGTCCTGAACCAAACCAGTCGCCAAGCTCACGGCTTGCATGACCATCTAAACCTGTTGAAGTCGATTTGCCAATTTGCTGAGAGCCCGCTTGCGATGCGGCGGCGACAAATGCTAGACCGGCGGCCGACTGATCGCCAAACGGGTTAATAATTCCGTTGAGCATGCCTTGACGAATTAACGCGCCGTTTTGGTATCCACCGACAGATACCTGAACTGTATTTTGGTTGTAAGTAGCAGCAGCTTGGTAGTCCCATCCACCCATCGTGCCATCCAACGTCGCGGCAAACCGCTGTTGTGTGTTGGTGTTGATATCTTGGCGAGTACCGCCAGGTAGCGCGCGCCAATTGACATAAACGAAACCGGGTTTGATCGCAGATGTGGCAGTAACCTCACCATACAAGCCCATAAAGTTGGGGTCGTAAGCGTTGTTTACGCCGTTGTAAGGAATCGCTCCGGTGTTTCCGGGAAAGTAAGGGTTTTGGGTGCCATCAGGTTTCAAGCGGTTCATCGCTAGACCGAAGTAAGGCACCGGGGCAATCTGGCCTTCGACTTTGCTGCGGGTGTAAAAATATTCTAGGCCCAGTTGGCTGTCACCGCTCAGTTTCGCAGTCCCTTTCAGATAGGCAGATGAGCGCTCAACCTTGGGAGCGTAATCCACGAAACTAGATGTGGCCTCCTTACATGCCGTTGAATACGTAGTGTCAGGAGTAATGTTGGGGTTCGAATTACAAGCAGGAGCAGCTGGGTTCATCCAGTTACCAACCTGGAATTCAGTTTGACCATAGTTACCAGGGCTGGGATTAACTGACAAGCCGCCAGGGAACCTCGTGTTGTACGGGCGTTGTAACCCCCCGATATTTTCGGTTTTCTTCACATCTACAAATCCGAAGATGTTGAAACCTTCCTTATCGAGATTACCGAAACCACCGCCAATATTTACACCGCTGATCTTGCCACCTTCTTTTTGCGGCTTGTCCGCACTCACGGTGATGGAGCCACCAGTGAAGTCGTTGCGGGTAATGAAGTTGATAACACCGCCGATAGCGTCTGATCCGTATAACGATGACGCTCCATCACGCAACACTTCGATTCGGTCAATCGCCGCAAACGGAATCATGTTCAAGTCAACAGCTTGCCCGTTAATCGCATTGGCAGCCAGACGACGGCCATTCAGCAGGACCAATGTATGGTTAGAACCGATGCCGCGCACATCAGCGAAGGAAGAGCCACCCGTGCCGGAACCGATCACTTGACTCGTTCCCTGTTGAGACTGCACTACGCTTAGCTTAGCCATCGCTTGCTCTACCGAGGTGACGCCTTGTTTTACCAAGTCGTCCATTTTGACGACTGTAATTGGCACAGCACCTTCAGCATCAATACGTTTGATAGCCGAACCCGTGACTTCAACACGTTGTAGCGTTTGCGCTTCTTGAGAGAAAGCAGGGTGCATTGCCAACGCGGTCGCTGTAGCGCCACAGGCAAGCAGAACCGAACGAGCAAGTACGCTACGTTGGAATTTGGGAGCTTTTTGGCTCATGGATTCTCCAAAAAAATGTGAGGGATACCGGCAGTTATTGCTGGCAATATTTAGACCACGTCAATCGTATCTACGACTACAAGGAAATGTTTACACTTTTCACGTGAGCGGCATGAGACTTTAACCCCCAACAGTGGAAAATACTCTCGGTCGTTTCCCTAGACTTTTGTAAGTGTTGTCAGAATGCATCAGTCGATTGAAGACGCCACACTCGGCGCTATCAATCGTTTGAAATAATTCAAGCGATGGACCGATTCTTGTAAATATTTTGTAAACCCCGGCGTCAATTTGATCCCAATCTGGATTGGCCAGCCTGCAGCGACGCAGCAACAGACAGTCGGTAAACTACTATGATTAACATTGCGGCATGATATAGGTGTGTTCCCATGACCAAGCAATACTATTTTATGGCGGGCCTGCCCCGCTCTGGCAGCACGTTGCTTTGCGCAATTCTTAACCAAAATCCCCGGATTCATGCAGGGCCATCCAGCCCAGTTTTTTCGACTATGTTGGTGGTTGAAAATCACTTCCGGGCGGATCCTTTTTTTAGGGGTTTTCCGAAAATTGAGCAAGGCAACGCAATTATCAAAAGTCTTATAGAGCAATACTATAGCGATACGGGTCATCCAGTGGTGATTGACAAGAATCGAGCTTGGCCAGCCAACATTCGCTTCATCGAAGGTTACATTGGGCAACGCGCAAAAGTGATTTGCCCGGTGCGGGATATCAGCGAGGTAATTGCCTCATTCATTTCTATGATTCACCGAAACCCATACAAGGAAGGGGTAGGGCGACTGAATATCATCGACGAGCAATTAGTAAAGAATGGCATTGCATTGAACGACGACAACCGTTGTGACTTCATCGCCGGACCGCAAGGTATTCTTGGACAATCGATAAGCGCCATTCAAGAATCGATGAGACTAGGGTTGCGCGATAGGCTCCATTTTGTTGAATACAAAGATCTGATGTCCAAACCGCAAAAGTCCATGGATGCCATCTACGCCTTTCTTGGCGAGGAGCGTTTCGTACATGACTTCGACAATATCGAGAACAAGCACCGCGAAAATGATTTTGAAATCTACGGCCTTGAAGACATGCATGAAGTCCGCGAATCCCTGGGGTGCACTTCGTCTGATCCCAAGAAAGTCCTGTCGCCGTATGTGCTGAGTCGTTGTACGGCTATGGATATGTGGAACCGCTGAGTGACTGAAGCATGAAACTTCCGACACCCTTTATCAGGCTCCCCATACGATTTGATGTGCCGCGTCTGCAGCAAGAGCTCGCACAGTTTTCCAGCGCGGACTGGGCCGCGCATCCTCTGAATTACAAGGGAAATTCCGCCATTCGGCTGATAACCGCCAACGGAGAAGAAAACGACAACGTTTCTGGCGAGATGATGGTGACTCAGCGGTTGCAGCGGTGCCCCTATGTTCAGCAAGTATTTGCGGCCTTTCAAAGCGTACTGACCAGATCCCGTTTTATGCGCTTGGCGCCAGGGGATATCGTACCTCCGCATTGCGATATCAATTACCACTGGATTAACAGGACTCGCATACACATTCCCATCGTTACACATACTGACGTGCGATTCAAATGCGACGGTGAGGAAGTTCACATGGCCGCAGGTGAGGCGTGGATATTCGACAATTGGCGTCGACACTCTGTGGAGAACAACTCAAACATCACTCGCGTCCACTTAGTCATTGACACCGTTGGCTCACCGTTCTTTTGGAATCTTGTTGCTAGTGGGCAGGCAAACAACTTCGATCAGCAACCGGCTCCGCCTGCACTACTTCCTTTCGACCCGTCCGCAAAACCATTTTTGATGACTGAGCGTTTCAGTAACCAGGCGTTGATGCCGGTAAGCGAAGTAACATTTCTGTGTAGACAGATTTCCGATGATCTTGATGCTGGGGGTTCACTAGAGTCTGAAGCTAAACGTGCATCGCTCTCAGCACTGTTAAGCGCATTTGCACGTAACTGGGAGTCCCTGTGGAGAGTCTACGGCGATGAAAAGACAAGCTTCAGATATTTCAGGAGCTTGATTGATCAGACCCGTGCCCATTTGTCCGCATTTCCTGACGAAGTGATGATGCGGTCCAACGGGCAAAGTGCGCTTCGGATTGCTGAGGTGCAAGTACTTAGCATTGCGATTGCCGACAAGTATCTCGTCAAAAGCCATACGAAAGCTATCCAGGTTCGTGGTAGGAAACGCGATTTTTTTGACCGTCCAGTCTTTATTGTTGCTGGCCCCCGGTCGGGCAGCACCTTACTCTTCGAAACGCTGGCCTGCGCCTCTCAATTTCAAACCGTAGGTGGTGAAAGTCACTCGATCTTTGAATCCATTGATAGTTTGAATCCCGCGCTTTCTCATGGCGCTCAAAGCAACAGGCTCACAGAATCCCATGTCACACACGATGTTGCTGACCGCATTAAAGCAATCTTTGCTTCTGCACTTCGCGACCGCGAGAACAATCCACTTCAGATTGGCGATCTGGACCGTGTCCGTTTGTTAGACAAATTGCCCAAGAACTCCCTGCGTATCCCATTCCTCAAAACTATTTTTCCAGATGCACTATTCGTCTACCTTTACCGCGATCCGTGGCAAAGTATCAGCAGCATGATTGAGGCGTGGGAGTCAGGTCTGTGGGTCACTTACCCAAAAATTGTCGCTGCGCAAAAGCCTTGGTCGCTCTTGTTGCCGCCCGATTGGAAATCTATGCTGAATGAACCGTTGGAATCCATTTGTGCTCGGCAATGGGTAGCCGCCAATGAATTCATCATGTCTGACTTGAGTGCCTGCGACAAAGATCGCTTCATCACAGTCGACTATCAGCAATTGATTAGTGATCCGCATCAGCTCATTGGTGATATTTGCGATTTTTGCAACATTAAGTTCGACAAATATTTGAGGGAACGCCTAGCTTCAGATCTACCAATGTCGCGTTACACGCGGACAGCCCCAAATTCTGAAAAGTGGAGGAACAACGAACGAGAAATCAGTGCGGTAAGTACCTTGTTCAATCCAACCTGGGAAAAAATAGAAGCCTTCTCAAGCGCCTGTTAAGAGCCATTGTTTTCGAACCGATAGTCGTGTACGTTGATAATAGTTTGGTCTGCTAACAGCACTTTCTCCGCAATTTGGTCATCGTAATAGGACGCATAGTGCTTGTGCGACGAAGTATTAACAGGCGCATGCTGCGTTAGATAGCCGAGCATGTCATCGCCGATTGGCACTTGGATTCCCTGAAAAAAGGATACAAGCCCGGGAATTAAGGCCTCCTGTTTTACTATAAAAGGCGCGCTGGAAGTAGCATCAAACATCCAGCGGTATAAAAACCCATAAAGACCTAACTTACTTCCGTAGATTGAGGCTACCACGCTACTAGGAACATTAAAACCGGACGCCGTAAAGTGGTCGGGCAGTCGTTGGGTCACCTCATTTAGCAAATGCTGATCGTCGCACAATGACAGCAACCGCTCCATGGTGTCTTTGAATCCCAATGTCTTGTCTTTGCTCACCACCATGAACAGCGGATTCGAGTGCTGCTTTTGCATCTGAAAGCTATACCAAGATACGTAAAAATCCCACGGATTTCTTACCAGCCCCAAGGCAGGCAAATGACTGCATTCAGCCGGCGCCATCCGCTTGGGAAAGTGGTACCCAACAAGGATACTATCGGGGAAAAACTTAACCATGAAATGGTTAAAAAAAGTACCTGCAGATTTATGCAGATGGATGAACATGAAACTCGAGTTGACAATCATTTGATTAGCGATACCCTAATTAAATGCAACTGTACAAAGCTATTGAATCTTGGCTCCAAGATCATGCTCACCATCCGAAAGAAGCCCCAAAAGCTTCTCGCTAGGGAGATAGTCGCAAATCAGATGGGTTCTCGCTTCTGATTCATGCGCGTTAACTACACCATGGACGATGCAGTTGTTGATCGCCCAGATTTCACCGACTAGCATACTGAATTCCTTCCCACCCACAAGCATTTTGGCCTTCGGATTGGTTACAACTGGAAGATGGATACGGATCGTTTTTTCGAAATATTCGCCGTTATCAATATGCAGTGGTACTTGGCCGTTTGCCTTTAATTTTGCAAAAAGGCAGCGCATCGGTTGTGCGCCCAACACTTGATATATCAAGTGTTTGACGTACGGAAGTTGCTCCAAGACAGGGCGGTCTTCTATTGGCAAATCTCCTTCGGCCGGAGCGTGTCCACGCAAAAAAACTGCTTCGGCTTGAATGTGGACGCCCACCCGTCCACCTCTGGACCCCCAAAGATCAGGCGAGATGGATTGGAAGTCATGGATCAGCCTCTCTATCTCAAATGAAACAGGAAGCCTCACACATGTCCCAATGACGTCTTGCTTGTCTAATTTTAGATATTTAGAAACAGCGATCACGGATTGCATCTCCACCACTTGCCTTGTGTTTGTTTTCATCTGATTCATAAAGCCATGATTCATGCTAAGACCTGAAGTACGCGATCAACACAGACATCGCTGGATTCAGCTTGAGTGTGCAAAACGATTTCAGCTGCTTGTGGTTCTTCGTAAGGGCTATCCAAACCCGTGAAGTTCTTCAAATCTCCACGGCGTGCCTTAGCATATAGACCCTTAACATCTCTTTTCTCACACTCTTCCAAAGGCGTGGCAACATAGACTTCGACAAACTCTCCAACTTCAAATAAGTTGCGCGCCATCAGTCGTTCGACTCTAAACGGTGAGATGAAACTTACTAAAACGATAAGCCCAGCGTCCACCATAAGCTTGGCAACCTCTGCAACCCTTCGGATATTTTCTATGCGATCGATATCCGTAAATCCAAGGTCACGATTGAGGCCATGACGCACGTTATCTCCGTCCAAAATGTAGGTGTGCATTCCCCGTGAATGCAGCTTTTTGTCTAGGAGATTAGCTATAGTGGTCTTACCAGCGCCAGACAGACCCGTAAACCATATGCATTTAGCAGCTTGGCCCTTTTGAGCAGCGCGAGCGCTTTTAGTTACAGAGAGGCTTTGCCAAAGTATGTTGTTTGCTTCAGACGTCAATTTAAACTCACTCCCTTATTGACATACCGTGAGGTGGGCTGACTCTGCACGCTCCGAATTTAATGCTGCAAGACAGCTTCGGATACTCCTTACTACGAAAATGCCCGACATATAAGTGCATGCACTCATCTCCGTTAGGGTATCAGTGCAGACTTCACCCCAGCAAACATTACATCACTGAATCGATGGATAACAACTAAGCGCGTGTTGAGTTCAGCGCAGATAACACTAGCATGACCGAATCACAGACTCATGACTGCCATCAGCTCTGCATCCTGCAAAAGCAAAAAGACGGTTTGACGCATACATCAAACCGTCTCGGTGGTCTTTAGGCAGACGGGATCTACTCAATCTTAAATACAAACTCCTGCGTAGCCTTGACCTCACCCGCTCCAGCCTGACACTTGTACTGCATCATTGCGTTGCGAACTGCCGCGTGGAAAACGCGAGGGCCTGACAGAATCTGCACGTCTCTCACCGCGCCATCACGGATAAGCACTTCGGCTCTAACAACACCCTCGGCACCTTCCTGAATCGCCTTACGCGGCATTTCTGGTTGTACTTGGGTCGGGCAAGCTACGCGAATATCCGGACGTGGCGCAGGTCCAGGTGGTGCCTGCGGTGGCGGAGGTGGTGCAATCACTGCCGGAGCGGGCGGCGGCACTGGTGCCGACTGGATAGCCGGCGCCGCTGTCGTTGGAGGAGTCACCTCTGGCGGCGGAATGAAGGGAGGAGGTGGTGCCTCTACCTTTGGCGCTAACGGCTCTGGCGGCTTAATTTCTTTGGGCGGCGGCGGCGGCGGCGGTGGGATGATGACTTCTTGGATCACTACCGCCTCCAAAGGCTTTTTAATGGCCTTCAGAGCGTCATGCGCAGTTCCAGAAATAATTCCCCACGCCAAAAGAATGTGAATACCGACAACAATGGCAATGCCTTTGAATCGGCGCGTCTGGTCTTTGGGCTTGTAGACCGGGTTAAAGCCAAGATTATTCATTGGACAAACTGCTCGCTTCCAATCACAGCCATCTTCGTCAGGCCTTTACGCTTAGACGTCGACAATACATTGGCAAACACCGCGTACTGCGATGCTTTGTTGGGCCGAATATGCACTTCTGGCTGCGTAGCTTCTTGGCTGATGGTGGCCATGTTGGCTTCTAAAGTCGCGGCGTCCACAGCCTCACCCTGCCAATAAACCACACTTTTTTCGTCGATATCAATCTGAATTTTTGGAGGCTTAATATCGTTGGTGGGCGGCGCGCCCACTGGCATGTCCAGGTTAACCGCATGAAGCTGGATGGGGATGGTGATGATCAACATCACCAACAGCACCAACATCACGTCAATTAACGGCGTTGTGTTGATTTCCATCAACACTTCCGGCTCTCCCGAGCCCCCGCCTGATCCTACATTCATTGACATAACACTATTCCTTGCCTGTTTCTTGCATCCCAAGCGAGCTATCAGCCGCCCAGTGCGGGTGGTTCAGTAATGAACGCCACTTTGACAATACCTGCGCGTTGGCAAGCATAAAGAATTTTGCCAACACCCTCGTAGCGAGAAGTCAAATCACCGCGGATTTGTACTTCGGGTTGAGGCTTCGCGACCGCAACCTTTTTCAGCTTATCAACCAGAGTTTCTACGTTAGCGACCTTTGCGTCGTACCAGTAAATACCACCTGCCAGGTCGACAGAGATAATGATGTTTTCTGGCTTGGACTCACGAACCTCAACACGCTCTTTAGGAAGCGTGACGGGGATCGACGTAGTAACCACAGGAATCGTAATTAAGAAAATGATCAGCATCACCAACATCACGTCGACCAGCGGCGTGGTGTTGATAGCCGAAATTACTTCGTCATCCCCATTGGGGTCACCCACATTCATTGACATAGAGCCATCCTTCTGCGTGAATCACGCAATTCGTTTTAGCTCTTGGCCGCAGTGCCCAACAACACAGAATGCAGGTCGCTGCCGAAACCGCGGATGTCATCCATAACGCCCTTGTTACGGGCGATCAAATAGTTGTAGGCGAGCACGGCTGGAACAGCAACAGCCAAGCCCAAAGCGGTCATGATCAGCGCGGAGCCTACGGGGCCGGCCACTTTATCGATCGACGCTTGACCCGACATACCAATGGCGGTCAGCGCGTTGTAAATGCCCCAAACCGTACCAAAGAGACCGACGAATGGGGAAATAGAGCCTACGGTGGCCAAGAAGGACAATCCACCTTGCATTTCACGGTTCACGCGGTCGACTGAGCGCTGAATGCTCATGGTGATCCAGTCGTTCAGAGGAATGTGACCCATCAAACCACCGTGCTTTTTGGTAGCTTCCAAACCAGCAGCTGCAATGAATTGATAGGGACTGTCTTTATGCAACGCGGCGGCACCTTGCGCAACGGTACCAGCGCTCCAGAAGTTCTCAGCGGCTTGCTTGGCAAATCCGCCAACCTTGCGCTGCTCCAACATCTTGATAACCAGGATGTACCAGCTACCCATACTCATGATGCCGAGAATGATCAGAACACCCATATCCACGGAGTGCGCGTTGGTCCACAAGGCGACGATACCGTAGGGGTTATCACCCGCACCTTCAACTTTTTTAGCACCTTCAACTACGGCGGGTGTAGCAACTGCGGCAGGAGCAGCAGTTTGGGCCAGGACTGGTGTAGTCGTAACACCAAGAGCAGCAGTGGCCAAGCCCAAGGCCAAAACCCAGGCACGAGCGAATTCATTAAACTTCGTAAACACAGTCATTTCCTTAAGATTGAGCCCATGAAAAGCCTGGACGGCCAAGTACTGGTACCAGGAATGGGCATAGGGCGGCAAAAACGCAAGGCCGCAGTGTAAGTTAAAACAAAGAAAACCTTCCCTAGGGTTTCCACTTATTTTTAACTCAACGGTAACCAAGCGGTTACATAAGAAATACTAACTTTTGCCCTCAGTTGGCGCTTAAATCACGCATTCGGAACACTTTTATGAACAATAGCACCAAAACAGACCAACTCCAAAACCCATTGTTGCAAGCTTGGAACACACCGTACGGTTTGCCCCCCTTTGACAGAGTAGCACCGCACCATTTCGTGCCAGCATTTACACACACTTTGGAGGAGCATCTGACTGAGTTGGACGCCATCGCGCATTCCAGGGCTGTGCCAGAGTTTGCTAATACAGTGCGCGCCTTCGATTTTTGTGGGCGCCAGCTGAACCGTATATCCCTGCTGTTTAGTAACCTTACGGCCAGCGAAACCTCACCCGAGCTGCAAACCATCCAATTAGAAATGGCGCCCCGTTTAGCCGCCCATGAAAACGCCATCTATATGAATGCCGGTCTCTTCCAACGCATGGATAGCCTGCACAAAAAACGTGCGTCTTTGGGACTTGCACCAGACGAGTTCCGACTCCTGGAGCGGATTCACCTTGACTTTGTACGTGCCGGCGCCCGCCTACAAGACCAGCAGCGTCAACGCTATGGCGAAATCATGACGGAGCTGGCGCGGCTGTGTACCCAGTTTTCGCAAAATGTGTTGGCGGAAGAGGCAACATTCATCCTTCCACTCACCAGTGACTCAGACTTCGCTGGCCTACCTGTCTTTTTACGGGCAGCAGCGGCCAATGCTGCAACGCAGCGCGGATTGCCTGACGGCAACCATGTGATCACGCTATCGCCCTCTTTGGCAGAGCCGTTTTTAACGTTCTCTGCGCGGCGCGATTTGCGCGAAACCATTTGGCGCGCGCGCGTGGCACGAGGCGCCCATGAAGGGGCTCACGACAATCGCCCCATCATCGGCCAGATCATGGCTTTGCGCCAAGAGCAGGCGGCCTTGCACGGATTTGCAAGCTATGCGGAATACGAGCTAGTCGACCGGATGGCAGGCACACCGTCCGCCGTCCTGGATTTGCTGCACAAGGCTTGGGAGCCCGCCAAGGCCTTTGCCGACAAAGACCGGCAGGCTCTGACTGAAATGGCCGTCGCATTAGCCGAGCCCACGCCCATTGCCGCCTGGGACTGGCGCTATTTGGCACAAAAGGTGCGCGCCCAACGCTTTGAGCTGGACGACGCAGAACTCAAGCCCTACTTTTCGCTGAGCAACATGCTGGCCGCCATGTTTGACTGCGCGCAGCGCCTGTTTGGCTTGCAGTTCGTGGAACAAAGCGGTGTGCCTCTACATCACCCTGACGCTCGGCTGTGGGAGGTACGCGACCGAAACGATACGGTGATAGGCCTTTTTATCGGAGACAACTTTGCCCGCCCCACCAAGCGCAGCGGCGCCTGGATGAGCGTTTTCCGTAGCCAGTCGGGCCACAACGGTGGCGTTCTGCCCATCGTTATCAACAACAATAATTTTGCGAAGGCCGACACCACCTTGTTAAGTTTTGACGATGTCAGGACCCTGTTCCATGAGTTTGGCCACGGCCTGCACGGGCTGCTTTCCAAGGTGCGATTTGAGCGGTTGGCGGGCACCCAAGTGCTACGCGACTTTGTGGAACTGCCTTCGCAAATCTTTGAGAACTGGGCAATGGAGCCCCAGGTACTACTTAAGCACGCCCGGCATTGCCGAACGGGCGAACCACTGCCACAAACCCTGCTAGAAAAGCTAAAGCGCTCGCGCCAATTTGACCAGGCCTGGGCTACCGTGCAATACACCGGCCCCGCGCTGATTGACATGGCTCTGCATGCTCTGCCCAACGGCACGCCAGTCGATCTGGCAGCTTTCGAAGCGGAACAATGCGAAAAACTGGGCATTCCCCGCGACATCGGCGAGCGCCACTACCTACCGCACTTTCAGCACCTGTTTGCCAGCGCCGGATATGCAGCGGGATACTACGTTTACATGTGGGCCGAAGTGCTGGAAGCCGATGGATTTGCAGCGTTTACTGAAGCGGGAGATCCGTTCGATACAGCCACCGCACAACGACTGTTGCAATACATCTACAGCGCTGGTAATACCC
Source organism: Burkholderiales bacterium (assembly GCA_025363275.1). Classification (GTDB taxonomy): domain Bacteria; phylum Pseudomonadota; class Gammaproteobacteria; order Burkholderiales; family Burkholderiaceae_C; genus Allorhodoferax. Next base: position 2,441 of record JANYEE010000135.1, on the reverse strand, counting down.
AGGACCCCGCAGCGGCCTACCGAGCTTTCCGAGGACGCGACCCGCGTGTAGAACCTATGCTGCAAAAGCGCGGACTTCTTACTCCTGCCTGAATCGAGGAACACCATGTCCATCTGGAAAAAATCTGTTTCTGTCGAAATACTCACCGCGACCAGCCTCAACACGGCGGTGTCACACCTGGGCATTGAATTTCTGGAGGTGGGCGAGGACTTTTTGACAGCACGCGTACCGGTAGACCCGCGCACGCACCAGCCCTACGGTCTGTTGCACGGCGGTGTGAGCGTGGTATTGGCCGAAACACTGGGTTCGTGTGGCGCCGCGTTTGCCAGCCTTGAGGGCTGGCGCGCAGTGGGCCTAGACATCAACGCCAACCACTTGCGCGGCGTCTCCAGTGGCTGGGTCACAGGTATTGCGCGCCCGGTGCACATCGGGCGCACCACCCAGGTCTGGCAAATTGATATGCGCAACGACGCCGGTCAAATGACCTGCGTCTCGCGCATCACCATGGCCATGCTGGCGCCTGCGTGAAGCTCCCTGGCGTTGGCGTGTAGACCAGATGCAGCGTGCTGGTCGCCGCGTGTTGCAAATCAATAGACAGCAACTTCAGGCCACCACTGGCATCCATGCGGTAACGCGCCTGCTGGGTAGATAGCAACTGGTCGGAGGTGTTGTAGGTGCGGGCCGTGAAGTTGACAACCGCCGTACTCACTGACTCTGCCTCCACCACAAAGCCCAGTACCCTGCGCCCGGTAGCCACTGTTTTGGTGTTGTCGGTGTACAGGTTGAGCGTCGCCAGCGTGCCGGTATCGCCCACCTGTACTTGCGCCGGCAGGGCCACAGCAGTGCCGGTCACTTTGGCGTACTCCCTCCCTGGAGCGGCGGCACCCAGCAACAGGAAGTTCGCGTCGTAGTAATTGGTGCCAGTGACTGCACTGGTTGCCGGTGTGCAATTGGTCAGATTCAACAGGGCGATCTGCGTGGTGGCTTGTACGGTGCTGCCTTCAAAATTGGCCGACATAGGCGCAGTTTCTGACAGAGTGGCCGTGCCATTGCACGAGCCCGTTACCGTGAAGCGCTCGGTAGACCCTGCTGCCAGGCGCGCCTTGTAGGCCTGCAGTAACGCAAACTTCAACGTCGCGCCCACCGGACGGGTGCTGGTGTAGACCAACTGCACCGTGCTGGTGGTACTGTACTGCGCATCAATCGACACCAACTCCAGCGTGTCCGCGTTGTCGATTCTGTAACGCACCTGCTGGTTGAGTAGCAGCTGGTCGCTCGTGTCATAGGACTTGGAAATGATATTGACGATGGCTGTGGTGGTGCTGTCGGCCTCCACCACATAGGTCATCACACGGTGCCCGGTGGTGACGGCCTTGGTATCATTGCTATAGGTGGTGAAGTTGGCGATCGTGCCGCTGTCCCCCACTTTGACCGATACCGGCCACGGTGTGGGCGTCGCAGAAAACCTAGCGTAGTCCAGCCCCACCTGCGATGCACCCAAAGGTGAGCTACTGGCGTCGAGATATATCTGATCGGTGATAACCAGCGTGTTGGGCGAGCAATTGGTCAGCGTCAACGTATTGGTCTGCGTGGCGCGCAACGCAGCGGCACCCTCGAAGGTAACGGCCTGCAGCGTGCCCACCACAATGGTGGACGAGCCGCTGCAGGTGCCCGAAACCGCCAAAGTATCGGATGCACCTGCAGCAACCCGCGCCTGGTAGGCGCGTTGCAGTGCAAAGCTAGCAGCGGAAGTGACGCGCTTGGGGGTGTACACCAGATGGTTCTGACTGGTGTTGCTGTATTGGATGTCGATACCCACCACGGTCAAGGTGCCGTTACTGCCCAGCCGGTATTTGGCTTGCTGGGTAGCCAGCAACTGATTGGCGGTGTTGTAGGTCTTAGTGGTGAAGTTAACGAACACCGAAGTTGCCGTATCAGCCTCCACCCCATAGCCCCAGGTGCGGCTGCCGGTGGCTGCCAGCTTGGTGCTGCTGGTGAAGGTATTCAAAGTGACTACGGTCGCGCTATCGCCGACTTTCACCGCGGCAGGTAAGGCCAACGGCGCGGCTGCAAATTTTGCGTACTCCTGGCCGGTGATGACGGCGCCGACCAAACCGTAGCTGGCATCCACATAAATGCTACCGCCGGTGTTGAGCGTGGCGGGGGCGCAATCGCTGAGTGTGGCCTGGCTGGACTGCGTGGCCTGAAAGCCGGCCACACCTTCAAAGTCAGCAGCAACCGGCGCTGCGGCGGTCAGCACGACGGAGCCATTGCAAGACCCTGCAACGATGAACTCTTCCGTGCTGCCGGCCAGCGTGCGCGCCTTCCAAGCTGCCTGCAGCGGGAATCCATCCGACGTGGTGGGTGGAGCCGGCGTGGACCCGCCGCCTCCCCCACCGCCGCAAGCGGTCAGCGCGCTGGCCAGCAGCACGAGGCTCAGA
>JANYEE010000121.1 GCA_025363275.1 Burkholderiales bacterium | reverse complement strand
GCCTGCAGCATCGCTTGACTTTTTGGCACCGCGCCAGCGTATTTGCTACTACTTTGAAAAATTGGTCGATCCGCAAATGCAAGAGGTCAGCTCATGACTGCCCAGCGTCACGCCAGCGTGCTGGATGGCGTGTTGGAGGCGGTGTGGTTGGTGCAACCTGTGAGCTTGCGTATTCGCTGGGTCAATAAGGCGGCAGTTGAGTTGATGGGTTCAGCGGCTTCGCAGTTGGTGGGTACCCCGGCTGTTGATCACATGCCCACCCCGGAGGACATGTATTTCTGGGAAGACGTGGCAGCGGGTCTCGCCTTCAGTATCCATTCAGATTCTTTGCTGCGGTGCGCCGATGGACAGTTGATTCCCGTAGAGCGAAAGATCAGCCGGGTGGTTCCTGAAGGAGCCGATAGCCCTTTGTTTATGGTCAGCCTGCGCGACTTGCGCCCCCAGCGCCTGGTTGAAGGGGAGTTGGAGAGCCGGGTGGCAGAGCTGCGCGCAACACTGGAGTCCACGGGCGACGGCATTTTGGTGACCGACCCTGCCGGTGGAATCCGCAATTACAACCGACGCTTTGTTGAGTTGTGGGACGTTCCAGCGGATTTAATTGACCACCCCGATGCAGCGCTGCTATTCAGGCACATGGCACAAAGCGTGGAAGACTCTGACGTGTACCAAGCCCAGCTGGATGCCATCGCAGCCGAGCCAGGCCTGGATGCCAATGACATTATTTTGACGCGGTCCGGGCGTATTTTGGAGCGGGTGAGCCATCCCCAAATCAGCCGTAGCCGTCCTGCCGGGCGGGTCTACTCTTTCCGAGATTTGACTGAGCGGCAAGAAGCCCAAAAGCGCATTGAGACCCTGGCCTACACCGATGCATTGACTGGGTTGCCCAACCGCTTGATGCTGTCGCAGCGGGTCAATACGGTGCTGAAAACCCTGCGCCGTACGGGGGGGAGTTTTTCGGTCTTGTTTATCGATTTGGACCGGTTCAAAAATATCAACGACTCGATGGGCCAGACCTTTGGTAACCGGGTGCTGATTGAGGCTGCGCTGCGCATCTCGCAGGGCCTGCGGGAGGTGGATATTTTGAGCCGTGTGGGCGGCGATGAATTCGTGGCCTTTTTGCAAGAGTCAGACGCGCTGGGTGCCGAGATCGTGGCGCGGCGTATTCTTAGCCAACTGTCGCAGCCCTTCATGGTTGAGGAAGTCAACTTCTCACTGGGTTGCAGTATTGGCGTAGCGATGTACCCCGCAGATGGCCGCACGATTGACGGGCTGATCCAGTGCGCAGACACGGCCATGGCCAATGTCAAGGAGCGCGGCCGGGGCAATTTCCGGTTTTACCAACCGCAGATGAATGTGGACCTGCTGTCGCGCATGAAGATGGACCATGCCATGCGCCAGGCGCTGGAGTTGGGCCTTTTCCGGCTGCACTACCAGCCGCAGATATCGCTCAGCGATGGTTGCCTGCTGGGTGCAGAAGCACTGGTGCGCTGGAACGACCCCGAGTTGGGTAATGTGCCGCCCTCGAGCTTCATTCCGCTGGCCGAAGAGTCCGGTTTTATTATTGGCATTGGCAACTGGGTCATGACCGAGGCTGTGCGCCAGGCGGTGATCTGGGAGCTGGCTGGCGCGCCTGTGGTGGTGTCGGTAAACGTGTCGGCCTTGCAATTTCAGCAAACCGATTTTGTGGAGCGTGTGGCCAGCGCCTTGCAAAGCTCGGGGTTGACACCCCAGCTGCTCGAGCTGGAACTGACCGAATCAATTTTGGTACGCGATGCGGATGAGGCTTTGGCGCGCTTACATGCGCTCAAGGCCTTGGGCGTGGTGCTGGCGATTGACGACTTTGGCACCGGCTACAGCAGCTTGGCCTACTTGAAAAAGTTTCCTATTTCCAAGCTCAAGATCGACCGCACCTTTGTGATGGGATTGCCAGCCGATGAGAGTGACCGCGCCATAGTGGGCGCCACGATAGCAATGGCTCGGGCATTGAAACTGACCGTCGTGGCCGAAGGCGTGGAGACGCCAGAGCAGCGGGATTTCTTGAAGGGTCTGCAGTGCGAGTCATTCCAGGGCTGGCTGTGTTCACCCGCCCTTCCAGCACCCGAATTCGAAGCGCTGGTCACCAAGCTGGCGGTAAGCGAACTTAGCTGCTCAAGCCCTTAAACAGCATGTAGGCCGACAGGCTATAAAGCACGGCTGAAAACACTTTTTTGAGCGTTGTAATGGGCAAACGGTGGGCCATTTTGGCACCCAGCGGCGCGGTCAATACGCTGCAAATAGCAATGACGGCTAAGCCTGGTAGCCAAACATAGCCCAGAGAGTAGGGCGGCAAATCGGCTAATGCCGATCCACTCACCACGTAGCCCACGGTATTGACCAGCGCAATAGGAAAGCCCAAAGCCGCGCTAGTGGCCACAGCATTCAGGATCAGCACGTTGTGCGCCACCATGAATGGCACACTGACAAACCCACCCCCAGCACCCACCAGACCCGACAGGCAGCCGATCAGCGTGCCCGCAGCGATCTGGCCCGCCGTGCCCGGCATTTGGCGGCTGGGTTTGGGCTTTTTATCCAGGAACATTTGGGTGGCCGAGAAACCCACAAACAAGGAGAAGAAGATCGCCAGCCAAGCGCCCTTGAGCAGGGAGAAAATGCCGATGCTGGCAATCATGCCGCCTAACGCAATGCCGGGCGCCAAGCCCTTGACGATATCCCACCGCACCGCGCCGCGCGCATGGTGCGCCCGTACGCTGGAGAGGGAGGTGAACATGATGGTGGCCATAGAGGTGGCTATTGCCATCTTGATGGACAGATCGGCGGGCAGGCCACGGTGGGAAAGGATCAAGGTGAGGAAGGGGCCGATCAACATGCCGCCGCCAATGCCCAACAACCCCGCCAAATAGCCGGTGGCCAGACCGAGGGCGGCGAGTTCAAAAATTAGCAGGGGTTCAAAAGTCATGGGATTTGGGTGTCTGCGGAGGCCACCGGACCGGCATCCTGAACCAGGGTTCAGGTGGGCGAGGTCAGCACCCGCTTTGGGTTCATCTAACGCGAGATGATCACGCTAGCAGGGCAATGTTCCAAGCCCTTGCTCAGAGAGCATTGGTACAAGGAAATATAAAGCCCGACGGCACCGCAGACACGATCATTGTAGCCTCCACGCTCCGCCGCTGCGCTAGCTAGGGGGTGGCCGTTACAGCAGTTGGCCGTCTTCGCCGAGGGCAGCGTCTAGTCGCTCCAGCAAAGAGATCAGCAACACATCTGCGTCGCCTGTGGGCTCGGTGGTGCGGGCGGGTGCGGCGGTTGCAACGGTGGCCGCGACCGGGGTTGCTGTTGGTTCGGTGAGATCAAAGGCCAGGTTCAAGGCCGCCAACACCGCAATGCGTTCGCGGGCCCGGACCTTGCCCGCGTCGCGAATTTTGCACATCGCAGTGTCCACCCGCTCCACTGCTTCGAGCAACTTGGCGTCCCCTCCCTCGGGGCAGCCGAGCAAATAGCTTTGACCCATGATCTGTACTTCGAGCTGTTTCATGATGGGTTCTTTAGCACAGACCCGGATTCGGGCAAGCGGTCGAGCAGGGCGTCTACCCGAGCGCGCGCTGCACCCAGGCGGGACTTAAGGGAATCGCGCTCTTGCGTCAGCGTGGCCACCTGCGCGCTCAGCAGCGCATTGGTGCGCTGCAGCTCGGCATGGCGCACCAGCAGGCGTTCAACGCGCTCGGCGATTTGGTCGATGTGGGGCTGATTCGACATAGGCTGTGCATTGTAGGGTGAGAGCAAGCGGGTTGCGCTTAAAATCATGCGGTTGGTGCTCGCG
>JANYEE010000088.1 GCA_025363275.1 Burkholderiales bacterium | reverse complement strand
TGCGGCGTCCGAATGGCCCAACTCTGCATGTGCCAGCCCGCGGTCGCGGTATTCCGACCAGGAATCGGGCAGCAAAATCACCAAGCGCTCTTGCACCGCCAGCAGTCGGTCCCAGTCCATTTGGGTGGTGAATATTTCCTTGAGGTTGCGCAGCATGCGGGCGATGATTTCCCGTGGTGGTGCAGCCTGCAAGTACAACCCCAGTGGAACTTCGAATTCATCCAATAGACCGTTGCGCCGCCGAAACGGCTCCAATTGCTCGGACAGTTGTTCCCGGCTCAGCGATTTACCACTCAGTGGGTCGATCACAGCCTGCCCCATAGGCAAGTGCACCTTGACCATGAAATGCCCGGGAAAGCCCACGCCGCGCACGGACAGGCCCAAGCCCTGGGCCAGTTCCATCCACAGCACCGCCAATGAAATGGGAATACCACGCCGCGTACGCAACAACACGTGGATAAAGCTGTTGTCGGGGTCGTAGAAGTCGTTCACGTTGCCGCCAAAATCCAGATCCTGAAAGAAGAACAGGTTCAGGATGCGCAGCTTTTGCACAGGCCCAGCGTCTGGGGCCAGACGCCGCTTGATGCGGGCCAGCAGCAGATCCACATCGCCCAGCACGCTCTGCACATCCAGGTCAGGGTATTCGTCTTGCGCCAGGCACACGGCCGCCTCGAAAAGCGCAAATTCATCATCGCTTTGCACTAAGGATGCAAAGTACTCCAGCGGCGATGGGGGCGCAAAAGACAGTGGCATGGATAAAGCTGTTTATCGGCGCAGAAATTCTCGCAGATTGAGGCCTGCTGCCCACACTGCAGCGAAATAGACCGCCACAGCACCAGAAACGAAAAGCGCTAGTAGCCCCGCGCGCTGTAGCTTTTCCGCCTTGAGCGCCAACCACGGCACCGAACCACTACCCCACATTAAAAATACGGCCAGCAAAGCACTGGCTGCGATCACTTGCAATGCAAAGCGCCCCCAACCGGGTAGGGGCGCATAGGTACCACTGCGCACCAGACCCACCAGGAGCCACAGGGCATTCACCATCGCCCCTACTCCGATGGCCAAGGCCAATCCTGCATGCGCCAGCCACGGTACAAACACCCAATTGAGGCACTGCGTTATCACCAACACGGCAATACCAATGAGCGCGGGGGTTTTGATGTTCTGGCTTGCAAAATAACCAGGTGTCAGCACCTTGATCGCCACCAGCCCCAGCAGGCCTGAGCCATAACCCATCAACGCGGCCATGGTCTGCATCACATCTTGATCGGTATACCGGCCGTTATGAAAAATCACCGCCACCAAGGGTTGGGCGAAGGTCAGCAAGGCCACAGCACTCGGCACAGACAGCAACACCACGAGGCGCAGCCCCCAATCAATCATCTCGGAAAAACGGGCTGCGTCTTGGGCGGCCTTGGCAGCAGCCAGTTGCGGCATCAGCACCACACCCAAAGCCACACCCAACATCGCTGTAGGAAACTCCATCAGCAAACTGGCGTTATTCAGCCACGTGACCGAACCGGTACCCAGGTGAGAGGCAATCTGCGTATTGATCAGCAACGAAATTTGCGAGACGCTAACGCCCAGCAACGCAGGCCCCATCAGTTTCGCTATTTTTTTGGTAGCGGGCTGCGCCCATGCTGCGCGGGCTGCAGCCACATTGAGCTCTATTTTGAGGCCCAGACCCAGGTTGGATAGCGCCCGCATTATGGCACCCAGTTGCAGCACGCCACCCACCATAACGCCGCCCGCCATGGCATAGATGGGCTCTAAGCCCATACGCCCAAACCACGGAGCACCCAACCAAGCGGCAGAAATCATGGCGATGTTCAGCAACACCGGCGTGGCGGCGGGAATGGCAAACCGCTTCCAGGTGTTGAGCACGCCCGCTCCCAAAGCCACCAATGACATGCAGGCTATATAAGGGAACATCCAGCGTGTCATCAGCACTGCTGCATCAAAGCCCGTCGGGTCATGCTTCAGACCACTGGCCAGCACGTAGACCAGCACTGGCGCCCCCACTATGCCCAGCACGGAGGTCAGCAACAAAACCATGGTCAACAAGGTGGCAATGGCATTGATCAATGCCCGCGTCGCCGCCTCGCCCTCCTGCTCTTTGGTGGTTGCCAACACCGGAACGAAGGCTTGACTAAAGGCTCCTTCCGCAAACATGCGACGTAGCATGTTCGGGATGCGAAACGCAACCCAAAAGGCGTCGGTCATGGCACTCACACCAAAGGTGGACGCCATCAGTAGATCGCGTACCAGGCCCGTGATACGGGACAGCAGTGTCCAAAGCGACACCGTAGAAGCAGATTTAATAAGACTCACTTGGCGAGTGTAGCGGCCACAGAAAACCCCAGGCAGGGTGCCCAGTGCGGCACTCCCCAAGCGGGCTGGCTTGTGTTTCAATAGACCAGCGTGCACCCATAACCGCCGAAAATCGCCCATGACCCCTTCTACCGCCCCCACCAAAACATCCCCCACTGGTTTTGGCAGAAAAACTTCGACCCGTCCGGTGCTCATTGTGGAGGACCAGCGCGCACTGTCTGAAATGCTGTCTTCCATGCTCCAGCACAAATGGGGCTGCGAAACCTTGGTTGCAGGTAGCTTGGCCGAAGCCAACGCCTTGTTGAAAACGCACGGCACCCAGATTTTTGCAGCAGTTTGCGATGTGAATCTGCCCGATGCGCCCTATGGTGAGGTGATCGACCTGGTAGGCAAATACCGTATCCCAGCGATCGCACTGACCGGCACCATCAGCAATGAAATTCGCCACATGATGGCCCAGGGGCATATCGTGGATTACGTACTGAAGAAAGGCGTGTTGTCATACGACTACGTGGTGCAGTGGGTGGGTCGCCTGCACCGCAATAGCGCGACCAGAGTTTTGGTGGCGGACGATTCACCCTCATCCGTGCAGGTCATCAAAGGCATGTTGAGCCTGCAAGGCTTGCAGGTCGAGGTGGCTCAAAACGGACAAGAAGCCTTGTCCGTGCTACGCACCCACCCGGACATCAAACTGGTGCTGGTGGACTACAACATGCCCCTGGTCGATGGTTTTGAGTTTGTCATGGAGGCCCGGCGCATGCTGGGCAAGGAACGCTTGGCCATCATCGGTATTTCGGGTGAGAACCGGGCCGATATTTCGGCCCAGTTTCTCAAACACGGTGCCAATGACTTTATCTCCAAGCCCTACTCTTTTGAGGAAATGACGTGCCGGGTGAACCAGAACCTGGAAATGTTGGAGTTAATGGAGTCACTGCATAGCTTGGCCAACCGCGACTATTTAACCGGTCTGTACAACCGTCGCCACTTTTTTGAGCAAGGCACGGTGCTGTACCAGCAAGCACACAAGAATAAGACCCCCATCGTCGTCGCTATGACCGACATTGATCTCTTCAAGGCCATCAACGACACCCATGGCCATGCGTATGGCGACCAAGTTTTAAGGCACGTGTCGGAATGCCTGCTTCAGCACTTTCCTCAGGCCTTGATTGCCCGCTTGGGCGGCGAAGAGTTTGCCGTTCTGAGCGTCGGTGAGCCCCTAGAGTCGGTGCGATCAGCGCTGGAGCGCTTCCGAATACAACTCCCTGGCCAAAAAACTATCGCTGCGCCCAAAGGGGTGGCCATGTCCATCAGTATTGGGGTGTGCGACCAGCTGCTGGGCGATCTGGCGGGCATGCTGAACCGGGCGGACCAGCATCTGTACAGCGCTAAACAAAATGGACGGAATCGTATGGAAGGCTAAAACAGCGCTCCGGTATATAATCATCGGCTTTGCTGGCATCATCCTCAGACCCAAGGAACACATAACATGGCCTCTACTAAACCCAAGAAAAAGAACCCGCGCCTGGCGTCGGGCCGTAAACGCGTCCGTCAGGACATCAAAATCAATGCAGCGAACACCTCTCTACGTTCTAAGTACCGCACCGCGGTGAAGAACGTTGAAAAGGCTGTAGTGGCTGGTGATAAGACCAAAGCGACAGAATTGTTTGCAAAGATGCAAGCCGTGGTGGACACCGTGGCTGACAAGGGCATCTTCCACAAGAACAAGGCCGCACGTGACAAAAGCCGTTTGGCTACCAAGGTGAAAGCCTTGGCATTGGCAGCTACCGCTGCCGCCTAATTTTTAGGCAAATCGCACGCAGCGTGTTCTAAACACACTGCGCCGTTTGTAACGGGTGCGCTGTTAGCAAAGCAAACGAGCCGTCGCAAGACGGCTTTTTTGTTTCCGCGCGTTTTGTTTCCGAGTGATTAGTCAGGGGAAATTACGGGACGGGTCTCGCTGACCTGCAGGTCGTTGTCTTTTGCAAAATTAATGCAGAAGTCCCAGGCCATAACCTCATAGTCACGCAGGTCGCGGTGAACGATCACACATTTAGTCTTCCCAAATGAAGTGGGCACGCACCACGGTGAATAGCCCAAATGGCTGCCAGGCTGGGGGCCGCCGGGGCGAAATTGGCTCATCACGCCAGCCAAGCGTTCCGCCCAATCGCTGGGGCGAAAGGTCTTGCCTTGGTGGGTAATTCCCAGGATGAAGAGCTCTGGTGGGGGGGTAGTTGCCATCGAATCATTGCGGGTCTGCAGCGCCCCATAATTCTAACCGTGATGCCCTGTTGCAGAGGGCAAAACCTGGTTGCGGCGGGGCATCAAAGTGATGCAAAACCGTCAGCAATGCGCGGGCCAGCAGCGCCTAGAATCACACTTCAACGGCCCCACTGGCTCTTGCAGCAGTTGGGCCGCATCACTTTTATCGCCAACCTCCGGAGTTGTTACATGACCGCCACCACGCCGTCCTCGCCCCACGTGATGAACACCTATGGCCGACTGCCCGTTGCCCTGAGCCACGGACAAGGCTGCCGCGTGTGGGACACCAACGGCCGCGAGTACCTGGACGCGCTGGGTGGTATTGCGGTCAACACCCTGGGCCACAACCACCCCCAACTGGTGCCAGCGCTGCAAGACCAAGTCACCAAACTGATTCACACCTCCAACTATTACCACGTGCCGCTGCAAGAAGAACTAGCCCAGCTGCTGGTCCAGCGCTCTGGCATGACCAATGTGTTCTTCTGCTCTACGGGCCTGGAGGCCAACGAAGCCGCGCTGAAGTTGGCCCGTAAGTTTGGTCACGACAAGGGCATTGAACGCCCCGAAGTCGTGGTGTATGAAAAAGCCTTTCATGGCCGCAGCATTGCCACGCTCAGTGCGACCGGAAACGCCAAAGTGCAAGCAGGCTTTGGACCACTGGTGGAAGGCTTCATCCGCGTACCAGTGAACAATATCGAAGCATTGAAGGCGGCAACGGAAGGTAACCCTAACGTAGTAGCCGTATTCTTTGAAGCCATCCAGGGCGAAGGCGGCGTGAACCCCATGCGCACGGATTACCTGCGCGATGTGCGCACCCTGTGCGACCAGCGCGACTGGCTCTTGATGATTGACGAAGTGCAGTGCGGCATGGGCCGCACCGGCAAGTGGTTTGCCCACCAGTGGGCTGGCATCAAGCCTGACGTCATGCCCCTGGCCAAGGGCTTGGGTTCGGGCGTGCCCGTGGGCGCGGTGGTAGTCGGCCCCAAGGCAGCCACCATCTTCCAACCCGGCAACCACGGCTCTACCTTTGGCGGCAATCCATTGGCCATGCGTGCAGGGGTGGAAACGATTCGCATCATGGAAGCGCAGGGCCTACTGGCCAATGCAGCCACGGTGGGCGCCCACCTAAAAACGGGACTGGAAGCCACGTTGAAGGCCGAGCTGGCGGATGGCAGCGTAAAAGAAGTGCGTGGCTTGGGACTGATGCTGGGGATCGACCTGGCCAAGCCTTGCGGCGCACTGGTGCAGCGCGCCGTAGATGCGGGCCTGTTGATCAGCGTGACGGCAGACACCGTGGTGCGCTTGGTGCCACCCCTGATTCTGAGCACGGCCGAGGCGGATGAAATCATTGCCATCCTTTGCCCGCTGATCAGCGCCTTGTTGAAGGAGTCCGCATGAGTCCTATGACCACTTATATGGCCACGGCCGTACCCAGCACCGTGCCCAAGGGCGCGCCACCGGTACGGCATTACCTGCAGTTTGCAGACTTTGGTACCGAGGAAACGCTTTACATCCTGGAGCGCGCTGCCACGATCAAACACAAGTTCAAAACCTTTGTGCGCCACCACCCGCTGGTGGACCGCACGCTGGCCATGATTTTTGAGAAGGCCTCTACGCGCACCCGCGTGAGCTTTGAAGCGGGCATGTACCAACTCGGCGGCAGCGTGGTGCACCTGACCACCGGTGACAGCCAACTGGGCCGTGCCGAGCCGATTGAGGACAGTGCCAAGGTCATCAGCCGTATGACCGACATCGTGATGATCCGCACCTACGAGCAATCCAAGCTGGAAAGCTTTGCTGCCAACTCGCGCGTACCCGTTATCAACGGCCTGACCAATGAATTCCACCCCTGCCAGATCCTGGCAGACATCTTCACCTACATCGAGCACCGTGGCCCCATCACCGGCAAGACCGTGGCCTGGGTGGGCGATGGCAACAACATGGCCAACACCTGGCTGCAAGCCGCCGCGGCCCTGGGCTTTCATTTGCGCGTGAGCACCCCCAGCGGCTATGAAGTGAATGAGAAAACGGCTGCAGCCCCACGTCAAATGGGTGCGGGCAGCTACAAAACTTATAGCAACCCGATGGAAGCCTGCGTCGGTGCTGACCTAGTCACCACCGACGTGTGGACCAGCATGGGGTTTGAAGCCGAGAACGAAGTACGCCGCAAAGCCTTTGCTGCCTGGTGCGTCAACCGCAAGATGATGGCCGTGGCTGCACCCGACGCCCTCTTCATGCACTGCCTGCCTGCCCACCGCGGCGAAGAGGTGGAAGCCGAAGTGATTGACGGCCCGCAAAGCGTGGTGTGGGACGAAGCCGAAAACCGCATGCACGTACAAAAAGCCCTGATGGAATACCTGCTGCTAGGTCGCCAGAGCTAGACCGCCCTGTCGGCCTGCCAAACCACACCCAGGAGCCCCATATGCCCAAAGAAAAAGAACCCCCACTGTGGTGGACCGTACTGAAGCTGGTGGTGCTGGCCGTGGGGCTGATTGGTGGCACCGGCTTTGCACTGTGGTACGTGGCAGACAACCAAAAGCTGCCGGACCCTGCGGTCGCCCCAGTTACGCCGGGTAACGCGTGGGGGATCGTCATCGATTCGCCTCTCAAACCGAAACGCTGATTTTTTCTTATCTGAGTTTTTCATGATTACTTTGCAAGACTGCCAAGCGCAAGACGCCACCGACCCGCTGCGCCCTCTGCGTGATTTGTTTGATATACCCGAAGGTCTGATTTACCTGGACGGTAATTCTTTGGGTGTGATGCCCAAAACTGCCGCCGCCCGCGCCACCGAGGTGGTGACCCAAGAGTGGGGCCAGGGCCTGATCCGCTCGTGGAACACCGCCGGCTGGTTCAGCCTGCCCCAGCGCCTGGGCAACCGCATCGCTCCGCTGATCGGGGCAGATGCCGACGAAGTGGTAGCGACCGACAGCACGTCGATCAACCTGTTCAAGGTGCTGGCCGCCGCCCTGTCGATAGCCGCACAAGACCACCCGGATAGGAAACTGGTGGTCAGCGAGCGCAGCAACTTCCCGACCGACCTCTACATCGCCGAAGGCCTGTGCAAAGAGCGCGGCTATACCCTCAAGCTGGTGGAGCCTGAAGAGATTGCCGCCGCCTTGACGGGTGACGTGGCCGTGCTGATGCTCACCCATGTGAACTACCGCACCGGGGCCATGCACGACATGCCCGCCGTGACCGCCGCTGCGCACGCGGCTGGCGCTTTGATGATCTGGGACCTGGCCCACAGCGCAGGTGCCGTGCCAGTGACGCTCAAAGCATCGGGCGTAGATTTCTCGGTAGGCTGCGGCTACAAGTACCTGAATGGTGGCCCGGGCGCTCCGGCGTTTGTGTGGGTCCATCCCCAACATGCAGACCGCTTCTGGCAGCCCTTGGCCGGTTGGTGGGGCCACGCAGCACCGTTTGCGTTTACCGCCGACTACCAGCCAGCCCCCGGTATCACACGCTACCTGTGTGGCACGCAGCCCATCGTCAGCCTGTCGTTGCTCGGCTGTGGACTAGAGGGCTTTGAAGCGGCCGACAAGCTCGGCGGCATGACCGCACTGCGCGCCAAATCATTGGCGTTGACCGACTTGTTCATCCAATTGGTAGAAGAGCGCTGCGCGGGTCACGGCATTGGCTTGGCTACACCGCTGGACCATGCAAAGCGCGGCTCGCAAGTCTGCTTAACCCGAGGACACGGCGCTGGCGGCGCCTTAGGCTCGGGGGCATTTGCGATGGTGCAGGCACTGATTGCCCGGGGTGTGATTGGCGACTTCCGCGCGGGCGATGGCGGCATGCACAAAGACATCCTGCGATTTGGTTTAACGCCGCTGTATATCGGCTTTGTGGATGTGTGGAATGCAGTGGAGCATTTGCGCCAGGTGCTGGAAACCGAAGAATGGAAGAAGCCCGAGTTCAACCAGAAGCACGCGGTGACCTGAGCAGCATTGGCTCTTGCACGAGGCGACCGGGTTCCAGGGGCCCGGGCCTCATCAGATCCTTCGGATCAGCAAATCGGCCCAGACCCCTGGTACCCGCCCACCCCTCGAGCTATTTATGACGTCTACTGAAAAAATTGTTGCCGACGAAAAAGCCCAGCTCGACTTCAGCAAGTCCATGAGCTACGGCGACTACCTGCAGATCGACACCATCCTGTCGGCGCAAAAGCCGCTTTCGCCCACGCACGATGAGATGCTGTTCATCATCCAGCACCAGACCAGCGAGTTGTGGATGAAGCTGATGCTGCACGAGCTGACCGCCGCCATCGGCTGCATTGCACGCGATGAACTGGGCGCGGCCTTCAAGATGTTGGCGCGCGTCAGCAAAATTATGGGGCAGCTCGTCCACGCCTGGGATGTGCTGGCCACCATGACGCCGCCCGAGTACAGCGCCATGCGCCCCTACCTGGGGGCCAGCAGTGGCTTTCAGAGTTTTCAGTACCGCTGTATTGAATTCGCGTTGGGCAACAAGAATGCCGCCATGCTCAAGCCCCATACCCACGCGCCCGAGCGCCTGGCTTTGGTGCAGACGGCGTACGAGGCGCCTTCACTGTACGACGAGGCCCTGCGCCTGCTGGCACGCCGCGGCATTGCAGTACCGGAAAGTCACACGCAGCGCGACTGGACTCAGCCCTACGAAGCCAGCCCCGAAGTGGAAGCCGCGTGGCTACAAATCTACCGCGCACCCGAGCAACACTGGGAGCTGTACCAACTGGGCGAAGAACTTACCGATCTGGAAGACGCGTTTCGCCTGTGGCGCTTTCGGCATGTGACGACCGTGGAGCGTGTGATTGGCTTCAAACGCGGCACCGGCGGCACCGGGGGTGTGAGCTATTTGCGCAAGATGTTAGACGTAGTGCTGTTTCCTGAGATTTGGACGCTGCGGACAGCTTTGTAGGCTAATTTTTAACCAAATCGGCCTGGGGCCCCCGTATTTCCTGTCTTATCTGCTATCTATTCAATAGCGTAGCCCGCGCACTCTTCTCCAGTCGCCTTACCCCGCTCGCGCACTACCAACCCCCGGTACACCCCACTGTGCCCTGGTGGAGGTATCCCATATTGCTGGCCCAGCCGGTGCAGGCGGACTGACGGCCAGGGTGTCACAAACCCTGGAATTCGCCCAAATCGTAGGCCGTGTTGAACATGCCTGAGTCTGCGCGGGCCTGCACAGCGCAAGCCGTTGCGACCAATAAGAGCTTGGTCTGCCAGGATTTTTTGCTGCCGAAAGCAATCAGTGCGTCGGCATTCGCAGACCCTTGCCGCCCAGCGCCACGCAGATGGGCCCATGCCAACAGTTGACCCATGTTGTAGACCAATACGTTAAGCGCCTGCGGCGTCATGCCGGAAGAGGCTACCGCAATGCGATCCTCAGACGCTTGCAACGCGCGCAGCACATACCAGGCTGCATCCGTCCGTACCACGTGCAGAAAGGCCATGGGAACGGCCTGCAGCCAGGTTTGTAAATCTAAAATTCTGTGTGCTTGGGAGGGCCAGCGCGGCTGTTTGACGCGCAAATGGGCCCTTACCAAGGGCTCCAGGCTGGAGCGGGGTGCGAGCTTCAAGTCCAGCAGATACTGGCCATCGGGCCCGCCTTTGCCTCGTATCAAAACGATATAGCGCTCCAGCCCCAGGCTTCCCGTACCTGCAATGCGCCGGGCCACATCGTGCACACGAAAAAACCGAGGCTCTGGCTGCCCTTTTGCAAAACTGGCAACGGCTGCCTTAACCCAGCGGCGCTGTGGGTTTGTTGCTGCCAGGGCCTTGATACCATCCACCCGAATACGCCGTTCCTCACCAACGCCTTCCGTGCGCGAGTTCAGGAACTGGGCGCGTTTGCGATGTTGCAGCGCGTCCAACAAATCCCGCACCGGGCCTTGCGCGGTATCCCGCTCAAGCCAATACGATTTGCCGGCCGCCAAAGCATCTGCATACGCGCAAACAAATACTCGGCACAGATCAGTGACCTGGTTTTTTTTGATTTCGGCTTCCGCGAGGCCCATGTCTAGGCTGGTGAGCATACGCACCACATCCCAGCTAGCGGGCGCCAGGGCTGCCTCGTCAAAATCATTGATATCGAAATACACCTGGCGGTTATCGCCCTGGTAGCTGCCAAAGTTCTCGAGATGCAAATCACCGCAGGCCCACACCAACGGTGACGCTGGGAGACGCGCTCCCTGCGCGAGCCGTTCATAAAACAAATGACAGCTGCCACGCAAAAAAGCGAATGGGCTGGCACGCATTTTTTGGTACTTGAGCGCAAGCCGCTCGGGCTCGCGCCCGGTGTTGTAGCGCGCTATTCGCTTCACAATATTCATGACTAATGTCTCGTTAACCACCAATGAGGGACGTGGTGCTGATGGTTCACAAAAAACAACCAACGGCGCCTACGTTAGCAGACAAATACGAAGCGGCGGCTCGCCCTGGAGCGCGCCGCAGGTCTTGTTAGAGGTGGGTGTTCCACCGCATGAGGCGGTGGTCACTGGCTTCTTTAAACAAATTGCGTGAGCGCTCGGCAAACGGTGAGCTATCGCCACCCAATCCATCGAGCTCCATGGCAAGCGCTTGAATCGCGATGTTGTAGTCGTACTCTGCCGACATATTGAGCCAATAACGCGCCTGCATGGTGTTTTGTGCAATACCTTCGCCCTCGCGATAAGCCACTGATAGCTGGTACATCGCTTGCGCATTTTTCTGCTGAGCTGCAACCTGTAACCAATGGACAGACCGCTCCAGGCTTTGCGGTGTGCCTTGCCCATGGCTGGCCATGCGGGCTAACATAAAACTAGCCCGTCCATCGCCTTGCTGGGCAGCCGCTTCAAACCAGATACACGCCTGTGCGTCATCCAACTTCAGTCCCAGCGTACCGCCATGAAACGCCTGGGCCAGTGCAATCTGGGCTTCCAGGTCACCCGCCAAGGCAGCCTTTTGCAGCCAAGCGGCGGCGGTGTTGGGATTCCCCATGTCTGGGTATTTGACATACACCAAGGCCAACTCGCGCTGGGCTACCGGGTGGCCCAGCTCGGCCCAACGTAACAACTGATCGATGGCAGATTGTTTGTGCGCTTGCACCGCCACAATGCCCACTGACTCGATTTGGGCAATGCTGCTGGGCAACTGCTCTGCCGGAGCGCAGGCGCCCAAAACACCCACAATCCAACAACAGGCAGCAAAACGCTTCAACACAATATCGACCTGCCCTGGCTGGCTGCTTATTGGCTTAAATCGATGCGGTACTTGCCAAAGCCATTCGCATCAAGCCCAGTTTCTGAAACCACACGCGGTAGGTTTTGGGCTTGTGCCACCGCCAGCTTGCCCGTCGTCACGCGCAAAAACACCGGTCCTGCTGTGGTGGTTTTAACAAAGCTCCACGGACGGCTTGCACCATTGGCGGCCAGCGTCAATTTGGGTCCCGATTTCTTGATGTAATCCGCAACGATGGCTTGGTTAGCGTCGGGTGATTTGAGGATGATGGTGCTTCCGTCCAGTGCCGGGATCAACTTGCCACCCGCGCGAAAATCGTTGGTAGCAACTATGAAGTCTGCCGCGGGATCCACCGCAACACTGTTGTAGGTCAGGTTGGCGATACGACTACCTTTAGGCTTGGTCACGTCAATCTCATACTTCAGGCCGTTGTTGTCGGCATAGAAAACATCGAAGTTGAAGATAGTGGAATACGAGGGCACCAAGTCTTGCTCGGTCGTGAGCATGGGATTAATCTGGGCAAATTGACCTGCAGGAATTTCCAACCAGGCTTTCAAGTCCACGCCTTTGATTTTGACGGCCTGGAGGTTGTTATTGCCAAAGACATACAAGTCCCCAGGGTTGCGAACCTGCAGCGCAAATACCGAAGCAGGTGTGGCGGCTGGCGCTACATCGGTGAAGTCTGTCGGGCCATTGCGCCCGGCTTTAAAGGGTGCGCTGCATGAGATGACAGGAATATTTTTATAGGCCGCCAAAGTAGGATTAGAGGCGATCTGGGTACGTACGTAATCTTGCTGCGCTTGGTTGACGATTTGTATGGCACTGACATCACCCACCAACGCAAAATAGGCCGACATGGGAAACTCAGTGGAGGTACCCAACGGCTGCGATGCGTAGGCGATCGTTGCTTTGTGTTCGGTATCGATCAGCGGTGCAATACTCGGCTCAGCGGCCACAAGGGTGCTGCCATCGGTGTACTTAAATCCACGCGCTTCCACCGTGGTGAGGTCCTTTTGCACCACCCATTTTCCGCTTCGGTAGGCCAGCGTCATTGAAATGATGCCTAGGCGACGGCCCCAGCTTTGGCCCATGACTGTGGGCACGCCGTTGACTAGCCCCTTCACCCCATCGACCTGGTCCGCAGGCAACGACGATAAGGACACATCCAGCTTCGGGCCGCCAGTCTCTTTGGCCATGGGGAACACCAAATGGGAGTGACCCACCATCAGCGCATCAATGTCAGTTTTGGTCAGGTGCAGGCTGCCATTTTCCATTTTGGGGCTGTAGGCGGACGCATCCAGTCCGCCGTGTGACAAAGCCACCACCACATTAGCGCCCTTGCTGCGCATCTCCGGGATGTACTTGTTAGCCGACTCGACAACGCCGTTGACTACCACTTTACCTTCCAGATTTTTTTGATCCCACTGCAAAATCTGCGGCGGCACAAACCCCAAAATACCCACCTTGATTTTGACCAGGGTTGTCACGCCATCGGGCTTGGTAGCTACAAAAGACTTATCCAGCAAAGCATAAGGATTGAAGATAGGTTTGCCGCTGGAGACACCGTCGACATTGGTCAATACCAGCGGGTAATTGGGCGCGCCACAACCGGTGCCTTTATTGACCCCGGGTATACCAAAGTCGGTGTTGGTGACTTGACTTAAAAATGGAAGTCCGTAGTTGAATTCATGGTTACCCACACCACCACCATCGTATTGCAGTGCATTCATGACCTTGTGCAAAGCCAGCGTTTGGCCGCAGGTTACGGGTGTTGCTACGGCCTGAAAGTCGCCCAGTAACGTGCCTTGGATGTTGTCGCCATCATCAAGCAGCACCGTATTGGGGTTTTCAGCGCGGGCCGCTTTAATAAGGCTGGCAGTGCGCTCCAGCCCCAAGCTGGTGTCTGCGGCCAAACTGTAGTAGTTGTAGCTCAGAAGGTTTTGGTGAATATCGGTCGTCTCCAACAATGACAGCTTGACCGTTGTACCTTCAGGAATAGCGTCAGCCGTTGGGGAGTTACAGCCTGCAACACACGCTACAAGGACGGCAGCAGCCAAGACGCTGAAGGTAAATTTGGTTTTCATATTTGCGAGTCCTCGGAGCTTAGGTGGATCGCTGCCGCGCGCACTTTCCTGGCGCAGCAGTCAATCTAGCCAAGCTTAGACAAGCTAAATGACGTTAGTGTGTCAACCCTCTTTGGATGGCTGCTCCCATCAGCGGTCTTTGTTCGTAACAATACGATCATTCTTGCGCGGCCTGCCGGCGCGCCCGGCCTTGGACCAACCATAGTCTTGACCATCCGGTGTCTTACCATCCACGATGGTGTCTACGCCTTGCTTGCCCACACTCTGGGTGTTCTCGCTCACCATGGTGACGAAGCGCAAGCCCGCGTCGCGCTTGTCTTTGGTGATCTGCAGGGCTTGCACCAGCTCGGTGGTCTCTTCGCCTTGCGCCTGATTGTCGGGGTCAGTCCAGTAAATTTTGAACATACTTAAGAGCCTTCTCGAAAAAACATCCTATGGCTCTAAGTTTGCCCGAAACGCCAAGTAGTCCTGCGCCACAGCCTTAGGTGCTTCCACCATGGGGATGTGACCCAGGCCCGGCATGATCCTGATTTGGCTCTTCACAAACACGTGAGCAAGGGTGTGCACCGAGGCCGGTGGCACCACACGGTCGTGCTCACCGGTCACGATCAGGGCGGGCGTCTGCAGGGCACTGTAGCGCGCCTCGATCGGTATGTCGTCGCGGATGGTCTTGAGGATTTGACCGTGAAAGTCATAGTCGCGCTTGGCCTCATGCGCCATGGCGTAGGCCAGTGAATGCGGAATGTACTGGCGCCGGCCAAACACCAGTGCCAGCTTGGCCAACTGCTGCGCCCGCGTCTGTACCAGCAGGGGGAATTCACCCGTGGTGTCGTAGTGCCGCATCAAATCAGAGCGGGTGACCTCGCCCGTGGCTGCAGCGTTTATCAGCCACAGGCTGGCCACCTCTTGCGGATATTTAGCGGCATACAAGGCCACTACGCCGCCGCCCATAGAGTTGCCGCCCAGATGCACTGGAGTAAGACGCATGCTGTGCAGAAATGCACGCAGGTTTTCTACCTGCACATCCAAGCTATAGCTGGCGTGGGGGTCGCGCACAGCGTCGCCAAAGCCGGGAAGATCAGGGGCGATGACCGTGTACCTGCTTGTGAGGTGCCGGGCCACCGCACCCCAGGTGTCCTTGTCGGCCGTAAATCCGTGCACCAGCACCAGTGGCTCCCCCGTGCCACCCACCAGATAGGGACACGACTGGCCATTAACTTCCACCGTCTTGGCTTGCAGCCCGGCCACGCGGCGCAAAGCATTGCGCAGCCAGCGGGCCACGGCCAGCGGCGCAAGCCGGTTCAGACCAACCGCCACGCCACACAAAGCGACCAGTACAACAGCCAGGCCCACGATTACCGTCAACACCATGAAAACACTCTTTTCTATCGAATTTATAGACAAATCGGGCTGGGGCCTTAGTGGAATCTACCTGAGCAGCTCACCTTTTGATAGCAAATTACACGCCATATCCATACAACCAAGGCATATCCAGCAGTCGCGCCCCCAGCAGTCTCAGCGCCACATCCCGCCCCAGCCGCATCGGCCCGCGCAAATGAAAAATCTCGCCATTGCGAATAGCCCGGGCCTGCACGCGGGCATTGCGCTGCCAGCGCGCATGTGCATAGTGGGCCAGCGCGGCAGGCACATCGCTGGCATGGGCCTGCAGGGATGCCACCAATTGCTGCGCGTCCTCAATCGCCATGCCCGCACCCTGCGCCAGATAGGGGCGCATGGGGTGGGCCGCATCGCCCAGCAGCGCAATGCGGCCTTGTGCGTGTTCGCTCGCACTCGCCATGGGAGCGCGGTCGTACAGCGGCCACAGACGCCAATCGTCAATCGCGTGAATTAAATCCAGCAGCGGCGCCTGGGCATCGGCCAGACGGGCGCGCAACTCTTGCGCATTGGCGCTGTGGTCCCACGAGGTGGGGTCACCGGGCGTGTGGCCCTGCACGACCACGACCACATTGAGCCATTCACCGCTGCGCACCGGGTACTGCACCGCATGAAACTTGGGGCCGAGCCAGGCGGTCACCACCTGGCTGCGTACCAGCGCTGGCAAAGCGCTTTGTTGGACCATGGCCCGGAAGGCCAGGTGCCCGGTGGCACGCGGTGGCGAATCCTGCAGCAGTTGCTGGCGCACGCGGCTCCACAGGCCATCGGCTCCCACCAGTAACGGCGTGTTCAAAGTTTGCCCGGATACGGTGCGCAACTGCACAACATCAGACATTTGCGAGACTTCGGCGAGCGCAACGTTGAGCTCCAGAGACACGCCATGCCCTCGCGCCGCCCGCAGCAGCAGGCCATGTAAATCCGCACGGGCAAGCGTGGCGTAGGCCGCACCGTAGCGGGCTACAGTGCGCGCGCCCAATGGCAGCACACCCAGAGTTTGGGCGTTTAAAGCATTGCGCACCTCCAGCCGCTTAGGGAATGCAGCCACGCTGCGCAACGCATCAATCAGGCCCCAGCTCTCCAGCACGCGCACGGCGTTGGGCCCCAGTTGAACGCCCGCACCCACTTCGGCTAAAGCGCTGGCCTGCTCTAGCAACTGCACCGCCCTGCCCGCGCGCGCTGCCGCCAGCGCGGCAGCCAAGCCACCAATGCCCCCGCCCACAATCACCATTGCTTCTTCCATGGGCCCATTGTCCACGCCCTGGCGCGCAGCTTGTTGATCTAGCGCAGCTACACTGGCGGCGCCTCTTTTATCTTCCAAAAAACACCATGAGCTCCAGCACCGACTTTGAACTGTTGTTTGAATCCGCCCCCATCTCCCTGTGGCTGGAGGACTTCAGCACGCTGAAGCTGCTATTTGATGAATGGCGCGCCGAAGGCGTGACCGACCTGGAAGCCCACCTGCGCGCTGACCCGCAGCGTGCGGTGCAGTGCGTGCAGTGCTACCGGGTGCTGCAGGTCAACCAGCAAACGCTGCGCTTATTTGGGGCTGGCAGCCAGCAGGAGCTGATTGACCGTCTGCCGGAGATATTCAAAGGCGACATGCTAGAGCGCACCGTGGCAGACTTGCGCCACCTGTGGGATGGTGACCTGGAGTTCTCCAACCAAACGGTCAACTACGCGCTGGACGGTCGGCGTATGGATGTGCAAATTGTGATCCGCGTGCTCGAAGGCCATGAGGCCACCTGGGGCCGCGTGATGGTGTCCTTGCAAGACATTACCCAGCATACGCAAGCGCAAACGCTACTACAGCAAAGCGAACAACACGCGCGCAGCCTGTTCAATCTTTCGCCCGTGTCGCTGTGGGTGGAGGACTTCAGTGGCGTGAAACGGCTGATGGACGAAGTGCGCAATTCCGGCATTCGAGACTTCAGGGTGTTCATGAGCGTGCACTCGGATTTTGTGACGCGCTGCATGGAGCAAATCAAAGTGCTGGACGTAAACCAGCACACGCTGGATATGTTTGGCGCAACCCACAAAGATGAGCTGTTAAGCAAGCTGGACAGTGTGTTCCGAGATGAAATGCACGACACCTTTGCCGAGGAACTGCTGGACCTGTGGAATGGCAAATTGGTACAAATCCGGGAAGTCATCAACTATGCGCTGAGCGGCGAGCTGATCAACATCCACATGCAGTTTGCCGTGATGCCTGGGCATGAAGAAAAATGGGATTTGGTGCTGGTGTCGTTGGTGGACATCACCGCCCGTAAAAAGGCAGAGGCCTACCTGGAATACCTGGGTAAACACGACGCCCTGACCCGCCTGCGCAACCGTGCCTATTACGTGGAAGAGCTCAACCGTATTTCCCGCAAAGGCCCGTGGCCGCTGAGCATTGTGGCCATGGACTTGAATGGCCTGAAAACCGTGAACGACAACCAGGGCCACGCAGCGGGCGACGCCATGCTACGCCGCACGGGGGAGGTACTGTCCAAAGCCATCGGCGACAAGCAGCATGTGTGCATGGCGCGCATTGGCGGTGATGAGTTTGTGGCCTTGATGCCGGGCAGCGACGAGCGCGCTGCGCTGGGCTTGAAGGAGCGCATTGAATCCATACTAGAACTCAACAACCAGTTTTACCCGGGCCAGAAGCTAAGCTTGGCCCTGGGTTTGGCCACCTGCAAGAGCGCGCCCGAGGTGGAAGACGCCCTGCACAACGCCGACCAAGCCATGTTTGAAGCCAAGAAGCGTTACTACGAAATGTCCAACCTGGAGCGGCGCAGCTAGTCCTGCGGCAGCGCCCGCCTGGCATCAGCCTGTCGCTCTACTTGCGCGGCGGTGGCTGCCATGCACATGCCCCTTGGTGTCAGTGCCTGGTGCCGCCATACCGGCCGACAAGCCCTGCAAAATACCGCAATGCGCCGCGTCTTGAACACCCTGGCACTGAGCGCGCAATAGCTTGAGTTGTTTTTCCAGTTGGCGCAGCTCACGGATGCGCTCTGCCACATGGCCAATGTGCTCGTCGAGCAGCGCATTCACATCGGCGCAGTTGTCTTCGGGCGCATCTTGAAACGCCAGCAGCGCGCGGATTTCTTGCAGCGTCATGTCCAGGCTGCGGCAGTAGCGCACAAACTGCAGGCGCTGCGCGTGAATGGCCTCGTAGACACGGTAATTGGCATCGGTGCGCACCGGCGCGGGCAGCAAGCCCTCGCGCTCGTAGTAGCGTATGGTCTCTACCGGGGTACCGGTGGCCGTGGCCAGTTCACCAATTTTCATGGAGTGCATCCTCGTTATAAAACCCGGGTGCAGTATAGAACTTGACTCTGTAGTGGCTTTAGGGTTTCCAATACAGATATTCACGAAAGAACCCCATGAGTCAACACTGCTGCGAACACGAAACTCCCGCCCCGGAAACCCTGCACAACCCCGCGCGCTACCGCCGGATTTTGTGGATCGCGCTGATCATCAACGCCGCCATGTTTGGTGTGGAGCTATTGGCGGGCTGGCAGTCGGGCTCCTTATCCCTGCTGGCCGACTCGATTGACTTTGCCGGTGATGCTTTGAACTACGGCGTATCGCTGGCAGTATTGTCGGCCGCGCTGGCCTGGCGGGCGCGGGCGGCCCTGGCCAAGGCGGTATCGATGCTGGGATTTGGTCTATTTTTACTGGCCAAAGCGGTGTGGAGTTTGTGGCACGGCAGCCTGCCCGACGCCACCACCATGGGCGTGATCGGCTTTGTAGCACTGGCGGCCAATGTGGCGGTGGCCTGGATGCTGTATGCGTTCAGAGAAGGCGATGCCAATATGCGCAGCGTGTGGCTGTGCTCCCGCAACGACGCTATCGGCAACATCGCCGTGATGCTGGCCGCCGCGGGCGTAGTGGGTACCGGCAGTGGCTGGCCCGACTTGCTGGTCGCCATGGGCATGGCTGCACTGGCGCTACAAGGCGGCTGGCAGGTGTGGGGCCAGGCGCGCCGAGAACTCGCGCTTTAAGCCGCCAGGAGTTGTCGCAACACAAACGGCAGAATGCCGCCCGCGCAGTAGTAGTCCACCTCAATCGGCGTGTCCACCCGCAGCGTCAGTGTCAGCTCTTGCGTGCTGCCATCGGCGCGGGTGATGCGCAGCGTGGCATCGCTTTGCGGCGTCAGCTTGGCATCGGGGATCACGTCGATGCGCTCATCGCCCTTGAGGCCCAGCGATTGCCAAGAGTCCGTGCCCTTGAACTGCAGCGGCAGCACGCCCATGCCCACCAAATTACTGCGGTGAATGCGCTCAAAGCTCTTGGCCACCACGGCCTTGATGCCCAGCAGCTGCGTGCCCTTGGCGGCCCAGTCGCGGCTCGACCCCGTGCCGTATTCCTCGCCTGCAAAAATCACCGTGGGCACACCGTCTGCGATGTATTGCATGGCGGCGTCAAAAATGAACATCTTGTTGCCAAGGTCCGGGCCATCGTGCTGGTAAATCGTCACGCCACCCTCTTCGCGCGAGCCGGCCGCGTCGGGCGGGATCATCAGGTTCTTGATACGCACGTTGGCAAAGGTGCCGCGCATCATCACGTCGTGGTTGCCACGGCGTGCGCCATAGCTGTTGAAGTCGGCTTTGAGCACGCCATGTGCACGCAGCCACTGGCCGGCGGGTGAGCTCTCTTTGATGGAGCCTGCGGGGGAGATATGGTCGGTCGTAATGGAGTCACCAAACAAGGCCATGATGCGGGCGCCCTGCACGCTGTCACCGCTGCTTTTTGCATCATTTGAGGCTGTGGCCCTCGTATCTCCTGCCTTGGCAGCTATGGAATCCATAGCAAATTCGGCAAAGAACGGCGGCTCGGCAATGTAGGTGCTGGTGGGCCAGGTGTAGGCCTGACCGGCCACACCCTTGATCTTGTCCCACAGCACACCCGGCTCAATTTTGACCTTGGCATAGTTCCTTTGGTACGCCTTTCCCTTCATCGCAAACTTCAGCAGCTTGTAGATTTCGTCACTGGTCGGCCAGATGTCGCCCAGGTAGACGTCCTTGCCATCTTTGCCCTTGCCCACGGGCTGGGTCATCAGATCGCGGGTCACCGTACCGGCAATGGCATAGGCCACCACCAGCGGCGGGCTCGCCAGGAAGTTGGCTTTCAGATTGGGGTGAATACGCGCCTCGAAATTGCGGTTGCCCGACAGCACGGCGGCGCAAATCAAATCGTTCTTCGTGATGACATCGTTCAGCTCTGGCGTCAGGTCCCCCGCATTGCCGATGCAGGTGGTGCAGCCATAACCCGCCACCGCAAAGCCAAGTTTTTCAAGGTAGGGCAGTAAGCCGGTTTCGGTCAAATACTCCGTGACGATGCGCGAGCCGGGGGCCAAAGAGGTCTTGATGTGTGGCTTGACCTTGAGCCCGGCTTCCACCGCCTTCTTGGCCAGCAGGCCCGCGGCCAGCAGCACACTGGGGTTGGAGGTATTGGTGCAACTGGTGATGGCGGCAATCAGCACGTCGCCATTGCGTACCATCAAAGGCAAGGGCTCTTTGCCCGGGTAGGTGGCGTCGGCCACGTCTGGGCCCGCCTGAAACAGGCGGTCCAGCTTGTCGGCGGGCTGGTTGAAGCCGTTGTCACTGGCGGGCTTGCTGAACAGGCTGGCAAAGTTATTCGCCACATTACCCAGCTCAATACGGTCCTGCGGACGCTTGGGGCCGGCCAGGCTGGGGGTCACATTGCCCAGGTCCAGCGTCACAGTTTGCGAGTATTCAATCTCACCCAAAGAATCGGAGGCACCTGCGGTGCCGGGCACGCCGAACAAGCCCTGCACCTTGAAGTAGGCCTCAAAGGCTTCCATCTCCGGTTTGGTGCGGCCAGTACCTTCAAAGTACTCTATGGTCTTTTCGTCCACCGGAAAGAAGCCCATTGTGGCGCCGTACTCGGGTGCCATGTTCGCAATGGTTGCGCGGTCTGGCAGGCTCAGCGAGCGCGTGCCCTCGCCAAAAAATTCAACAAACTTGCCGACCACTTTGTGCGTGCGCAGGATCTCGGTGACGGTCAGCACCAAATCGGTGGCGGTCACGCCCTCACGCAGGCGGCCCGTCAGCTCAAAGCCCACCACATCCGGCGTCAAAAAGTACACCGGCTGGCCCAGCATGGCGGCCTCGGCCTCAATGCCGCCGCAACCCCAGGCCACCACGCCAATGCCGTTGATCATGGTGGTGTGGCTGTCGGTGCCGACCAGCGTGTCGGGGTAATACACATCGTCTTTGGTTTTGTGCACGCCACGCGCCAGATACTCCAGATTCACCTGGTGCACGATGCCAAAGCCGGGCGGCACCACACGGAAAGTATCAAACGCCTGCATACCCCACTTCATGAACTCGTAGCGTTCGCGGTTGCGCTGAAACTCCAGCTTCATGTTCAAGTCCAGCGAATTCCTCTTGCCGTAGTGGTCCACCATCACCGAGTGGTCCACCACCAAGTCCACCGGCACCAGCGGCTCAATGCGCTTGGGGTTCTTGCCCAGCTTGACGGCCACGCTGCGCATAGCGGCCAGGTCAGCCAAGAGCGGCACGCCGGTGAAGTCTTGTAGCACCACGCGGGAGACGACAAAAGGAATCTCGTGGGTGCGGTGGCCGGTGGGGCTCCAGTTGGCGACTTCGGCCACGTGCTCGGCAGTGACTTTCTTACCGTCGCAATTTCGTAGCACCGACTCCAGCACGATACGCATGGAGACCGGCAAACGCTTAATGTTGGGGAATTTCTTGGCCAGCGCGGGCAGCGAGTAGAAGCTGCCGGTTTTTCCGGAGGCCGTAGAAAAAGTTTTAAGGGTGGAGGCAAAAGCGTGCGGCATGGCGGGCTCCTAGGCGAGGGTGATGCGTGCATTCTGGCAGGCCGGGCCGTTTCCTTGTTGCAATCACTACCATCCGAACGCGCTACGCGCGCACGGCCCGAAAGCCTTCCAACCGGCAGTGGCGACACGATTTCAAACCAAATCAGCTCCTGGCCCACGTATTTCCTGCCTGAGCAGCTACGCATTTGATAGCAAACACTAGGGGTGCGAGGCAATAGCCCTCAGCTCAGCTGAACCTGACCCTGTTAGACGTACCTCTTAACCATTCCATTATGCGGCCTTCAATAGCTGTGCCGCGTGCCAGCTTTTCTCAAACTGCATCGGGCTGACATAGCCCAATGTAGAGTGAATCCTGCGGTGGTTGTAGAACGTCATCCAGTCAATCACTTCGTCCATGGCCTGCCTGCGGGTCTCGAATTTCCTGCCGTACAGGCGACCCACTTTCAGTCGGCCCCAGAAACTCTCGGTGGGCGCGTTATGGCAAAACCCCAAGTCCGCCCAGCAATCACCCTTGCGGCTCATCGAGCTTTGCATCTTGTAGCCTGCAAGCGCTGACTGGAATTCATGTCCGCAGTATTGGCTGCCACGGTCAGAATGGAAGACAACACCAGCCTCTGGCGCGCGTCGAAACCATGCCATGCGCAGTGCATCCGTCACCAGTGAACTTTGCATGTGCGCCTGCATGCTCCAGCCCACCACCTGGCGGCTGAACAGGTCCAGCACTACGGCCAGGTACAACCAACCTTCGTCAGTCGCGATATACGTGATGTCGCCTGTCCACACCTGGTTGGGGGCGCTGGCAGTGAAGTTGCGCTGCAGCAAGTTCGCCGCAATAGGCAGGTTGTGCTTGCTGTCGGTGGTGACGACAAACTTCCTCTTGCCCCTGGCCTTGATGCCGTGCTCTTTCATCATGCGTCGTACACGCTCCTTGCCCACTCGAATGCCGCATGCCACCAGTTCCTTCCACATCTTGGGCCAGCCGTGTTCCTGCTTGACCTCAGCGTGGATGGCCCGAATGTGGGCCAGCAAGGCTTCATTGCTGATTCGCTTGTTGGTGCCCGCCTTCGATGGCTTGTCGGTACTTTTGCGCCGCATGCTCTCGAAGTAGCCGCTACTGCTCATGCCCAGCATCTCACAGGCGAGGGACACCGACCAATGCTTTTTGTTGCTGGCTATCCAGGCGTACTTCACTTTGATACCCGCGCGAAGTACGCCGTAGCGTTTCCCAGAATGTCACGCTCCATTCTCAGCCGCGCGTTCTCAGCGCGTAGCCTGGCCAATTCCATTTGCTCCGGACTCACCGGCTTGTCACCTGCGCCCTTGAGCTGGCCCTTGCCATACAAGCGCACCCAGTTCTCCAAGGTCTGCTTGGGGATGCCCAGTATCTTGGCCGTGACGGCTGCCACCTGACCTCCCTTGACCAGCCTCACGGCCTCAAGCTTGTATTCCACTGTGTACCGTGCCCGTCGTTTCGATTCGCTCATTTCTCTCTCCTAAAACTGATTTTTACCCATCAGCTAAGGAGTACGTTTTTCGGGGGCAAGGTCGGTGCAGAAAACGAAATGGAAACGTGCCCCGTAGCCGCAAACCGGGCGGATTCTACTTTTAGACACGCGGGACTCTTAGACCGCGGCTACTAAAGTGGTTGCTCTGTGGGATCATTGTTAAACCACTATCTATCGCGATTCGTCCATGCCCGATGCCCTGAAGCTCACGTCATTGCCTTTGTTCCCCTTGGGTACTGTTTTGTACCCCGGTGGCTTGCTACCGCTACAGATTTTTGAGGTGCGGTATCTGGACATGGTTGGCAAGGCCTTTAAGGCAGGTGCGCCCTTTGGCGTGGTGCTGCTCACCCAAGGCGCTGAAGTGCGCCAGCGGGGCGCTTCCGACGCCAATAGCGACAGCAGTAACAGCAACGGCCCACCCAGCGGCGATGGGTTTGCCAACGAGGCCTTTCATGCCATGGGCACGCTGGCCACCATTACCGAATTGACCAAGCCCCAGGCGGGTTTGATGGTGATTCAGTGCATCGGCACCCAACGCTTCGAGATTACCCGGCGCGAAAAATTGCGCCACGGGCTCTGGGTGGCGGATGTGACCTGCCTGCCCAATGACCAGACGGTAGAGATTCCACCCGACCTGCAAGTAGCTGCCGACACTTTGGGTCAGGTGATCCGGAACCTGCAGCAGCGCAGCCCCAATGAGGGTGCTATGCCGCTGCAAGCGCCCTACCAACTGGAGGATGCCGGCTGGGTTGCCAACCGCTGGTGCGAACTGCTACCTATTCCACCCGAGCTAAAACACCGGCTGATGGCGCTGGACAACCCGCTGGTGCGCCTGGAGCTGGTGCACGATATTCTGCAAAAAACAGGCATTGCGCCCTAGACCCAGGGAGCTTGGGGGGCATAGCGTTTTGCGCAGGTCAAGGAGGAGCCCGCAAAGCGGGCGGGGGACACGGAGCAAAGCGCTATGCTGCCCAAGCTCCGGTGCAGACCGCCTAACTGCTCAACCCTCCGTCAATCGCCCCGACACAATTTTTAGCACCCGCGCACAGCGCGCCGCCAATGTCTGGTCGTGGGTCACCATCACAAAGGCCGTGCCCTGGTCGCGGGCCAGTTGCAGCATCAGGTCAAACACACCATCGGCGGTGCTGCGGTCCAGGTTGCCGGTGGGCTCATCGGCCAATACGCAATCGGGCTGGGTGACCAGCGCACGGGCAATCGCCACCCGCTGACGCTCGCCACCTGAGAGCTCAGCCGGACGGTGGTGCAAGCGATCTTGCAAGCCTACGCGCGCTAGCATTTTGGTAGCTGCTTGCGCAGCATCTGCGGGGGCCACACGCCGAATGGTCAATGGCATAGCCACATTGTCCAGCGCACTGAACTCCGGCAACAGGTGGTGAAACTGGTAGACAAAGCCCAGGTGTTGGTTGCGCAACTTGCCTTGCTCTGAAGCACTCAAATCGGCCACGCGGTGGCCCAGCAGTTCGACACTGCCGCTGGTGGGCGCGTCCAGCCCACCCAGCAAATGCAGCAAAGTACTTTTGCCCGAGCCTGAGGCACC
The DNA here is from genome assembly GCA_025363275.1 of Burkholderiales bacterium. GTDB lineage: Bacteria > Pseudomonadota > Gammaproteobacteria > Burkholderiales > Burkholderiaceae_C > Allorhodoferax. Next base: position 762 of record JANYEE010000088.1, on the reverse strand, counting down.
CACAATCGCCAGCGTCTCGCCCCGGAGCACTTGCAGGTCCACACCGTGCAACACGGTCACATCGAGGCGGCCTTCGGTAAAGCGCTTGGTCAAGCCCAAGCCACTCAAGATCAGGCCACGTGTGGGGGTCATCTTATTCATAACGTAGGGCCTCGGCGGGGTTCACTTTGGACGCTCTCCAGCTCGGGTACAGCGTGGCCGCAAAGGCCATCAGCAAAGCAATGATCGCAATCGGCAGGATGTCGGATTGCTGCGGATCACTCGGCATACGGCTGATCAGATAAATGTCTTGCGGCAAAAAGGTGGCGCCCAGCAACCGCTCCAGCGCGGGCACGATCACATCAATGTTGTAGGCCACGCCCAGCCCCATCAGCAAGCCAGCCAGTGTGCCGATCACACCCACCATGGCGCCCTGCACCACAAAAATACCCATGATGCTGCCGGGGCTTGCGCCCAGCGTGCGCAGGATGGCGATGTCAGCGCGCTTGTCGGTCACCGTCATCACCAGCGTACTGACCAGATTGAAAGCGGCTACCGCTACGATCAAGGTCAGGATGATGAACATCATGCGTTTTTCGACCTGCACAGCTGCAAACCAGGTACGGTTCTGGCGCGTCCAGTCGCGTATCAGCAGTTCACCGGCCAGGCTGCGTTGCAGTTCATCGGCCACCTGGCGGGCCTGGTGCAGGTCGCGCAGTTTCAGGCGCACGCCCGAGGGGCCTTCGAGTCTAAACACCTTGGCCGCATCCTCCCAGTGCACAA
>JANYEE010000087.1 GCA_025363275.1 Burkholderiales bacterium | reverse complement strand
CCCCGGCCTGCGGCCTCCTCCTTTTACCTGCGCAGAACGCCCCAGCGCCTCAACTCCCGGTGCCGTGGTGGGCGAACCGCCGCGTGCATCGTTGATCCACTTCCAGAGCTTCAGGTAGCCCGAAAACTCACTCTTCTCGTCATCAAACTTCTGATGCGCGGCGTCGGCTTGCTGCTGGGCCTCCATCGGTCGGTCGCGCACATCCTGCACGCTTAGGGCCGATGCAATCACCAGTGCCTCGTCCAGCGCCTCGCGGCTCCGCGCCTCCAGCAACATACGCCCCACCCTGGGGTCCAGTGGCAAGCGGCTTAGCTCTTGTCCTAGTGGCGTCAGCTCGTTGGCATCGTCCACGGCGCCCAACTCGTTGAGCAACTGGTAGCCGTCGGCAATCGCCCTCCCACTGGGCCGCTCTAAAAATGGAAAGTCTTCGACGATTCCCAAATGAAGCGACTTCATCCGCAAGATAACGCCCGCCAAGGACGACCGCAGAATTTCCGGATCGGTGAACTTGTCCCGCCCATCAAAGTCCTTTTGGTCGTAGAGCCGGATGCAAATACCATTAGCCACACGCCCGCAGCGCCCCGCGCGCTGGTTGGCCGAGCTTTGGCTGATGGGCTCTACCAGCAGTTGCTCCACTTTGCTGCGGAAGCTGTAGCGCTTGATGCGCGCTGTGCCGGCGTCAATCACATAGCGCGTGCCCGGCACGGTAAGCGAAGTCTCGGCCACATTGGTGGCCAGCACAATACGCCGACCGGTGTGGCCATCAAAAATGCGATCCTGCTCGGCTGGGCTCAGGCGCGCAAACAAGGGCAGTACCTCGACATCGCGCATCACCGGTTGGTGGCTCACGTGCTTGCGCAGGTGGTCGGCGGCTTCACGAATCTCGCGCTCGCCGGGTAGAAACACCAGAATGTCGCCTTGGTTGTGCGGGTCGCGCCAGAGTTCGTCCACACCGTCGGCAATCGCATCATTGAGGTCGTACTCGCGCGATTCTTCAAACTGCCGGTAGCGCTGCTCCACCGGGAACATGCGCCCGGACACCATGATGACGGGCGCCGGGCCCTTGCTACTGGCGAAATGGTCCGCAAAGCGCTGCGCATCGATCGTGGCGGACGTGACGATGATCTTCAGGTCTGGCCTGCGCGGCAAAATCTGACGCAGGTAGCCCAGTAAGAAGTCAATGTTCAGAGAGCGCTCGTGCGCCTCGTCGATGATGATGGTGTCGTAGGCGTTCAGCAGCGGGTCGGTCTGCGTCTCGGCCAGCAAAATACCGTCGGTCATCAGCTTGACTGAAGCATCTTTGGACAGGCGGTCTTGGAACCGCACCTTGAAGCCCACCACATCACCCAGCGGCGTTTGCAGCTCTTCGGCAATGCGCTTGGCCACGCTGCTGGCAGCAATACGGCGCGGCTGGGTGTGCCCAATCAGCTTGCCGCGCACACCGATGGGGTAATTCAGCTTACCGCGGCCCATGGCCAGCGCTATCTTGGGCAACTGCGTGGTCTTTCCCGAACCGGTCTCACCACAGACGATGACCACCTGGTGGGCCGCAATAGCGTCCATGATTTCGTCGCGTTTGCCCGACACCGGGAGCGACTCTGGGAATTCGATTTTTAGCGTACTGGCTGTCAAGGCGTGGTCTTCGTAGAGAATTGCGGATTATCCCAGCCCTGGCACGCCCCATCGGACCCCACTGCAATGACCTCTGTCTTCAATTTCACTTTCGTCCCTTGGTTTCGGTCGGTGGCGCCCTACATCCACAAGTTCCGCAACCAGACCTTCGTGGTGGGCATTGCAGGCGAGGCCATCGCCGCGGGTAAGCTGCCGCACTTGGCGCAGGACCTAGCGATGATCCAGAGCATGGGCGTAAAAATCGTACTAGTGCATGGCTTTCGCCCTCAAGTGAACGAGCAGCTTCAGGCCAAGGGCCACACCCCCAAGTACAGCCACGGCATTCGCATTACGGATGAAGTGGCACTAGACTGCGCGCAAGAAGCCGCCGGCCAGTTGCGTTACGAGATTGAAGCCGCGTTCAGCCAAGGACTGCCGAACACGCCCATGGCGGATTCCACGGTACGCGTGATCTCGGGTAACTTCATCACCGCGCGGCCCGTGGGCATTGTGGATGGGGTGGACTTCCAGCACAGCGGCCTGGTGCGCAAGGTGGACATTGCCGGCATCACCACCACGCTGGACATGGGGGCCATGGTCTTGCTGTCTCCCTTTGGCTTTTCACCTACCGGCGAAGCCTTTAACCTGACCATGGAAGAGGTGGCCACCAGCGTGGCTACCGCCTTGCAGGCGGACAAGCTGATTTTTTTGACAGAAGTGCCCGGCATCCACATGGACCCGACCCAGCCCGCCAGCGAGGACAACCCCATCGACACTGAGCTGCCGCTGGCAGCGGCGGAGCGGCTGCTGACCCAACTGCCCGCAGCCAATAACCCGACCGACGTCGCCTTCTACCTGCAGCATTGCGTCAAGGCCTGCAAGAGCGGCGTAGAGCGCAGCCACATCATTCCGTATGCCGTAGATGGCGCCATCCTGCTGGAGGTCTACGTCCACGATGGTATTGGCACTATGGTGGTGGACGAGAAGCTGGAAAGTCTGCGCGAGGCTACTGAAGAAGACGTGGGCGGCATCCTGCAACTGATCGAGCCGTTTGAGCGCGATGGCACCCTCGTCAAACGCAGCCGCACCGAGATTGAGCGCGACGTCGGCAACTACACGATCATTGAACACGACGGTGTTATCTTTGCCTGTGCGGCGCTGTACCCGTACCCGGAGGCCAAAACAGCCGAAATGGCCGCACTCACCGTGTCACCGGACGTACAAGGTCAAGGCGACGGCGAGCGGGTACTTAAACGCGTAGAACAGCGCGCCAAAGCGGCTGGGCTGGACAGTATTTTTGTGCTGACGACCCGCACCATGCACTGGTTTTTGAAGCGTGGCTTCGTGCAGGTCGATCCCGACTGGTTGCCCGAGGCACGCAAACGCAAATACAACTGGGATCGCAAGAGCCAGGTGCTGGTTAAGAAGCTGGCCTGATATTAAAAAAGCCGCTCTCAAGCGGCTTTTTTTTATTCGCGCACAGGTCTTACTTGTAAAAAACCTCAACCTTACCTTTGATCTTGATCAGCATCGGCTGGCCCTTGCGGTCTACGGTTTTACCAGCAGGCACTTTGACCCAAGCCTCGCTGATGCAGTATTCGGCCACGTCATTGCGCTCTTTGTCGTTCAAGCGGATGCCGATGTCGTGCTCAAACACGGCAGCCACATAGTGCGGACTGCGGGGGTCTATGGACAAATGGTCGGGCAATGCCGGGCGCGTGGTGGTGTCTGTCATACAAATTCTTCAAAAAGGGGGCTATGGTAGTGCAAGCTGCGCCCGAGCCAAGTCAGGCTTTGCGCGTGCCGCGCCAGATCAGGAGAGCCCCCACCAAGGCCATGCCGCAAAACCACAAAAAAGACCAGTTGGCAATCGACCCACCCAAAAAGGTCCAGTCAACCTTGGTGCAATCACCACCGCCTTTGAAAATCATCGGGATGGCGCGCTGCAGCGGAAAGTTCTCAATCATGCCGTAGATGTCACGCCCGCAGGACACCACCTCGGGCGGGTACCACTGCAGCCAGCTCTGGCGTGCAGCTACATACGCGCCCGCCACCGCCAGCAGCGTCAGCAGGCTGAGTCCGGTGATTTGCAAGCCTTTTCGGCCTGTAGCCGACGTAATACCTGCCACCGCCGCTATCAAAATGAGAGCGTAACGCTGTACCACGCACATGGGGCAAGGCTCTAAGCCCACCACCAGTTGCAAGTACATGCCAAAGGCCAATAGGCCAATACTTGCCAAGCAAATCGCCACCAAGACGCGACGCGGTGCCTTGTCCAACCAGTTCATCACCAAATTCATTGCCGAGTTCAAAATTGTCGTCCTTACAAATGCATGTGCAGCCAACCCACGGCTCACTCAGGTTTGAGCGCTAGTTGGGGTAGATTTTGGCAGGTAAGTTCCCGGCTTTTGCAAACCGAATAAGATTCGGGCCTCGGTGCATTTATGCGCCCACTCTCTCATTCATAGGTTACGTCATGGCACGCACAGTTAATTGCATCAAACTCGGCAAAGAGGCCGAAGGCCTGGATTTCCCGCCCTACCCAGGTGATCTGGGTAAACGCATCTGGGAAAGCGTCAGCAAAGAAGCCTGGGCTGCCTGGATCAAGCACCAGACCATGCTCGTCAATGAAAACCGCCTGAACCTAGCTGACCTGCGTGCCCGCCAGTACCTGGCTCGCCAGATGGAAAACCACTTCTTCGGCGCCGGTGCCGACGCTGCACAGGGCTACGTACCGCCGCCGGCCTGATCCTACAGCCCGACTTTCCGTAGCCCCCGCGGTGATGCCAAGCTCGCTGCCCCCGCGGGCCACCCACACCATTCTCGATACCCACTTTTCTAGCGGCCAAGCTTTTTTGGAATCCGCCGAGGCATGGCTGCGCGCTGAACCCAATGCTACGGTGCTGCATTACGTAGCGCTGTGCGAAGTGGAAGATTTAGCCCAGTGGCGCCAGACTGCCTCTCCCGGTGATTCCCAGCCTGGCGCCCTTAGAGCAGAGCTGTGCGCCGCATGCGCCAGCGCCCTGCCCGGCATTCAGCGGCTGCTACTGGCCAATGGGCGTATCAGCCTAACCTTGTGCGCAGGCCCATTACAAACCACGCTATCGGAGCAATCCTTTCAAGCAGACGAGGTCCGCTTAGCGCTTACAGACGACGGACCCGCTGCGCCCGCCCGCTGGGACAAGTGGACCATCCAACTGCTGGCACGCCGTTGCCGCCGAGGCACTGCCGTAAAAATTGAGATTGAGCAAGGTAAGCCTGACTGGAAGGCGTTGCAAGCGCACTTGGTGACACAGGGATTTGAGTGGCTTGCAGAGGCGACTGAGACACAAGAGGCCATAAAGTTCAATACACAGCACACCCAGCTTGCCACCTATGCGCCCCGTTGGGAGTTACGCACCACCCGCGCGCCTCTTAGCACGGCTACCGCACTGCCGCAGCGCTGCGCAGTGGTAGGCGCGGGTCTGGCGGGTGCCAGCGTGGCCCAGGCTTTGGCACTACGCGGTTGGCAGGTCACCGTGCTGGACAGCCAGTCCCAAGCGGCCCAAGGCGCTTCGGGTTTACCGGTTGGGCTGGTGGTGTCGCATGCCTCGGTAGACGATAGCCCGCGATCCCGCCTGTCGCGCGTGGGCACGCGCCTGACGCTGCAGCACGCCGAGCGCCTGTTGAGGCGCGGCCAGGACTGGAACGATAACGGCGTACTGGAATTTGACCCAGAAGCAAACCGCTGCATTGCCGCGTCCGGGCTGCTGATGGACGCGGGGTGGCTCGCGCCAGGCCATTCCCGCGTGCCGTCAGATACCTGGGGTGCCGGGCGCGACGACACGACCAGCCTGTGGCATGCACATGCAGGCTGGATCAAGCCCGCCCGCTTGGTCGCAGCTTGGTTGGCCCAGCCCGGGATACAGGTGTCACTCAGCACGCAGGTAACGCATATGCAACGCACCGGTAGCGCGTGGCAGTTGCAAAACGCTTTAGGGCAAACCGTGGCTGAGGCGGAATTGGTCGTCGTGGCCAATGCGATGGGCGCCCTACCCTTACTACAAAACCTGGCTGCGCCGTGGTCGCTGTCATCCGCGGTTTTAGACAAACTGCAATCGCTGCAAGCCCTGCACGGAACGGTCAGTCATGGGCCTATGCCAAACAGCGATGACCCGGCCTTTGCGCCCTTTGCACTGAATGGCAGTGGTAGTTTGGTAGCGCATGTGCCTACCGAGTTCGGCCCGCAGTGGTATGCCGGTGCCACCTATGAGACAGAAGCCGCCCGGTTACAAGATATCGCCCAACAACACACAGCCAATTGGGAGCGATTGAACACCCTGCTGCCCGCGGCAGCGAACGCACTCGCACCCCAATTCGCAAGCGCGCCTATGCAATGGGCTGGTACCCGATGCGTCAGCCACGACCGCCTGCCTCTGATCGGGCCCGCACATCCCAATGCGTCATCCGGCTTGTGGCTCAGCATAGCCATGGGCTCCAGGGGTTTGAGTTTTGCGGCGTTGTGTGCCGAGCTGCTGGCCGCGCGCTTGGCGGCAGAGCCCTTACCGATAGAGGCCCGCCTAGCCAAAAGTCTGGACTTGCACCGCCTGCGCCGTCAGCGCGTCAACTGAACCCAAGGCTAAATCTTTTGCAAAATACCCAACACTTGGCGTGGGATAAACGGGATTTCCAACAGGCCCGCGCAGCCTGACCTGTCAGCCCGTTCCATCACCGACCAGGTCGGTGATGCTGTTGCCAACACCACCGACCGGGGTGGCGCCTGCATGTCTTTCAGCGCCTCGACCAGTACCCATGGATCGGCATCCACCAAATCCAAGCCAATAATCGTCAAATCGTAATGCCGCTGCGACAGCAACTTCGAGGCCTGCGCCGCCGAATCCGCCTCATCCATTTCGGTATGCCCGGCCAGGGCCAGGCGCGCGCGCAAATACAGACGCTGCTCAGGCGCTAAACCCACCACGAGGCACACAGTTACTCCGGGCGGAGCCACGCGGTCTGAAGCATCGCCGCCCAGGCCGATATCAATATCCACTTCCACCATCGTGGCAAACAGGGCATCCAATTCCCGCACCAAGCCCACCCAATCCACCGGCCGTGGCATAAAGCGCCACGCCTGGGCGGGCGCCTCAGCGCCAACGGCAATGACTTTGAGGTTGGGATTGAAGTTGGGCGACTCCAGCTCCAGCGTGGCCTCGTAACTATCCACGTCGATCAAAGCCACGTGGGGCGGTGATGCGGACTCCGGGGTCCATAACTGGTAGCTGGGAGTTTGCCGACTGGACAGGCGAAACAATGTGTTGAGCGAATGACGCTCCACATCACTAAAACCCATCACCTTCACCATGACGGAAGATGTCACAGGCAGCCCCCTTCCAGGTCAGTATTAATGAAAACTGTGCGAATCGGCACGGCGCGTTAGCCTCAGCGTTCTTTACTATACGGCTTGCCGAGCGCTTGTGGTGCAACCGCTTTGCCGATAAAACCCGCCAGCAGCACTACAGTTAGCACATAAGGCAGCGCCTGAATGGCCTGCACAGGCACTTCACCAATGCCCGGCAAAGATACGCCTTGCAGGCGAATGGCCGCAGCATCTAAGAACCCAAACAACAGGCAAGCCCACAGCGCAGTAAAGGGGTACCAACGGCCAAAAATAAGCGCCGCCAAAGCCATAAAGCCCCGCCCGGCGGTCATATTCGGAGAAAAACTTGCGCTTTGGGCCAGCACCAAATAGGCGCCCGCCAAACCGCACAGCACACCGTTCAAAGTCAGCGCCGCATAGCGCAAACCTGACACGGAGACACCGGCAGCATCCACCATTTGCGGGTTCTCACCCACGGCGCGCAGCCGCAGGCCGAAGCGGGTTCTAAACACCAGCCACCACACACCTGGCACTAGCAACAGCGCCGCATACACCAGCGCGTTGTGACCGAACAGACCTTGCCCGATGATGGAGCCGACCCAAGGAATGCTTTGCAAAGCATCTGCCAGTTGCGGACACAAGGGCTGAATGCGCACCGCATTCGACACCGGCGGCGTTTGCCCCCCCTGTGCAAACCAGGCAATGCCCAGCACCACGGTTAACCCCGAGGCGATGATATTGATCGCCACCCCCGATACCACCTGATCACCCTTGTGGCTCACGCAGGCCAGGCCATGCGTCCACGACAAAACGACTGCGACCGCGACCCCGGCAAAAAGAGCCAGACTTGTGGAATTGTAGGTCGCCCCCGTCGCGGCAGCGGCAAAGGCAGCCGCCAACATCTTGCCTTCCAGACCAATGTCCACCACGCCAGAGCGCTCCGACAGCAGGCCCGCCATCGCACACAAAATAAGAGGCGTTGATACCCGCAGCGTGGAGGCGAGCAAGGCGCCAAACAGGGCTTCATCCATGGGCGGCACCCGCTGGGGCTTTCCGTATAGGTAACTTGCTCAGTACCCACGCCAATCTGGGCGCAATCACATAGACCATCGCACCGGAGAACAACACGATAAAACCCTGCAGCATCACCACCATGTCGCGGCTAAAGCCCGGCACATCGAATGCCACTTCAGCCCCGCCCTGGAACAAGGCGCCAAACAAGAGACTGGCGAACACAATGCCCACCGGGTGGTTACGCCCCATCAGTGCCACCGCTATGCCGGTGAAGCCTGCACCGCTTACAAACTCCAGCAGCAGCTTGCCATTGACGCCCGCAATCTCATTCATTCCCACCAGGCCGGCCAATGCGCCCGAAAGACCCATGGCTACCAGGATCTGGTGGCGGGAGTTAATACCTGCGTATTCCGCGGCGCTGGGGCTGGAGCCAACGGCGCGCACATGGTAGCCGCGCCGGGTGCGCCACAAAAACAAATACACGCCCACTGCAGCGATAAGCGCCAGCAACACACTCAAATTCAGGGGCGATGCAGGCCAATCCACGCCAATCCATGCCAAAGCATCCTGCATGCTGGGCAGTTTTGCCGATTCAGCAAATGGTGCAGATTCGACCGACATGGAGCCTGCCGGACGCAGGTGATTCACCAGCAAATACACCAGCACAGTGCTGGCAATGAAGTTAAACATGATGGTCGTAATCACCACGTGGCTGCCGCGGTAGGCCTGCAGGTAGCCCGGCACTGCCGCCCATGCCATGCCAAACAGTGCGCCTGCCACCAGCATCAGCGGCAGCATGGCCCAGGCGGGCAAACTAGCACTTAGCCACATAGCCACCAGGCCAGTGCCCAGGCCGCCCATCACCGACTGGCCTTCACCGCCGATATTGAACAGTCCACCATGAAAAGCCACAGCCACAGCCAGGCCGGTAAAGATGAACGTGGTGGCGTAATACAAGGTGTAGCTGATACCGCGCGCCGTGCCAAAGGCACCCTTGATCAACACGGTGATGACTTCCGTCGGGCTCTGCCCCACCAGCGCCACCACGCCGGCAGCCACGGCCAGTGCCACGGCCAGGCAAACCACCGGCAGCAACACCAAATCAGCCCAACGGGGCAAAGCTTGTGGCGCGCTCAATGGGCACCTCCGGTCATCAGTAAGCCCAAATTCGCCTCGGTGCATTCCTCAATCGACAATTCGCCAGTCAGCCGTCCCTGATTCATCACGATTACCCTATTGGACAGCGCCAAGATTTCGTCCAGCTCACTGGACACGACCAAAACAGCGCAGCCTGCATCGCGCATGGCGCGCAGTTGCGAATAAATAAACTCGATGGCTCCAATATCCACACCGCGCGTGGGCTGGCCCACTAACAGCACCCTGGGCGCTTGACCCAACTCGCGCGCCAGCACTAACTTCTGCTGGTTCCCACCAGAAAACTTGCTGCTGCCTAGCTCCGGGTCGCGCGGGCGCACATCAAAGCGCTCCATCATCTGCGCGGTGGCGCTGCGCATGCTGGCGTGATTCATCCAACCGCGCCGGGTATAGGCAGGCAAACCGTCATAGCCCAACACCGCAGACTCTCGCGCCGAAAATTCCATCACCATCGCGCGTGCGTGCCGGTCTTCGGGCACATGGGCCAGGCCCAGCGAGCGGGCCGTGCGCGGGTCGAGCCATGCCGCCTGACCAAAAATCTGGCCGCCCAACTGCATCTCTCCCTCAGCGGGCGCCAATAGACCTGCTAGCACATCCAGCAGCTCGCTCTGGCCGTTGCCCGAAACGCCCGCCACACCGACGATTTCGCCGGCTCGCAGATCCAGGTCAATATCCGCCAGTCGTACCACATTTTGCGCATCGCGCACTTGCACTTTGCGCAGTGACAACAGCACCTCACCCGCAGGTTTTTCGACCTCCTGCACGCGGCCCATTTGCACCTTGCGCCCCACCATGGCTTCCGCCAAGCCTTCAATCGACGCTTGCGAAATCGGCATCTCTTGCACCACGCGTCCAGCGCGCATCACCGTCACACCATCACACAAGCCCATCACTTCTTTTAGCTTATGGGTGATCAGCAATATGGTAGTGCCCTGCGAGCGCAGGTGTGCAAGTACCTTAAACAAATGGGTCGTTTCCTGGGGCGTCAACACCGCAGTGGGCTCGTCCAGAATCAACACCTTGGCGCCGCGGTACAACGCCTTCAGAATTTCCAGACGTTGCTGGTCACCCACAGGCAAATCGCTGACCAGCGCATCCAGGTTTACATGCAATCCGGTATCCCGCATCAGGATTTCCAGTTGTTTGCGCACCAGGGCATCGGCACGTCTGAGCAGCCAATGCGGCTCTGCGCCTAACATGACGTTTTCCAGCGCAGTCAAGGTATCCACCAGCATGAAGTGCTGGTGGACCATGCCAATACCCAAGCCAATAGCGTCGTCTGAATTACGGATTTGGGCTGGAAGTCCCGCCACTTCAATGGAGCCACTATCCGCCTGGTAGAAGCCGTACAACACGGACATCAATGTGCTCTTGCCCGCACCATTTTCGCCCACGATGCCATGCACCGTGCCCGCTGCAATACTCAGATTAACGTCAACGTTTGCAGCCACCGCACCAAAACGCTTGTGGATGCCCACCATGCGCACAGCCATGGCGGATGGTGCGACCGACATCAGAATTTGCAAGCGTTGTCGGCCATGTAGTCGGCCACTTTGACCTTGCCGCTAACGATATCGGCCTTGGCGGCTTCCACGCGCTTTTTCATGTCAGGCGTGATCATCTTGGCGTTAAATTCATCAGTTGCATAGTCCACGCCACCCTCCTTCAATCCCAGCACTGACACACCCGCAGTGTGATTCTTCGCAACGTTATAAACCGCCAGATCTACGCGCTTGACCATGCTGGTCAGCATGGTGCCGGGCTGTACATAGTTCTGGTTGCTGTCCACACCAATGGCCAGCTTGCCGCCGTCCTTGGCGGCTTGGTACACACCCATACCGGTTCCGCCAGCAGCGGCGAACACCACGTCTGCACCCTTGGTAAATTGCGCCTTGGCTAGCTCGCCGCCCCGCGCAGGATCGTTCCAGGCAGCACCGGTAGTACCGGTCATATTGCTGAAAATATCTGCCTTGGGGTTGGCGTATTTAGCGCCCTGCTCGAAGCCACATTGAAACTTGCGGATCAATGGAATATCCATGCCACCAATAAAACCCACCTTGCCAGTTTTGCTGGCAATCGCGGCCATCACGCCGACCAAGAAGCTGCCTTCTTGTTCTTTAAATACGACGGACTGCACATTGGGCTGGTTGACCACCATATCGATAATGGCGAACTTCAGTTTGGGGAATTCTTTGGCAATTTTCTCGATGCTGGAAGCTTGACCAAAGCCGATGCCGATGATGGGGCTAGCACCCTTTTCGGCCATGCGGCGCAGGGCCTGCTCGCGTTGGGATTCGTTGGCAATTTCAAACGACAGGTAGTTCTTGCCGGTTTCCTTCTTCCATTGCTCCATGCCGCGAAACGCCGCTTCGTTGAAAGATTTGTCAAACTTTCCACCCATGTCGAATACCACGGCGGGGTCAGCAACTGCATTCAGGCTGGCTGCTACCGCAGCTACCACTAGAGCCCAATGGGCTTTTTTAGTCAAGTTCATAGCATCTCTCATTGGTCAGTTGTTCCATACAAAACTCCAGGCACTAGCAGTACTTCCGGTTGGTTTTGCCTTGATTTTCGAATGGGCAAAGCATAACAAAGGTTCACCGCCCGGAGAGCGCCACCAGCTCCCATGCCACAGCTGCGGCCAGCGCTTGGTTGATCGCATGATCGATCAAAGCTTCTGGCATCGCATACTGCTCAAGGACAGGGTTGGCAATGACCACCCCCCCTTGCAGACCCAAAGCCCACTCGGTATGCAAGACCCGCGCCATTTCAACGCGAATATCGATCCGGTAGTTGACCGCCATGCTGTTGGTCCGAGTAAAGAAGACGGAAGAGCTGTCCGTTTGATAGCCCACGACGGGCACACCATGGGTCTCTAGGAACTCCAGGTATCCTGGGTCAATCGCAAATCCCGTATCGATTTGAGCTTGACCACTGCGCGGGCGACAAGCCCGCTATCAGCTTGCCGTCCAGACTGGCAACGGTGGCGGGCACAGCGCAGTGGCCACGTTGTCTGGGTAGGGCACGCCGTGGAAAATAATGGCGGACTCCAAAGCCACCACCGGGATCCGGTTGGCCGGAGCCTGCTGAACTTCAGGGGCTATCGCAAGGTGAGTGGTGTCAACGAAGGCTGTCATGGCTGGTTGTGGGCGGACCCATTAATGCCCTGCGAAGGATGCCGTGTTGGCGAATGCCTTTGCGCTGACTCTGCACTCAAGCTCGGGGCATTGACACCACGGTGGCACCAGGGTAGCACCGGGGTGGCCCAGCGTTAGCTCGGCGTGTGGCCAACTACTTGTCCGGCCAGCAGCGCATCCGCAGGGGTGTGCACCGCCGAAATATCGACGCCAACGGAACCCGTACGGCAAAGTGTTGGGGCTGCCGTGTTCCGGAGGATGCGGATGGCAAAATGGGGGTTCAAAATCCAAGAAAGAAAAAACATGATACTGGTGGCAGGATCAGCGAACCTGGACTTTGTGGTCCGGGCCAACCACATTCCCCAGCCCGGCGAGACCGTACTCGGGCGCGACTTTAAAACCTTTCCTGGCGGTAAAGGGGCTAACCAAGCTGTCGCCTCTGCACGTGCGGGCGCAGTAGCCACCACGCTGTTGGCGGGCTTGGGCAATGATGCGTTTGCTACACCCATTGAAGCTTCATTGGCCGAGGCAGGAGTGGTCTTACAGGCCGTGCGTGTTAGCGATCAGCCTACTGGCACTGCTTTCATTTGCGTGTCTGACGATGCCGAAAATGCCATCACCGTAGCTCCTGGCGCCAACCACGGTCTACGGCCGGAGCACCTGCCCGCGTTGCAGGGCTTTACTCATTTGCTTTTGCAGTTGGAGACGCCACTGGACAGCGTAGCCGCCTACGCCCAGGCGGCTCGCGCTGAGAGCGTCTGCGTGGTGCTAAACGCCGCACCGGCGCAAGCCCTGCCCGATGCGCTTTTGCAGTCGGTCGATATTCTGGTGGTGAACGAAGGTGAATTGACCACCGTGGCCAATCACCAAGGCAGCATTGCCGAATGCCTGGAACGTATTGCCGTGCCCATCGTGGTGGTCACGCTGGGGCACCACGGCTGCTGCGCGCGGGTGCGAGGTCAGTGGGTTTTGCAGCCTGCATTCCCCATCACACCAGTTGACACAACCGCGGCTGGCGACACCTTTTGCGGTTGCCTGGTGGCCGCGCTCAGCCAAGGCGCAGACATGGCCTTGGCCTTGCGCCAGGCCAGTGCCGCTGGCGCTCTGGCATGCACCCGCTTGGGGGCACAATCAAGTATACCCACCTCGGCCGAAGTCAGCCGCTTTTTGGCCGCACAGGCGCCCCATGGCGATGGCGTAGTTCAAGCCTTGCGTCAGTTTTGCGGCCTTAGCCCTAGCGCCTGAGCTTTTTTAGAAATTGATTAACAACACCATGAGCATCTCCCCTGCCCGCAAAGTCATTTTTGATACCGACCCCGGTGTTGATGACGCAATGGCGCTGTATTACGCGCTGGCCCACACCGGCATTGAGATGGTGGGCATTACCACTACCTTTGGCAATGTGTCGGTGCATCAGGCTGCGACCAATGCGCTCTACCTGACGGCGATTGCCAACCGCAATATCCCCGTCACCCAGGGCGTCAAAACCCCGTGGTTCAAGCCCGGTGAAGCGCCGCCAGATTTTATCCACGGCGCTGACGGCCTGGGCAACCTGCCCAGCCGCCACGCCACCACGAACCAGATCGACCCACGCTCGTCAGCACAGTTCATTGTGGACATGGCGCGTGCCCACCCTGGTGAAATCACGCTAGTTGCAGTTGGCCCCCTGGGCAACCTGGCTGCAGCGCTGATGCTGGAGCCTGAGCTGCCACGTCTGGTGCAAGAAGTCATCATCATGGGTGGCACCATCCTGGAGCCCGGCAATGTGTCGCCCGTAGCCGAGGCCAATATCTGGAACGACCCGCACGCCGCGGATAAGGTATTTACCGCTGGCTGGAAGCTCACTATGGTCGGCCTGGACGTGACCCACCAGGTGATCGTGTCAGTCGCCCTGATTCAGAAAATTGCCGACCAGCACCACCACCCAGCCACCGACACCCTGGTGCACGCAGTGAAGTTTTATGCCGACTTCTACAGCGGCATTTACCCACATGTGGCCAAAATCTATGGCTGCTTCGGCCATGACGTACTAGCCTTCATTTACCTGACCAACCCCGGGTTGTTTAGCGTGCAATCCGGTCGCATACGCGTGGCGACCGAGGGTATCGCGCAAGGCCAGACCATGATGAACCGCCGTGAATCAGTTACCTATCCGCAGATAGGCTGGGGCGATACGCCCGACACCTTGGTTTGCATGCAGGTGCAGTCCGATGCTGTCCTTCACGTTTTTGAATCCACTCTGATGGGCCCTTGGCTCGAGAAGGAATAGCAATCATGCATTTGCCAGTCGTTGATTTTCAGAGCCCCACCGCGCCACAGGAATTTTGCAAGAGCCTGCACGAAACCGGATTTGGCGTGCTGCGCAACCACCCGCTGAACCAGTCTCTGGTCGAAGGTATTTACGCTGAATGGCTGTTTTTTTTCAAGACCGAAGCCAAGAACAGGTACCCACAGGACCCGGTGCGCCTGGACGGCTATTTCTCGCCAGCGGTGTCTGAGACCGCCAAGGGCAACACCAAACGCGATCTGAAAGAGTTTTTCCACATCTACCCCGACGGCCGCTACCCGGTTGAGGTGTCGGACGCTGCGCGACGCTACTACAGCCAGGGCAGCGCACTGGCGGCGACGCTGCTGGGCTGGGTGGAGGACAACTCGCCTGACGAAGTCAAAGCCCGCTACGCCATGCCGCTGCCCAGGATGATTGACGGCTGCGACCAAACCTTGTTGCGTGTGTTGCATTACCCGCCGCTGGTGGGCGATGAGGAAGCAGGTGCCGTGCGCGCCGCAGCCCATACCGACATTAATTTGCTAACCATCCTGCCCGCAGCGACAGAGCCGGGCCTGCAGGTGTTGGGTAAAGACGAAGCCTGGCACGACGTGCCGTGTGACTTCGGACTGTTGATCGTCAATATTGGCGACATGCTGCAGGAGGCTTCAGGCCACTATTACCCGTCTACCGTGCACCGCGTGCTCAACCCTAACGGTGAAGGCACCCAGAAATCGCGCATTTCGCTGCCGTTGTTTCTACATCCTCGGCGTGAAGTGGTGCTGTCTGAGCGCTACACCGTGCAGAGTTATTTCAACGAACGCATGCAAGAGTTGCGCGGCAAGAATTGAAGCTTTTGCTATATAAAGTATAGCTACCCAGGCAGGTTTCACCTGGGCCCCGGGCTGGTTTGGCTTAAAAATTAGCCTGCCAGCCCCACGTAGACGTGTTGCACGTCGTCATTGCCATCGATGGCCGCCAAGAAAGCTTCCACCTCTTCCAGTGCCTCAGCGCTCAAGCTACTGGGGTCGATCGGGTTCTTGGGCTTGTAGCCCAGCTTAGCCGACAGCACCGTAAAGCCCTGGCCTGGCAGCGCGCGGCTCACCAGGTCCAGCTCGGCCGGGTCGGTATAAAAAAGCGTTGTGCCGGCCTCATCACCTGGCTCCAGATCTTGGGCACCCGCCTCAATGGCAGCGCCATCCGGATCGGCACCCGGTGTGGTGGCTTCAGCCTCAATCATGCCCAGGTGGTCAAATTCCCAAGCGACGGAGCCCGAGGTGCCCAATTGGCCTTTGCGGAACAACACGCGCATTTCGGGGGCGGTTCGTTTTACGTTATCGGTCAGGCATTCCACCATTACCGGCACCTGGTGGGGTGCGTAGCCCTCGTACATCACGGCTTCAAAGTTGACGGTCTCGCCGGTCAAACCTGCGCCTTTTTTGATGGCCCGGTCCAGCGTGTCTTTGGGCATGGACACCTTGCGGGCCTGTTCCAGCACCAACCGCAAGCGCGAGTTACCCGCCGGGTCTGCGCCGCCGCGCGCCGCAATCATGATGTCTTTGGCCAGTCGACCAAACAGTTTGCCTCTGGCGTTAGCGGCCAGTTCCTTGCCTTTTGCTTTCCATTGCGCGCCCATGGGTCAGATTCCTTGAAAATTTATTCACTGAGTTTAACCAACCGTCACCCCGCAGTACGTCACTATGCGGTAGGCTAATAGCTGTCGTCGATTCACAGTCATTTCGCCATGGACAACCTACTCTCCAGACTTTCACAGTCCCTCAACGCGGCACAAACGCTGGAAAACGTGACCCGCCCGATGCTCGAAATGTTGGAGAGCGCCACTGGTATGGAATCCACCTACCTGACCATCGTGGATACTGAAAACTGCATGCAGCTCATTTTGTACTCGCGCAACACCCAGCAACTGCAAATACCGGAGGGGCTCAGCGTGCCCTGGGCCGACACCCTGTGCAAACGTGCCCTCGAGGAAGGGCGACCCTACACCAACAACGTAGCTGAAGTGTGGGGCGACTCTGAGGCGGCCAAACAACTGGGCATACAGACCTATGCCAGCACACCGGTGCGCACCGATGGCGGCGCGCTTTACGGCACCTTATGTGCGGCAAGCGCCAACCAGCGCCCGCTGCCCGACAACGCGCAAGACCTGTTGAAACTATTTGCCGCTTTAATTGGTCAACAAGTACAGCGCGAGCAACTGGTGGAAAGGCTGGAAAAAGCCAACGCCGAACTGGCCGCCTATGCCTCTACCGATGCACTCACCGGACTTCCCAACCGCCGGGCTCTGCTGGAAACCCTGGACCGCATGCTAGCCCAAGGAATACGTACCAAGTCTCGGGTTCTGGTCTGCTTTTTAGATCTGGACGGCTTCAAACATATCAACGACGTCTACGGCCATGACGTAGGCGACGCATTTTTGGCCGCCATTGCCAAACGCATATCCTCAGCCTTGCGCGGCGGCGACTATTTGGCTCGCCTGGGCGGAGACGAATTTGTATTGGTGGGCTACGGCCCCGCGATAACGGAAGACTTTCAACCCGCTATATTGGCTTTCAAAAAGCGCATCACTGACTCCACGGTCGGCCAAATCGCGCTGGGTGCCCAAGTGATTGACTATGGTGGAGCCAGTGCCGGCGTGGTGGCGGTGGACCCCACCCTGATCAAGGCGGCCGACGCCGTGCAACTGGCCGACACCGCCATGTACGAAGTCAAACGCACACGCCAAAAAACCGTGGCGCGGCACGGGCTCAAGACCTAGACGCTACGGCCCGGACGGGTGCTACTTGCCGCCCAGGCCCATAGACCGGGTGATCACCTCTTTCATGATCTCATTCGTGCCGCCGTAGATGCGCTGCACGCGGGCATCGGCATACGCCCGGGTGATGGGGTATTCCCACATATAGCCGTAGCCACCAAACAGCTGTACACACTCATCCATGACCTTGCATTGCAGATCGGTCGTCCAGTACTTGGCCATACTGGCCGTCGCCGTGTCCAGTTTGTCCTGGCAGACCAGTTCCGAGCATTTATCCACAAACACCTGGGCCACCTGCACCTCAGTTTGCAGCTCAGCCAGTGTGAAGCGGGTGTTTTGGAAGCTGGCCACGGGCTGGCCAAACACCTTGCGGTCTTTAACGTAGGCCACGGTCCAGTCAATGGCCGCCTGGGCTGCGGCCACGGCGCTGATGGCAATTTGCAGGCGCTCCCAGGGTAGTTGCTCCATCAGGCAGATGAAACCGCGGTTCTCCTGCGGCTTGCCACCCAGCAACTGCTCCGGGCCCAGCTTCACGTTGTCAAAAAACAGCTCGGACGTGTCCTGGGCCTTCATTCCCAATTTCTTGAGGCGCTTGCCGACGCTAAAGCCAGGCATACCGCGCTCTACCAGCATCAAACTGGTGCCCTTACCGCCCGCAGCCGGGTTGGTTTTGGCCACCACAATCACTAAATCCGCATGCCAGCCATTGGTAATAAAAGTCTTGCTGCCGTTGAGCAAATAGCTGCCGTCGGGCTGCTCGATCGCCGTGGTCTTGATGCCCTGCAAATCGGAGCCCGCTGCGGGCTCACTCATCGCAATCGCACCAATCATTTCGCCAGTAGCCAGCTTGGGCAGGTATTTGGCTTTTTGCTCGGGCGTGCCGTAATGCAGAATATAGGGAGCCACAATTTCGCTGTGCAGACTGAATCCAATACCTGTCACTCCGGCGCGCGATACTTCTTCAAACTGGATCACCGAGTACAGCTTATCGGCGTCTGATCCGCCGTAGTCCTCTGGCATGCTCATGCACAAGAAACCGTTTTCGCCGGCCTTGTTCCACACCTCGCGGGCGACATAGCCCTGCTCTTCCCAATCCGCATGAAAAGGAGCGATCTCCTTGTCGACAAACTTGCGAAAACTGTCGCGAAAAGCTTCGTGGTCAGGGGAAAAAAGGGTGCGTTCAATCATGGTGTACCTTGAGTTTTAATTTCACAAAGCATTTGCTTGGTGAAAAGAATATACTGCATTCAGCAGTCCAGCGGCATGCCATTGGGCTTCTCCCTTGCACCAAGACCCACCCGGAGTGAATTTCCATGACCGAAGCATTTGTGTTTGACGCCATCCGCACCCCCCGCGGCAAGGGCAAAAAAGACGGCAGCCTGTATGAGGTCAAACCCGTCAATCTGTTGGCAGGCTTGCTGACCGACCTGCAACAGCGCCACCAGTTGGACACGTCGCGTGTGGACGATGTGGTCATGGGCGTGGTGTCGCCGGTCGGTGACCAGGGCTCAGTGATTCCTAAAGTGGCGGCGCTGAAAGCGGGCTGGGATTTTCAGGCTTCGGGCGTGCAGATCAATCGCTTCTGTGCGTCCGGCTTGGAGGCCGTAAATATGGCGGCACAAAAAGTGCGCTCGGGCTGGGAAGACCTGGTGGTGGCCGGTGGCGTGGAAAGCATGAGCCGCGTGCCCATTGGCTCGGACGGCGGCGCCTGGGCCATGGACCCCGAGACCAATTCACAAACAGCGTTTGTGCCGCAAGGCATTGGCGCGGATTTGATTGCCACGCTGGAAGGCTTCAGTCGCGCCGATGTAGATGCCTTTGCGCTGGAATCGCAAAAGCGCGCCACGGCGGCGCAGGCCGCTGGTTACTTTGAACGCTCGGTGGTGCCGGTTAAAGACTTCATGGGCCAGGTCATTTTGGCCAAGGACGAATTCATCAAACCCAACACCACACTGGAAGGCCTGGCTCATTTGAAGCCCGCGTTCGAGCAAATGGGCGGCATGGGTTTCGACCAAGTGGCGCTGACCCGCTACCCGCAGGTGGAACGCATTCACCACGTGCACCACGCGGGCAATTCGTCGGGCATTGTGGACGGTGCTGCCGCTGTGCTGGTAGGCAATGAGGCTGCGGCCAAAGCGCACAACTTGCAACCCCGCGCGCGCATCGTGGCAGTCGCATTGTCTGGCGCTGACCCCACCATCATGCTGACCGGTCCCATGCCCGCCACCCGCAAGGCGCTGGCCAAGGCCGGGCTGACGGTGGGCGACATTGACCTGTTTGAAGTCAACGAAGCCTTTGCTGCCGTGGTGATGCGCTTCATGAAGGAAATGAAAGTACCGCACGACAAAGTGAATGTGAACGGCGGCGCCATCGCCATGGGCCACCCGCTGGGTGCCACGGGCGCGATGATCTTGGGCACACTAATTGACGAGCTGCACCGCCGCAAGCTGCGCTACGGCTTGGCCACACTGTGTGTGGGCGGCGGAATGGGTATTGCGACCATCGTAGAGCGGGTTTAAGGCATTTTTTAAGCCAAACAAGCCTGTGGCCCAGGTATTACTTACCTGAGTAGCTCCTAATTTCGTAGCATTAACCTTGCGGGACAGACCGTAGCGCAGCGAAGCTCTGTCCTCAACTGATTGAGAAAACATGAAAACTATTTCCTACAACTTGGCCGATGGCATTGCCACTATCACCTTCGACGAACCCAATTCGCCCGTGAACACCATGTGCCTGCAGTGGCAGGAAGACATGGACGCCGTGGCGGCCCAGGTGTTGCAAGACAAAGACGCTATCAAGGGCATCCTGCTGGCTTCCAATAAGACCACGTTTTTTGCCGGTGCCGACCTGAAGGGCGCGATGCGCTTGCAGCCCAGCGACGCGCCTAAGATTTTTGAAGAGATCGAGCGCGTCAAAAAGAACTTCCGCGCGATTGAAACGCTAGGTAAGCCGGTGGTCAGTTTGCTCAATGGCACGGCGCTGGGTGGCGGCTGGGAAGTGGCGTTGGTAGGCCACCACCGCATTGCTATCGACGATCGCAAGACCCAGTTTGGCTTGCCCGAAGTGACCCTGGGCTTGCTGCCCGGCGCCAGCGGCGTGACCAAGATGACCCGCCACCTAGGCCTGATGGGCGCGCAGCCTTACCTGGTGGAAGGCAAAACCTTTAGCCCCGCCGAGGCCAAAGGCCTGGGCCTGGTGCACGATCTGGTCGCCCCGGGCGACAACGCCGCCGCCGAGATGAAAACCAAAGCCCTGGCTTGGATTGCCGCCAACCCCACGGCCCAACACGCTTGGGAAGCCAAGGGCTACAAAGTACCAGGCGGCCTACCCTCATCACCCGCGGTAGCGCAAATGCTGGTGGTGGCCCCCGCAGTGATTAAGAGCAAAACCCGCGGCCTTTACCCCGCGCCCGAGGCCATCATCGCCTGCATGGTTGAAGGCCTGCAGGTCGATCTGGAGACCGCGCTGCGCATCGAGAGCCGCTACTTGGCAAAGCTGATGACCGGCATCAACGCCAAGGCGATGATCAACACCTTTTTCTTTAATTTGAACGCCATCAAGAGCGGCACCAGCCGCCCGGCCGGCGTACCCCGCTTCAAGCCCGCCAAAGTAGGCCTGCTGGGCGCCGGCATGATGGGTGCGGGCATCGCCTACAGCCAGGCCAGCAAAGGCATCGCCACAGTGCTCAAAGATGTGAGCCAGGAGAAGGCCGACACCGGCAAGGGCTACGCCGCCAAGATCACCCAGGGCCGCGTGGACAAGGGCCGCATGAAAGCCGACGCCCAGCAAAAGATTCTGGATCTGATCCAGCCCACCGGCAACGTGGCCGACCTGCAGGGTTGCGACCTGATCATTGAAGCTGTGTTTGAAAACCGCGAACTCAAGGCCAAGGTGACACAAGAGTCTGAGCCGCTCTTGGCATCGGGCGGTTTCTTCGCCTCCAACACCTCCACCCTGCCCATCACCGGTCTGGCCAAAGCCAGCACGGACGCCAAGAAATTCATCGGCATCCACTTCTTCAGTCCCGTGGACAAGATGAAGCTGGTGGAAATCATCAAGGGCAAAGAAACCGACGACGAGACCGTGGCCCGCGCTTACGACTACGTGCAGGCCCTGGGCAAGCTGCCCATCGTGGTGAACGACTCGCGCGGTTTTTTCACCAGCCGCGTATTTGGCACCTTTGTGATGGAGGGCGCAGCCATGGTGGGCGAAGGTATTCCCGCCGCCGCCATTGAGAACGCGGGCATTCAGGCGGGTATGCCGGTCGGCCCGCTGGCCGTGCTGGACGAAACCGCTTTGACGCTGAGCCTGCATGTGATGGAACAAACCCGCAAAGACTTTGAAGCCGAGGGCAAGACCTACACCGCTACACCGGGCGAGTTGGTCGTCGAGAGAATGGTCAAGCAACACAACCGCCCTGGCCGCGCCGGTGGTGCAGGCTTCTATGACTACCCCACAGAAAAAGGCGCCAAGAAATTCCTGTGGCCCGAGCTCACGGGCTTGTTCGAAAAGCCAGACGCACCGTGGAATATCACCGACCTGAAAGACCGCTTGCTGTACCGCCAGGCGGTAGAGACCGCCCGCTGCCTGGCTGAGAACGTGTTGACCAGCGTGCACGATGCCAACATCGGCTCGATCTTTGGCATTGGTTTCCCGGCCTGGACGGGTGGCGCCATGCAGTTCATCTATGGCATGGGCATTGAGGCGTTCGAGAAGCGCGCGGCATCGCTGGCCGCGCAGTTCGGCCCCGGCTTTGTGTTGACCGATGATGTACGGGCCGCCATCCGCACATACCAGCCCACGTACTGAGTTATCCCATTGATCCCAAGACCACTCAAAGACAAAGCCATCGTTATCACCGGCGCGGCCTCTGGCATTGGTGAGGCCCTGGCCCTGGGGCTCTCCAAGCAGGGAGCCCGGCTGCTGCTGGCTGATATTGATGCACCAGGTCTGGGCCGCGTTATGGCCGCCGTTAAAGCGCAGGGTACGCCGTGCTACAGCCTGGTGACAGATACGGGCTCTGAGGCGGCCATCGCGGCCCTGGCCCAAGAGGCCTTGCGTCAACTGGGCGGTGCTGACATGGTGATCAACAACGCTGGCGTAGGCCTGATGGCTCCCGTGGCCCAGCTCCACACCGCTGACGCGCACTGGCTCATGAACATCAACTTCTGGGGTGTGGTGCACGGTTGTCGTGCCTTCATTGCGCAGCTCAGCCATAAACCCGACGCATTGTTGGTCAATATTTCCAGCATCTTTGCGATGGTGTCCATGCCCACACAAAGCATTTACAACGCCAGCAAAGCTGCCGTACGTAGTTTCAGTGATGCGCTGCGTGAAGAGCTGCGTGCGCCTGGCATCGATGTCCTGTGCGTTCACCCCGGTGGCATTCGTACCAATATTGCCAATACCGCGCGCATCACCGATGTGTCTATGGTGGCCGACACCGATCAAGAGATGCGCGACGCCTTCACCCGGCTGGCCCGCACCAGCCCGGAGCAAGCGGCCGCCGTCATCATTCGCGCCATGCAGACGCGCAAAACGCGCGTGCTGATTGGCGGTGATGCCAAATTGCTGGATTGGCTGTTTCGTCTGTTCCCCACCCGAGCCTCATTCTGGTTTACCCTGCTAAGCCAACGCCTGCGACTACACGCCAAAAAGCGATAGTTGGGCCTGCGCAACGCTCGCTGGTCCACGCCCCTACCTAGGAAGATTCATGCTCGCAAAATTACTCAGAACCGTCATAGCAATCCAGTTACTGGTCGGCACCCTGTTCGGATTGGTATTGGCTGTATGGCAGGGCTGGCCACTGTGGATTGCGGTACTTTGCGGTTTAGCCTTGCCCTTTGCCACCATGGCGCTGGTGGATACGTACAGCGCCATCATCTCCAAGGGCCCAGAGCCTTGGGGTGCGTGGCTGAAATCAGTGCTGGGTGAATACCGTGCGGGTTGTATCTTCTTCATATTGCGCCAGCCCTGGGCAACCAGTCCACCCCGTTTGCTGCCAGCCACGGGTAACCAGGCCCGGGTTCCCGTCGTCCTGGTGCATGGCTATATGTGCAACCACCGCATGTGGGATGAAATTTCAGGCGCGTTGCGAGCCCAAGGGCATGCCGTGTTTGCAGTCGACCTGGAGCCGCTGTACACCTCTATTGACCATTACGCGCCCACCATTGAATCGGCAGTGCACGCTTTGCTGGCGCACAGCGGCCAACAGCGCGTTGCCATCGTGGGCCACAGTATGGGCGGACTGGCCACACGCGCCTGGTTGCGCGTGCACGGCATTGACCGTGTTGCACGCATCGTCACGCTGGGAACGCCCCATCGGGGTACGCAAATCCCCCAGCACATGCCCACCAAAAACGGTGTCCAAATGGCCTGGGATAGCGCGTGGTTGCAGCAGTTGACAGCACAGGAGACCGATGCCGTCCACCAACTATTTCGCATTGCCATAACGCCGCAAGACAACATCGTTTACCCACAACGCGCGCAAGTACTGCCAGGCGTGAAGGCTCAGATTTTTGAAGGCATAGGCCATGTGCAAATGTGCCTGGACGCGTCGGTGATTGCCTGGGTGCAAAGCCAACTCAATGATTTGCCAGCTGCGGCCTAGACACAGTGGTCATGCCGAAATAATTTTTACTAACAGCAACTCGTATGTCCCGTCTTCAACGCCTGCGCAAATCACTGACCCAGTTTCCGGATATCGAACCACCCTCCTCGTGGCTGTTCGCCTCAGAGGCCCGTGCGGTGTGGGAATTGTGGGCCGGCTTGGCGATGTACCTGCCAGTCAAGCGCCTGTCTGCGCGCGGCGATGGTCATCCTGTATTGGTACTGCCTGGCTTAGGCGCGACAGATGTGTCCACTAGCTTGCTACGCAAGTTTTTAGAAGATTTGGGCTATGCCACGTACGCCTGGGACATGGGCCGTAACCGCGGGTTTCAGGATGAGACCCATGCGGCCTTGCAAAACCGTCTAAATAACATTCACCACCAGCATCGCCAAAAGGTGAGTGTGATCGGTCAAAGCTTGGGTGGCGTGTACGCGCGGGAGCTGGCCAAAGTGGCACCATCACAAGTGCGCCAAGTCATCACCTTGGGGTCGCCGTTCTCAGGCCATCCCTTGGCATCGACTGGCATTCGCTTTTACGAATGGCTGTCTGGACACAACATCGAAGATCTGGACTTTAATCGTCACCAAGCCATACGCTCTACTCCATCCGTGCCCACGACTTCGGTCTACAGCAAACTCGACGGTATCGTGGCCTGGAAGTGCAGCATTGAAGCGGCTGGGGCGCTGACCGAAAACGTCCACTTGCGCGGCGCCACTCACTGTGGCATGGCCTGTAGTCCTGCCGCTTTGTATTTATTGGCCGACCGGTTGGCACAGGCTCCCGAGCACTGGAAGCCGTTTGTGCCGCGCGGGGCCGCACGCGCGCTGTACGGTATTGACGACCACCATGCGGCTTTTGCGGCCTGACACTTTTTGGGGAGACCACCATGACTGATCTGACGGTTCGCAAACTGCTGATTGACCTGAACACACCCTTTGATGTGCGGTGGAACGGGCAGGACGCTTTTCGCTCTGCATTTTTCAATGCCTTGTCCATGAGCTTTCCTGTGGGGGAGCAATATTTCATCGACTCGGTACGCGCGGGACTTAGGGCATTGCCCGAAGCAGCGCGCCTGCCGCTAGCGGCAGAGGTGCAAGGTTTTATAGGGCAAGAAGCTACGCACCGTCGTATTCACGCGCTGTTCAATGGTCACCTGCAAAAACAAGGTTTTACCAATGCGCTGGAGCCGCGTGCGGCCCACCGCATTCAAGCCAACGCCCATCGGGATGTACGCCTGCATGTGGCTGCTACAGCCGCCACCGAGCACCTGACCGCGATCTTTGCTGACTGGATGCTGGGCCACCCACAGGTGCTGCAGGGCGCTGAGCCCCGCCTGCAAACCCTGTGGCTATGGCACAGCGCAGAAGAGTCCGAACACCGCAGCACCGCATTTGATATTTACCAGGCTCTGCAGGGCAGCCACCGCTGGCGGGTCCGCCTGTTTCACTACATCACCATCACGTTTTTGGCAGACGTGACGCGCCAAACTATTCGTAACCTAGGGCATGACAAAGCGTTGTTCAACTGGAGTACGTGGCGCAGCGCCTGGAATGTATTGATGTCAAAAGACGGCATGTTTCGCGGTAACTATGCACAGTGGCGCGCCTATAAGGCCGCAGACTTTCACCCGCGCCAGCAAGACGCAAGCTTGTCCACACGATGGTTGCACAACAACAGCGACCAATTTACGCCCGTCGGCCAAGCCGCCTGAGTCAGACTGAAAATCGTCCGCTGATCTGCGCGATACTGCAAGCGTAGCAGCCCAACCGGAAAAGCCATGAAAGCTCTCAGCCCCACCGACTCCGCCTTCTTGTGGATGGAGACCCGCAATCAGCCCATGCATGTGGCCGGGCTGAACATCTACACACCGCCACCCGGTGCCGGGCCCGACTTCATACCCAAGATGCTGGCCGAATGGGGCCAGCACATTCGGGCTCAAACGCCGTTTAATTTGCGGCCTGTACTGCGCATGGGCTTGTGGCATTGGCAAGAAGACAAAGACTTTGAACTGGACTACCACCTGCGCCATGTCGCGCTGCCCCAACCCGGACGCATCCGCGAGTTGTTGGCCATGGTGTCGCGGGTGCATGGCAACCTGCTGGACCGCAACCGCCCTTTGTGGGAGGCTTATGTGATCGAGGGCCTGCCAGGCGGTCGCTTTGCCACGTATATCAAGATGCACCATGCGCTGGTTGACGGCGTGAGCGGCGCACGCATGATGGCAAGTTCACTGGCCTTGACTGCGAAAGAACAAAAGCCACCGTTGTGGGACCAAACGTATGGCCGCGCACCGGGTGCACGGTCCGCCAAGGCAGCGCCTGGGCTAGTCGAGCAATTCCAAAGCGCCGTGCAGGCGGGTAAGCAAATACTACCCGGCATTGCCAGCGGTTTATGGGACGTGGTGCGCCCGGCTACCAGCCAAGACTCGGCAGCACTACCCTTTCAGGCGCCACCCACACCGTTCAATGTCGAGATCTCTGGCTCACGCCGGTTTGCTTCGCAGTCGTACCCCATTACACGCCTGAAGGCGATTGGCCAAGCTGCGTCGGCCACCATCAACGATGTGACACTGGCCATTTGTGCTGGCGCACTGCGCGAATACCTGCTGGTGCAAAACAAGTTGCCCGCCAAACCGCTGGTCGCCATGGTGCCGGTGTCCCTGCATGGCGAAACCACAGAGGGTGGCAACCAGGTATCCCTGCTACTGGCCAATTTGGCCACCCACATGGCCGATCCGCGTAAGCGACTGCAGCGCATCGTGGCGTCGACGGCCCAGGCCAAACAGCGCTTAATGGCCATGCCACGCCTGCAAAAGATGGCGCACGGTATGTCTTCGGTATCGCCTTTAGGAGCCGGCATGGTCACAGGCTCTGCCAAAAAGTACCCGCCCTTTAACCTGGTCATCTCCAACGTGCCAGGGCCCAAAGAGTCGCTCTACCTGAACGGCGCACACCTGGACGAGGTGTATCCGGTGTCCATTCCTACGCATTACCTGGCGCTGAACATCACCATCAGCGGTTACCGCGATACGCTGGGTTTTGGCTATATCGCCTGCCGCCGCTCCGTGCCCGCGCTGCAGCGCATGTTAGATTACACCGACAACGCCATCCGCGAGTTGGAGAGCGCGCTGGGCTTGCCCTCGCCCTCGCCTATCGCCGCGCCTTCGCGTTCTCCATCTCTTAAGCGCGCCGTTACGACCCCAGCCAGGCCCAAGGCGGCACCTGTGAAAAAGGCGCCCACCAAGAAAGCCTCAAAAGCCTAATGCCCGACGCTTTGCTGCAGCACCCGGGGCCGCAGTCCAAAACGGATTTATTCGTATCCTTCTCGATACTGGCGCTGCAGGGCTTTGGTGGGGTGCTGGCCATCGTGCAACGCGAGCTGGTAGAAAAAAAGCAGTGGCTCACCCGCGAGGAGTTTCTGGAAGACTGGGCGGTGGCCCAAATTCTGCCGGGCCCCAATGTTGTCAACCTGTCGCTGATGATTGGTGACCGCTACTTTGGTATGCGTGGTGCGTTGGCCGCGCTAGCGGGCATGCTGACTTTTCCATTGATCGTCGTGATCGCGCTGGCTGCCCTGTTTGCGGGCGTATCAGACCAACCACAGGTGCAGGGTGCGCTGCGCGGTATGGGTGCGGTGGCTGCTGGCTTGATTACAGCTACCGGGCTCAAGTTAATCGGTACTTTAAGGTCAAATGTGCTTGATGCCCTGGTGTGCATTGCCTTGGCAGCTATTACTTTTGTAGCAGTAGCCTGGTTAAGACTTCCCTTGATATGGGTAATCTTGGGCTGCGGCAGCGTGGCTTGCAGCCTGGCGTACCGCAAGCTGGGGGCAACATGAGCATTACCATGGCCCCGAGTGATTGGTTCGATCTGTTGACCCATTTTTTGTCATTGTCTTTGTTGGCCATCGGTGGGGCCATTACCACCGCGCCCGATATGCACCGCTACCTGGTGGACCAACGGCAGTGGCTGAGCGATGGCCAGTTCACCGGCAGCATTGCGCTGGCGCAAGCAGCACCTGGTCCCAACGTATTGTTCATCGCGTTATTAGGCTGGAATGTGGGTGTCAATGCCGCGGGTGGCTTGGGCGCGGGCTGGGCCGCCGCAGGCTTGGGCGGACTGGGCGTGCTGCTTGCGATGCTGGGCATCATGTTGCCCAGTACCACCCTCACCTTTGCCGTGGCCCGCTGGGGCCACAAAAACCGCGAGCTGCGCGCCGTGCGCGCGTTCAAACAGGGCATGGCACCTATCGTCATTGCGTTGTTAGCCGCCACCGGCTGGATACTGGCCGCCAGTCACGGTAGTGGTCTGGACCACTGGCCCCTGTGGCTACTTACTGTAGTTGTCACCGTTTTGGTCTGGAAGACCCGCCTTCATATGCTGTGGCTACTGGGCGGCGGAGCGCTGTTGGGAGCTTTGGGTTGGGTTTAAGCGCCCCTTAGCCAGGCATGTCAAAACGCACAAAGCCAGCACGATCTGCCCCAGCTCGATTCCTACATTGAAGCCCACCAGGCTGAGCGCTCGGTAGCGACTGTCTAGGCCCGTCTCCAGCAAGGAATTTCCCAAACCCAAGCCATGGATAAGCGCACACGCAAACACCAGTGCCAAGCGAAGCGCTGAGCCCATGGGTCGCTGCAGCCTGCGGGCCTGTAGTTCAAACAATCCAAAGGCCACAATCGTTATAACAATCGATGGCTCAACCCAAGCGGATGAAAATGTAAGGCCGCCGAAAACGCAAACCACCAAGGTTACAGCGTGCCCCAGTGTGAAGCTACTTAAAGCGTACAAGGCAGATCGCCAAGCGGGCTTAGACGCCAAGACCAACAACAGGAACAGCAGATGGTCCCATCCCGTCAGAATGTGCAGGGTCCCCAACTGCATGAAGTCCCAGAGTGTCTGCGCCGCAGAAGCAAACAACGTCCTGTGGGTATGCTCCGGTGTGAACACCAACCACTGGGCCTCATCGCCCCGTGTCGCCTGGATCTGAAGGGTTTGTGCGTCGGCCCCGTGACCGAACAGGTCTATCTCTAGTGCTACCGGCGCCTTCAAGTTCGCTATACCAAACCGCCCCATCACCAGGAGTTGCGTCGCGGCTTGGTCTGTTGCTTCATCGGGCTGCGCCAAACTCAGCATCAGACCCTGTAGCAAGGCCATCTTTGCATCGCCGCCCTGCAAACGTATTCCCTGTTGAACTGCTTCAGTAATTGTCTTTTGGTGCGCCCGCAGTTCCACAAAGGACAACTTCCCATCGCGATCATCATCCACATCTGAAAAGGCCGAAACCGGCAAAGACACCACCAAAAAAGCGCCCTCACCTTGCAGATTCAAGGTGCCGCGTTGGGCCACCATCACATGGGCGCTGGCGGCACCCATTCCAGCGCAAAGGAAGAGTACTGCCACCCGTAACCTGACGCCTGTCGCTAAGCGCAGGAGCCACCGTGGCTTATTGGTATTCAACCGCATACACATAACTACACGCCACCTTTTACGCAGCGCTGAATGTAGGGAAAGGCATCGGTGATGTAGTAGTGATAAATGCCCTGGGGGAACTCTGGCGTCACCCCTGTGCGTCCGTTGCACTCATCCAAATCCCCCGATCCAGCCGAGTATTCGTAATCTTGGGTGAATGTGCCCAGCGGAAAGCTGGTTGTATTGGGCCGCCCAGCAATAGGTGATGCCTTCTTTTGGTAGCTCGATTTCATCGCCACCAGCCCAGATTGCGCGTTCAGGGGGCTGGCGTAGCCGTACTGGGCGTAGATGGGAAAACCGTCGATCGCAAAGCCCACCAGCGTCATCGCTTGCGCGCTACCACTCACCCGGGTGATGTAGCCCACAGGCAAGCCGTGGTAGTGGTATTGGCCGTTGGGCTGAACATGGCCATTGCTGGAGTCTGTGCCAAATTTGAAGGCGCCACCCAAAGCCTCCAGCGTCCAGGGATCGGTTCCATTGGCTGCTACACAACCGCCGCCGTTGGCGGTCGAAGTGGCATTGCTGGCGCAGGTACCTGCAGTTCCCGGATCCAGCTTCACACCATTGAGCACATAACCCGATGCTGTCTTATTTAAATTCGTACCCGTAGCGCTGACAACAGCCGGGGAGAGCTTGAAAGTAACAGATACATTTTGCGCCGAGATAGGTGTCGCAAAACTGCCATCCGTCACATCGTGGTCAGGAATGCCATTCGCCGTTAATGTGCGCGAGGTGGCACACGCCCAGCCATAGCTGCTGGTTGCCATGACTTTGGCGCTGGCGTTGTAGGCGCTGTAGCTCAAGGGACATTTCACGCCAGCGGTAGACGTTGCGGTGCCAGAAGGCGGCGAAGTAGGCGCCGGGGTCGTTGGTGGGGTCGCAGCTTCAGCAGTGCTGGTAGAACCACCGCCACCGCCGCATGCAGATGCCACCAACGCGGTGATGGCGACTAAATAAATGCTGTGCAGCTTCATACTCATCCTTCCTGGGGGGCGCGGGTGAATCCCGCTTACACGCTGGGATTTACCAGCGATGCAGCGGAGTCTGAAGTGCAAATGTGGAGCAATTGCGGAGACAGCGGAAACAGCGTAGTCAGAAAATAGCGAAAGCGAACCTGCTCCCGCACCAGCTCTATCGCCGCAAGTTGTTCGGGTTCCATTTATTCTCCAAAAATCGCATGTTGTTCGATTGAAGGAAAGTTATCTGTCTGGCGGTGTACGTGGGTGCCGTTGTATCTTGACAGAAGACTATGGCTCGGGAACCCTTACAACCGGGCTTGGCACGAAGGGCTTCCTATTTACCCAGCACAGCGGCGGGCGGGGGTTGCACGCGTGTGGGCTTGCTGGTTTTGAGACTTTGCAGCACGGACTGGATGGCTGCATCCAGCTGCATATCACGGCCCCTGTTGACCTCGGTCGGATCCAACTCCACATCCAAATCAGGTGCCACGCCTTCGTTTTCCACACGCCATTCACGCTCTGGCGTGTAGAAGCGGAAGAAAGGCACCACCAGGTTGCCGCCGTCTATCAATGAGGGGTTGGCCGAAATACCAATCAAACCGCCCCAGGTGCGCTTACCAACCAGGGGGCCCAGGCCCGTACGCTTGAAGGCATAGGGCAAGAAGTCTCCACCCGAGCCCGCATCTTGGTCAATCAACATCACCTTGGGACCATAGATGGCGCCGCCGGGCGTGTCAAACACCAAACCGTCGCGGTCCTTCCAGCCCGACAAATAAGGCCGCAACAGGACGTCGATGATGTAGTTCGCGGCTTGGCCTCCGCTGTTGCGGCGGTCGTCCACTATCAGTGCGGCTTTTTCAGCCTGCGCAAAGAACATGCGATTGAAATACTTGTAGCCCTCACCACCCGTGTCTGGTAGGTACACGTAGGCGACCTTGCCGCCCGATGCCTTGTCCACGATCTGGCGGTTGCGCTCAATCCAGTTCCATTGGCGCAATGACGTTTCATTGGCAATCGGTTGCACCACCACAGTGCGCGTGCCTTTGCCAGAGATATCGGTTGCAACTGTCAGCGTCACCTGTTTACCCACGGTGTTTTCCAACAGTGCGTACAGGTTTTGTTTGCCCGTTAGCGCCTGCCCGTTGATGGCTAGCAGGTAGTCGCCCTCTTTAACGCCCAAGCCTGGCACTGCCAGCGGCGCTTTCATGAATGGATTCCAACGATCCGCGGCGTAAATTGTCTTGATGCGGTAGCGGTCGCTTTCCACCGCAAAGTCAGCCCCCAACAGGCCGGTGGCGACGGGCTTCTCGCGGTGGACATCACCGCCGCCTATGCGGTTATGTCCCACCTGCAATTCGCCAATCATTTCGCGCAGCAGCTCGTTCAGGTCCTCTCGGCGCTGCACGTATTGCAGTTGAGCCTGGTAGCGGGCACGCACGGCGGTCCAATCCAGTCCATGCAAGTTGGCGTCGTAGAAATACTCTTTCTCCATCCACCACACTTCATCAAAAATCTGCTGCCATTCTTGGCGCGGGTCAATGACCATGCCCACCTGCGCGGTGTCAATCGGCTTGGTGTCCATCTTCTCCACGGCATCCGAAATCTCCAGCTTGCCCTTGTTGAACTGCAGCAGAATTTTTTTGCCGTCGGCACTCAGGCTAAAGCTCTCCAAATTGTGTTTCAGGGTTTTGGGCTTGCGGTCTTCAAAGCTGAATCGCACCAGATCATTGCTGCCGCTGGACTCAAAGTCTGGCGCGTCCACGCGCACGCCCGGAGCACGCGTCTCCAGGTACCACAGCGAGCCATCGGCAGACACCGCTAATGAGTCATAGCCTTGCTCAGGCACCGGTAGCGCCACCACGCGCTGCTGCAGACCTTCAAAATCAATACGCACAGGCTTGGGTGGCTTGGGTAAGGCCTCCTTACCGTCCTTACCGTCTTTGGCAGCATCTTTCTTATCCGACTTTTCAGATTTATCCGACTTGTCGCCTTTGTCGCCTTTGTCGTTCTCATCACCGGTCAACGCGGCCATCGGTGACTTGCCATCTGCCGCCAAGACCAGCGCGTAGATACCATCGCGCACCGGCCGCTCCTGGGACGACATATCCAGCCCCACCTGCGAAGGGCCCGTGTTGATGGACGAGGTGAAATACAGGTAGTCGGTGCCGCCAAACACCGGGTTGTCCGCATGGCTCAAACCATCGGTAGCATCTACCGTGGCGCCAGTGGTCAGGTCGCGAATGCGAATACGGCTGAAATAGTTCTCAGCCGACACGCTGTAAGCCAGCCAGCGGCTGTCTTGCGAGATGGACACGTTAAATGGCCCGCGGCGTTTACGGTTGTCCACCAAGGTCACCACGCCCTTGTCCAGCGCAATGAGAAACAGATTCAAATGGTTGTCGTTGTAAACAATGAACTTGCCGTCCGCTGACCAGTTCAGCAGCGTGTAGTAGCCCTCTTTGCCCAACTCCAGCGATTGGGGTTTTTCCAGGCCGTTTTGGTCGCGCAGCATCAGCACATGGTGCATACCGGCGTCGGATATGTAAGCTACCTTCTTGCCATCAGGGCTCCACAGGGCGTCTTTTTCGCGCACACCGGAGGTCTGCGTCAGATTGCGCACCGAGCCATCTTTGACCGGCACCGTGAACACATCCCCCCGCGCAGACACCACTACGCGCTTGCCAGTGGCAGAGAGGCGCGCTGATGTAATTTGGGAGCTGGCATCCTTCCACTGCGTGCGGGTTTGCGCCGCCTGGGCCGCTAGGTTCACCACGATGTCGCGCTTAGCACCGGTGGCCACGTTGATTTCTTTCAAGCGGCCGCCCACTTCGTAGACCACCGTGTCACCCACCGCACGCGCACTGCGCACATCCCACACCGTCTCTTTGGTGAGCTGCTGCACGGCCTTGGTTTGCGGGTCGTACACAAACAGGTTGGCTGCACCGTCGTTACGGTCAGAAATGAACACTACGCGCTGGCCGAGCCAGATCGGGTTGGTGTCGCTGGCATTGACGTGAGGTACTTGCTCCCACGTATTGGCGACGGGGTCCATGATCCAGACCGGCGGCGTACTGCCACCACGGCTTTGGCGCCAGCCCGCCGTGCCAGCATGGGCCGCGCCGTAGGGCCGGTAGGCCAGGCGCTTGCCGTCCTCAGACCAGGCGCCTTCAAAAGCCTGGGCCAGCATCACTTTGGTCTCGAAGCCGCCCTCTACCGACACCTCATACAACTGGTTGCTGCGGCCGTTGCCAATTTCGCGGGGGGAAGCAAACAGCACGCGTTTGCCATCCACGCTCCAGCCGTTCACCGTGTCCACACCGGCATGCCAGGTCAGGCGCTTGGGCTGGCCGCCGCTGACCGCCACGACATACACATCGGTATTGCCGTCGTAGCGCGCGGAGAATGCAATCCACTTGCCATCCGGCGAGAACGCCGGTGCAAACTCGTCTGCCGGATGCGAGGTGAGGCGCACCGGGTTGCCCCCGTCGCGGTTACTGACCCAGATGTCGCCACCGTACACAAATGCCAAATGGTCCCGCGATACGGTGGGCTGGCGCAACAATTGGGCCGATGCCGCTTGCGCGGTCAACGCCATACAGCCAATGGCCGCCAACAGCGTTGCGCAGCGGCGCAGCACGGGGAAAAGCAAACTCACCATTTTTGTCTCCTGAATTGCCTGAAAATCGCAGTTTTTTAATAAAATCGGGCTGGGGCCCTGGTGAAACATGCCTGAGTAGCTATCTATTTAATAGCAACTCATCGCAGAACCCTTAAACCGTCGTGCGCTGGCGCACAGCCTCGTACAAACACACGCCGCTGGCCACCGACACGTTCAGGCTCTCCACCGCGCCGCGCATGGGAATACTCACCAGCGCATCGCAGGTCTTGGCGGTAAGCTGGCGCATGCCATCGCCCTCGGCACCCAGCACCAGGGCCACAGGGCCTTTCAGGTCGGCCTGGTACAGGGTCTGGGTGGCTTGGTCGCTTGTGCCAATTATTCGGATGTCGCGTTCCTTG
>JANYEE010000046.1 GCA_025363275.1 Burkholderiales bacterium | reverse complement strand
ACCTCGATGGCTTCCAACACACGCGCTTTCTCCACGCCGTCGATGCGGAATCGGTCCGCCACCACGTCCAGGATCTTGACGGCCCCCACGCTTGCCGCTTCGCGTGCTGCGCTGCCCCCCTTGGGGGCCTTCGCCCCTTGGGGCGGCCCGGCGGGGCTCACCGCGCGAGCTTCCTCGCGCTCGGCCTGCACCCGCGTGAAGCCGCTGGCGCTGAGCCACTGGGTCACTTCCTCTTGCGAGGTGCTGGCAGGCAACTCCACGGGGAACGTCAGCACCAGGCGCGGATTGCCCTCGCTGGCAGCGCGGCGCAACAGCTCGGTGTAGATCGTTTCGGGCGTGTCGTGCTGCACGGGCAGCGCGGTGTCCTTGTCGAACAAGTTGCCCGCGCGGGAAAACAGCAGCTTCAGGTGATCATTGAGCTCTGTCATCGTGCCCACGGTGGAGCGGCTGGAGCGCACCGGATTGGTCTGGTCTATGGCTATCGCCGGGGGAACGCCCTCCACCTTGTCCACGGCCGGCTTGTCCATGCGGTCCAGAAACTGGCGCGCGTAGGCGCTGAAAGTCTCGACGTAGCGGCGCTGGCCTTCGGCGTACAGCGTGTCAAACACGAGACTCGACTTGCCCGAGCCGCTGGGCCCGGTGACTACGGTCAATTCGCCAGTGCGAATGTCCAGGTCAAGGTTTTTGAGGTTGTGCTGCCGTGCTCCGCGAATGCGGATGGTTCCCTGGGACATAAGTGAATGCTCTTTTGGAGGAGGAGCAACATTCTAGGTAAGGTTTTCCCTCCCAGGCTTCGCAAGGGGAATTGCGCAACCAGGGGCGCAGCAACCCATAAACTGTCCCGCCGGAGGCCCACTCGCGGGCTATTCTTTCAGCGCGCGCTCCAGTTCGCGGACGGCTTTGGCACCCACAGCCTTTTGGATTTGGGGTAGCAAACCCAGCAGCGCATCAAAACCCGCAGCAGACTCGACCGAAAAATTCAACATAAAGCCGCGCAAACCTAAGGTGGCAGTCAGCTGTGTGGCCAGAGGTTTGGCTATTTGGTAGCGCTCCTGGTCTGAAAGCTGGCGCGGTGAGTCCACGGGCAAGTCCTCTGGCGCGGCGGCAGCAAGCTGGTTTGGCAGCATGGGCTCAGCAATAAACGGGGCGGGTTGCGACATGCCCAAGGGTGCTGGCGCAGACACATCGGCATCCGTAAATTGCGCGGACAAGAAGCCCTGCTCGATCATGTGATCGAGGTCCTCTTGGGTAACCCCCATACCCGCGGTGGCGGCCAGCAACTCGGCCGATGTTTTGAGGCCATCCACCAGAATAAAGGTGGAGCGTTGACGCGCAGAAAAGCGGGGGGAACGTTCCTTGAACGCGGCCTGACCTGAACTGGTTTTTATCAAAAGCATGGCGCGATTTTAAGACGCTAGGCCGGGCCTGTTGCTATTTACCGAGGCAGTGGCTTACTTGGACGCACTGACCGGTGCCGTTGCCGAAGCCGGTAACGCCGCTGGTGCTGCGGCGCTACTGGCAGCTGCCGGGGCTTCAACAGGGGTGGTGTCACCGTGCTTTTCACCGCTCATGTCAATATCGCCACCTTTGCTCAAGATGAATAGGGCCAAGCCCGCAAATACCGCAAATCCCACTGCAATTTTCCACATACCGTTTCCTTTAATAAAAAAGGCTCTCATGGAGAGCCTTCTAGATACCACGGTCCCAATGGACCGAGGCATTCGCTTACTTCACACGAACTCTCGACTCAGTCGTTCGCGTAGATGTCCACGTCTTTGGTTTCCTTGACAAACAAGGTACCAATGACCACGGTCATACCGGCGACGATGATGGGGTACCACAGTCCGTTGTACATATTGCCGGTTTGCGCCACGATAGCGAAGGCGGTAGTAGGCAACAAGCCCCCGAACCAACCGTTACCAATGTGGTACGGCAAGGACATGGACGTGTAACGGATGCGGGTGGGGAACATCTCCACCAACATGGCAGCAATCGGGCCGTACACCATGGTCACCAAAATCACCAAGTAGGTCAGGATTGCAACCACGGTCACTTTGTCGAACTTGGCCATATCCGCTTTGGCAGGGTAACCCGCGGTCTTGAGGGCGGCACTCAGGTTACTACCCAACAGTGCTGCGCCCGCAGTCTTTTCGTTGGCCAGGTCTTTGGCAGCCTTGGTGGCGGCCTCCAGAGCCTTGGGGTCCTGGGGCTGTGCGGCAGTGACCTCAGCCAGCTTGGCATCGGCTTTGGCTTTGGCCGCAGCGATGTCTTCCGGTGTGTACTTCACTTGCACCAAGGTCTCGCCCACATGGATGGTGGCGGGTGTGCCAGCAGGTGCCACCATATTTTCATAGCTGACCGATGCGCCCGCCAAACGCTGCTTGGCCACATCGCACGAGCTGGTGAACTTGACCGTTCCTGTCGGGTTGAACTGGAACGAGCACTCGGATGGGTCGGCGGTCACGGTGACCTTGTTGGCAGCCTGTGCAGCCGCCAGGTCAGGGTTGGCCGCTTTGGTCAAGGCCTGAAACACCGGAAAATAGGTCAACACCGCCAACAGGCAACCCGCCATGATGATGGGCTTGCGGCCAATCTTGTCCGACCACGAACCAAACACGACGAAAAATGGCGTGCCGATGATCAGGGAGATAGCAACCATCACGTTGGCGGTTGCACCGTCCACTTTCAGGGCCTGGGTCAGGAAGAACAAGGCGTAAAACTGGCCGGAGTACCACACCACGGCTTGGCCAGCGGTCAAACCGACCAGGGCCAAGATCACAATCTTCAGGTTTTTCCATTGACCGAACGATTCGGACAGCGGCGCCTTAGAAGTTTTACCTTCGGCTTTCATTTTGGTGAAAGCGGGGGATTCATTCATGCTCAAGCGGATGTAAACCGACACGGCCAACAACAGGATGGAGACGATGAACGGCACGCGCCAGCCCCAGTCGGCAAAGGCCGCTTCGCCAATCACCGTGCGGGTACCCAGAATCACCATCAAGCTCAGGAAAAGGCCTAAGGTTGCAGTGGTCTGAATCCACGAGGTGTAAGCACCGCGCTTGCCGTGCGGAGCGTGCTCAGCCACATAGGTAGCAGCACCGCCGTACTCACCACCAAGTGCCAGACCCTGCAGCATGCGCAACAGAATCAGGATGACTGGAGCTGCAACGCCAATGGTGGCGTAGTTGGGCAATATGCCGACGATGAAGGTGGACGCACCCATGATCAAAATGGTGACCAAGAAGGTGTACTTGCGGCCGATCATGTCGCCCAAACGACCAAACACCAGCGCGCCAAAGGGGCGCACGATGAAGCCAGCAGCAAACGCCAACAGCGCAAAAATGAAGGCCGAACCTTCATCCAAACCACTGAAAAACTGCTTGGCGATGATGGCGGCTAACGAGCCGTACAGGTAGAAGTCATACCACTCAAAAACGGTACCGAGTGAGGAAGCGAAGATAACTTTCTTCTCTTCCGCAGACATCGGCCGTGGGGCTGCTGCAGTTGCCATGTTGTGTCTCCAAATATTGTGCAGCCCCCGACATGGGGGCGTGCCAGTATTCTTGGAGCAGGCACTGACCCTGCTCTGACACGAAACCAACGCTGGCTTGCGCGAAACTGACTTCCCTCTGACAGATTAGGGTCTAACCCTTAAATGCGATTTCACATGTTGGTATTTCACCCGCCAGCCAAGGGAATACCCGAAGGCAGCGTAGTTACTCCGTTCCAGTGTTCGTCGGTGAACCAGGAATCGCCATCCAGGTAACTGCGCAGCATCGGCAGACTATCCAATCCCCAAAAAACTTTGCCGTCTACCGCAATGGCCGGTACGCCAAACACCCCCAAGGCTATTGCGTCATCCGCATGGCTTTTGAGCTGTGCCTTGGCCTCGTTATTGTCAGTCGCACGCGGGGGAGATAGCTGCTCCATCAACGCCGCAAATCGCGCCGGGTCGGCGGCATCCTGTCCACCTTCCCACACGTGGCGAAACAGGGTCTCACACACATAGCGGTTGGGGTGGCCCTGGGCCTGCATTGCTACCGCCAGGCGCAAAAGCGGCAACGGGTTGAAGGGATGCAGCGCAGGCATGTCAAGCGTCAGGCCCTGCTGCTGTGCTTGCCATTGCACCTGGCGGTAGACCCAGGCCCGCTTGGGCGGTACTTCGGCGGGCCCGAGCATGGCGTTGTGTTTGAGCAGTGCGCCCAGGAACACAGGCTTGTAGGTCACCGAATAGCTTAGGCCCATCAAAGACTCGGGCAGCGCGTGAAACGCCAGGTAGGCGTAGGGCGAGATGAAATCAAGGTAGAAGCTCAGGTGTTTCATGGCAGCGGGCAAACAGTGTAGGCAGTGGCGTCAGACGGCATCGGGTTGGGTTTGCGCCAGCCGCGTGCGAATGTCAGACCACATCCGCAGCTTGGTAGCGTCGTCACTGCGGCCCCAATCGCGGATCTCATCGATCGTACGAAAGCAGCCTTCGCACAGGCCACTGCCGGTGTCCATACGGCACACCGAAACACAGGGGCTGGGCACATTGTGGGCTATGGCCCGCACAGAGTCTGCCCGAGCAGCTAGCATTTTCATAGCATTCTGGTGCACTAGCGCATCCAATACGTCGTCGGACTTCGGTGTTTCCACCACGTCTTCCACGGGCGCGCCGGTCAGCGTCACCAAATGCTGCGGGTGCAACTTAAACACGCTGTGCGGGTGACCTGCTGCGGCCCACACGGCCTCAAAACGAAACAGGTCTTGGTCAATCAACGTGACGCTGGGCACGGCGTGGGCCACCGGGCTCACACCACCAATCGAGAAGCCAGTGCGCTCTTTAACGAACGCCGCACTGGCGCGACCCAGTGGCCCCACCAGCGCCGCCACTTTGGCTTCATCCACCCGCCGATCGCCCGAGGTGACGACCAGTACCGCTACATCGTCCGCAATGCGCCGAAAGATGATGCTTTTGGCAATTTGCCCCACAGCTACGCCCAGCGCGTCTGCCGCCTGCTGGGCGGTGCGCGCAGCACCGTCCAGCATCACTGGGGGATGCGGATGATTTTTTTCGAGCAGGGCAGCCGCTACGCGCTGCACGCCTTCAGGTAGTTCTATCAATTCAGCTCCACACATCAAGTTAAGAGGTTTCAGCCCAAACGTTTGGTTAGCAGCGCATTGGCCGCGCGCGAATGCGGCTTGCGGCCCAAGAAATCACTGATAAATTTACCCGCGTCAATTAGTGCGTCCAGGTCAATACCGGTCTCGATTCCCATGCCCTGCAGCAGGTAGACCACGTCCTCAGAAGCTACATTGCCGGTAGCGCCCTTGGCGTACGGGCAGCCGCCCAGGCCCGCCACTGAGGTATCAAAATTCCAGATACCCAACTCCAGGCTCGCCAGCGTGTTGGCCAGCGCCATGCCGTAGGTGTCATGAAAGTGGCCCGAGACCTGGTCCAGTGTGTAGTGCGTCAATGCGGCTTGCAGCGCACGCTGGACCTTGCGCGGTGTACCCACGCCAATCGTGTCGGCCACGCCCACATGCTGCACGCCAATGCCGCGCATCAGCCGGGCCACCATCTCCACGCGCTCGGGGGCAATATCGCCCTCATACGGGCAACCCACCGCGCAAGAAATAGCACCGCGCACTGCAATGCCCGCCGCCACGGCCGCTTGCACTACCGGGCGAAAGCGCTGAATGCTTTCCTCGATTGAGCAGTTGATGTTCTTTTGGCTAAAGGCCTCGCTGGCCGCGCCAAATACGACGATCTCATCCGGCTGGGACAGCGCAGCGGCCTGGTAGCCCTGCACGTTGGGCGTGAGCACTGAATAGCGAACACCCGGCTGGCGCTGGATGCCCGCCATGACCTCC
This sequence comes from Burkholderiales bacterium, assembly GCA_025363275.1. GTDB lineage: Bacteria > Pseudomonadota > Gammaproteobacteria > Burkholderiales > Burkholderiaceae_C > Allorhodoferax. The sequence goes on along the minus strand of JANYEE010000046.1, from coordinate 4,378 downwards.
GCGTTATCGGCCATTTGCGGCACCCACTTCGGACTCACAAAGCTGGTGACTTCAATCTCGGTCAGGCCCGCGGCCTGCAAACGGTGCACCAATTCCACCTTGACGGCGGCGGGCACGGGTTGCTTTTCATTCTGCAGACCATCGCGTGGGCCGACTTCGACCAACTTGACACGGCGGGGGTAGGACGGGGTGCTGGACATGGTGTACTCCTGAGTCAATAACCGCGCACTGGATCCACGCATCCGGCGACGGCGTCACCCCGGACCAGCGCGCCGATTTTGAAGGCGATTTGCGCAATACTTTCGCTGCGCAGCGTGCGCGCCGAGGTGTGCGGCGTAAGTGTGATTTTGGGATGCACCCAAAACGGATGCTCGGATGGCAGTGGCTCGACACGAAACACATCCAGCGTAGCACCCGCTAGGTGACCACGGTCCAACGCAGCGATCAAATCCGCATCCACGACGTGTGCTCCGCGCGCTACATTGATGACATAACCACCTGGCCGTAGCTGGGCCAAGCGGTCGGCGTTGAGCAGGTTTTCGGTATCCGGTGTGAGTGGCAACAGGCACACCAGAAAGCGGCTGGCCGCTAGAAAACTGCCCAACTGTGCAGCTCCATGAAACGACTGCACACCGGCAATACTTTTGGGTGACTGGCTCCAGCCATTGACCGGGAAATCAAACTGCGCCACAGCCTTGGCAACCCGCTCACCCAGCACGCCCAAGCCCAAAATGCCGACCGGAAAATCCAGTCGGCTGCGCGGCTTGCGAAATGACCACTGGCCATGGCCCATGTCGACCGCGTAGCCTTCGAATTCGCGAAAGTACCGGATGATGGCGTGGCAAACGTACTCCGCCATTTGTACCGACATGCCCGCATCGTCCAGCCGGATCAGCGGTACACCCACCGGCAGGCGCAAGTTCATCAGCGCATCGACGCCAGCACCGGTGTTGAAGAGGGCTTTGAGTTGGGTTTGCTCGTCAAGTAACTGCTGGGGCGGCTTCCAAACCACCGCGTAGTCGGCAGGCGGTGCGCCTGGCTCCCACAGCTGGACTGAGGCCCCGGGCAAGGCGGCCTGTAGCCCGGGAACCCAGGAGGCCGCATCCCTGTCGGCCGAGTAGTAAATGACACGCAATGTTGGCATGTGGCGATTTTCGCCCCAAGTCAGGCAGCCGCCTCCAAGCGCAACAACTCCGCCCCTTCGGTCACCTGGTCCCCCGGCGCAAACAGCAGCTCGGCCACCGTCCCGTCGACTGGCGCAGCAATGGTGTGCTCCATCTTCATGGCTTCCATCACCGCCAGCGCCTGACCCTTTGTCACCGCATCTCCGGCCTTGACGGCAAAGGACACCACCTTGCCCGGCATGGGCGCGGTCAGTCGGCCGCCCTCGGCTTGCGTATCACCGGCGTGGGCCAGCGCATCAATTGCTATGATTTGTGTAGCACCCGAGGCAGTAAATACCTGGGCCACGTCGCCATTTCGGTATAAATTGACGACTGAACGCATGTTTCCAAACGAAATATCCAACCCAGCGCCCTGGGCCCCCCACCGCAGCGGCTGGCTCTCGCCCGCCACAGACAGTTGCAAGCCGCCACCGCGCAGATGCGTCAGCAAAGCCCCCTGTGGCGCACCCGCGTATTCAACGCTAAAGCTGCGCACCTGCGCGCCATGAGATTTCCAGCCATCGCGCTGCGCCCAAGGGTCTTGCCAGCCATGTGCGTCTCTTTGTGCGGCCAGGGTTTGCTCGGCCTGCAGGGTGTGAGCCACCAGCGCAGCCACAGCCAATGGCAGGCCCACCTTGTCCTGGTTGAACAACACCGCTGCCTCGCGCGGAATCAGCGCCGTGTCCAGTTGCGCCTGGGCAAACGAGGCACTGGTGGTGACATGGCGCAAAAACTGCACATTGGTCGCCAGCCCGACGATATGGGTCTGGGCGAGTGCAGCGTCCATGCGCGCCAGCGCCTCGGCACGGGTTGCACCATGCACGATCAGCTTGGCCACCATGGAGTCGTAAAACGGGCTGATAGTGTCGCCCTGGCGCACGCCCGAGTCCACACGCGTGCCGTGCGGTGCGCGCTCAAACGTCACGTGCGCGGGCAGGCCATACACCTGCAGCGTGCCGGTGGCCGGCAGGAAATTGTTATCGGGGTTCTCAGCGCAAATGCGCGCCTCGATCGCGTGGCCCTGAATTTGCAGTTGGTCTTGCCGCAGCGGCAAGGGCTCGCCGGCTGCCACGCGCAATTGCCATTCCACCAGGTCGAGCCCGGTGATGGCTTCGGTCACCGGATGCTCCACTTGCAGACGCGTGTTCATCTCCATGAAGTAAAACTTCATTTGCTCCGGGTGGGCGTAGCCGCCGGGTTGCTCGACGATGAACTCGACCGTGCCCGCACCCACGTAATTGACGGCTCGCGCAGCCTCCACTGCGGCCTGACCCATGCGCGCGCGCAGCTCAGGCGTCATGCCGGGCGCCGGCGCCTCCTCCAACACCTTTTGGTGGCGGCGCTGCACCGAGCAGTCGCGCTCGAACAGATAAACGTAATTGCCTTGCGTGTCGCCAAACACCTGGATCTCAATATGGCGCGGGCGCTGTACGTATTTCTCAATAAGCACCGCGTCGTCGCCAAAGCTGTTGATGGCTTCGCGCTGGCAACTGGCCAGCGCCGCAGCAAAGTCTTCGCTTTTGTCTACCGCGCGCATGCCCTTGCCACCGCCGCCGGCGCTAGCCTTGATCAGCACCGGGTAACCAATCGCATCCGCCTCGCGCTGCAGCAGCGCGGGGTCCTGGTCGGCGGCGTGGTAGCCGGGCACCAGGGGCACGCCAGCTTTTTCCATCAACTGTTTGGACTCAGCCTTCAGCCCCATCGCTGAAATTGCCGATGCGGGCGGGCCGATAAACACCAACCCGGCTTTGGCACAGGCCTGCGCAAACTCTTCGTTTTCACTCAGAAAACCGTAACCGGGGTGGATGGCCTGCGCACCGGTCGCCTTTGCGGCTTCAATGATTTTTTCCCAACGCAAATAGCTGTCTTTCGGTGCGCTGCCGCCAATGTAGACGGCCTCGTCGCAGGCAGTCACGTGCTTGGCGTTGGCATCTGCATCAGAGTACACGGCGACCGTTTGAATGGCCAGGCGGCGGGCCGTAGCGGCGACACGGCAGGCGATTTCGCCACGGTTGGCAATGAGTATTTTTTTGAACATCTGTGTCTTCCCCATCACATCCGGAACACGCCAAACTTGGTATCTGGAATCGGCGCATTGAGCGAAGCGGACAAACCCAGCGCCAGCACGCGGCGCGTATCGGCGGGGTCGATGATGCCGTCGTCCCACAAACGCGCAGTCGCAAAATAGGGGTGGCCTTGCACTTCGTACTGCTGGCGTATCGGCGCCTTAAACGCCTCTTCCTCTTCCGCGCTCCAGGCGCCGCCCCTGCCTTCAATACCGTCGCGCTTGACGGTGGCCAACACGCTGGCTGCTTGCTCGCCACCCATCACTGAAATGCGCGCGTTGGGCCACATCCAAAGGAAGCGTGGACTGTACGCGCGGCCGCACATGCCGTAATTACCTGCACCGAAGCTGCCGCCAATGATGATGGTGAACTTGGGCACCTGGGCCGTGGCCACGGCCGTGACCATTTTGGCGCCGTTGCGGGCGATGCCCTCGTTCTCGTACTTGCGGCCCACCATAAAACCGGTGATGTTCTGCAAGAACACCAAAGGAATCTTGCGCTGGCAGCACAACTCGATGAAGTGCGCCCCCTTCAAGGCCGACTCGCTGAACAGAATGCCGTTGTTGGCGATGATGCCCACGGGCATGCCTTCCACATGCGCAAAGCCGCAGACCAGCGTGGTACCGTAGCGCGGTTTGAACTCGTGCAGCTCAGAGTTGTCGACGATGCGGGCGATGATTTCGCGCACGTCAAAGGGCTTGCGCGTGTCGGTGGGAATCACACCGTACAACTCCACTGCTGCAAAGTTAGGCGCTACCGGTGCTTGCGTAACGCCGGGCACCGCCTTGTTCTTATTTAAATGCGCAATCGCCTCGCGCGCCAACGACAGCGCGTGCAGATCGTTCTGCGCCAGATGGTCAGCCACACCACTCAGGCGCGTGTGCACATCGCCACCGCCCAGGTCTTCGGCTGTGACCACCTCGCCTGTGGCTGCCTTGACCAGCGGCGGGCCGCCGAGGAAGATGGTGCCCTGGTTCTTGACGATGATGGTCTCATCCGACATGGCGGGCACATAGGCACCGCCTGCGGTGCACGAGCCCATCACCACGGCGATTTGCGCAAGGCCCTGCGCGCTCATATTGGCCTGGTTGAAGAAGATGCGGCCGAAGTGCTCGCGGTCCGGAAACACCTCGTCCTGATTGGGCAGGT
>JANYEE010000120.1 GCA_025363275.1 Burkholderiales bacterium | reverse complement strand
GGCAGGTACGGCGCATGCGCTATGGTAGGCCCTGCAGTAGCCCCGCTAAGCCCCAAAAAGGCGGGTTTTGCGGGTTTTATGGTCAAAAGTGGCTGGGGCCCAGGTGGAATATACCTGAGCTGCTCCTAATTTAGGAGCATTTGAAAGTGGAGTCACAAGTAACAATCCTCGTACTGCAGTTTTACTGCCGTACGAGGAGATTGTTGCCCCCGACACGCGCACACCGTAAACACAGGCTTTTTTCCTAAGCCTGGCGCGGGTTTGGCAGCGTTTTCGTCGGGTGACTTGCATGGATGGGAAGGAATTTTTCCTAGAGGCACATTCTGCCTCACTCACATGCGGGCGTAGGTACAGGCCCACACGCGGGCACAGCGCCATCTGAGCGGGTGCGCTCAAGCGCACCTGCAAAGGGTTTTCAGAGGCGCTTATGCATCAAACAGGCCGCTAGCTCTCGTGGAATGTGCGCAAGCAGCTACTAAATGCATAGCGTCTGCATTTCTTTCTTAGCCGCTGGCACGGCGCGTGAGCGCCGTGCGGCTGTTGGACTGTGGGCTCAGGGCTTGTTCCACCACGGGTAGCCCACACGGTCGTAATACTCACGCGCCATGCTGCGCTCGTCGCTGCCGTTGCTGCAATAGCCATCGGTGCGCGGATCGGCGGCCCAGCTCATGATGCCGGTCAGGTCGGCAATGAAGCCACGCAGCACCACATCAGGCGCCACGCCATCGCTGGCGCACAGCGCAATGAACTCGTCAGGCAAGGCCAGCTTGATGGTTTTGGCAGTGGGGTTGGTTTTGCGGGACATAAAGGACTCCTTCAAAGGTTGGTGAACAGTGGTGGCAGGTAGTGAGGTCCGGCACGCCGCGCGTGCAGGGCTACCCCACCCCGCATAAGCGACATGGGCACCGCTGCTGCACCCTCGCCCCTAAGGAGGGATGGGGTTTGCCAGGCGATGCGCAAGCGAGCCGTGACCTACACACGCCGGCACAGGCACCACGCTGGCCAGCGCCACAGCCGCACACAGCGCCAGGGTGGAGGGAGCCCCCTCGGGGGGGCGGACGGGCCACAACCCGGCGCGGCCTGGACGCGACAGCGCCAGGCCCTGCTGGGGTGGGCGGGGGCCAACACCACACACTGCGCGGCAACGCGCCTGACTGGAACGCTTGCGGTTGCGGCCCCGGCCGCTACCGCACACACCGATGGATGTTGGGCGTGTGGCTCTTGGCTACGGCTTGCCGAGCCATGGGCCACACGCGCAGGGCAAGTGGGCGCAAGACATAACGGGGGTCGCGTGCAGCGGGGCCCCCAAGCAGAGCTTTAGCGGCAGCTTGTGGCCCCGCTACATGCGATCGACCGTTATGTTTAATGGCGCCAGCCATTAACCCCGCAGCCCTGCCAGGCTGGGCCGGGCTCGATGCCCGGACTGGCCTGCCATACCAGCTCTGCGCGGCACGCGCCTGGCTTTGACTGCTCCAGCGGCCAGCAGCTAAAGCAATCGGCCTTTCACGTATCACTATCGTTTTAATAGCTGGTCACGCACATTCCACGAGGGCTAGCGGCCTGTTTTGCTTAAGCCTCCTCGTCATCCTCATCCGCCAACGCATCCAGCAGCGCCGTGGCCACGTCATCGCTCAGCGTCTGCGGGTTGCCCTCACCCTGTGGCTTGACGCGCTCCAACCGGCTCGGATGCGTGGCCCGGTGCACCTCGATCAGTTTCTCAATCGAGACGTGGGTGTAAATCTCCGTCGTCTCCAGACTGCTATGCCCCAGCATCGCCTGGATGAAGCGAATGTCGGCTCCACCCTCCAGCATGTGGGTGGCGCAGGCATGGCGCAGCAAGTGGGTGGCCCCGCCCTTGTGGATGCCTGCAAAGTCCATGTAACGGCGCACCTTGTCGGCGATCTGGTCGGCCCGCATGGGCAAGCCGTAGTCGCTGACGAACAGCGCTTGCGTGTCCGCCGCCAATAGCTCGGGGCGGGCCTGGGTGAGGTACTTCTCCAGCCAGGCCATGGCGCGCGTTCCCAAGGGCACCACGCGCTGGTGTCCACCCTTGCCATGGCGCACCCACAGCACGCCGCGCAGCAGTTGCGGGGCGTACAGGTCCAGGCTGGCGACTTCGCTGCGCCGGATGCCGGTGGCATACAGGAGTTCGAGCAAGGTGCGGTCGCGCAAGCCCTGGGCCGTGCTTGGGTCGGCCTCGCGCAGAACCGCTTCGACCTCGGCCGCACTCAGGATGCGCCCCGGCAGGCGCTTGGGTTGGCGGGGCAAGTCCAGGTCTGCCGCCGGGTTGGCCAGGATGTGGTGCTGGCGTGTGAGCCACTTGAACCACAGCTTGATGGAGGCCAGGTACTGCGCCTGCATGCCGATGCTCAAGGGCTGGCCATCGGTCTTGCGGTAGTAGAACAGGTGGCGCTGGTAGCGCTCGACCATAGGCCGGATGATCTGGGTGGGCGAATCAATGCCGCGCTCGTCGATCCAGGTGATGAACTTGCGGATGTGCTGGCGTCGGGCACGCACGGTATCCAAGCTGTAGCCGGTAACCGTCATCCATTCGAAGTGTTCTTCCATGTAGCGCACCAGCAGCTTGCCCGCCAGCGGGTCAATCTGGTTGTGCGGTGGGCCTGCCGGTTTGACGGCGGCGCGTTTGCGGGTCTTGAGGAGTTGGCCTTTACGCGGCATGGCCGTGTCCTTGCTTGTGGTGTGGCATGGGGTCAGGCGGCTAAAGGTTGGAGGTATGACGCGGCCTTGCGTTGGCTGGGGGTGGCGCGTGAAACGGGCGCGTCATTGGTCAATTCGGCGCCGGGCCTTGTTTCATGCGGGCTGGCGCTGGTTTTGATGGAACGACCACCCACCACTTTGGCACCCCGTTGGGGGCACGATGGCCCCACGAACTCGTCGCCTTGCCCCCACGAACTTTGTTTCGTAGCTGTAGATTCCGACGTAGATTGCAACGCTGTCACATCCAGCAGGCCCGACAGGTGCGCGTTTTCAGTTGCCATGCTCTGGTCGTGCAGCAACTCGTATTCAAAGCTTTGGCCGCGCTGGCCACGATGGACCAGGATGTATTCCATTGCGGCCAAGCGGTCCAGGTGCACGCGGATTTGTTTTTCTGAAACGCTTAAGGCCACGCGCACTTCACCCCGCATGAAGCGTATGTCGCGCTGGGGCAAGCCGCTGGCCTGCATCTTGTCTTGCACCAGCGTATGCAAGCCCGCCAGCACCCGCCGCGTCTGCGGCGGCAGCTCGTCCAAGCTCACGCCCAGCACCTCGTGCGCTAGTGCGTTGGCCAGCTCGATATCGGACAGGCTGGCTTCGATGTACTCCACGGTTTTATCGGCGACGGTGGCGCTCTTGATGGGGCGCTGGTGTTGGTGCAGCAAGGCAATCACGTCTATCAGGGTAAGGTACTTTTCATGGTCACGGCGGGTGCGGGTACGGTCGTCCAGGAAGGTCAATTGGTCGGCGTAGGGGTTGACCACGGCCAAGGGGCGCAGCAGGCGCTGGGCGTTGCGGTGCACGGCCAGGATGGCTTGCTTCTCGTGTTTGCGGGTCAGGCCTGCCAGGGTGCGGCGTTCGCGTTGCAGGCGGTGGATGGCCTGGGTTTGCTCACGGGCTTCGTCCACACTGAGCACCAGACAACGGTTCATCAGCTCTTCGTCAATGTCGATGGCCGTGGTGGTCATGAACAGGCTCATCGGCCCTTCGACCTTGTATTCCTGCGTGATGAGGTTGCCGGTGGCCGGGTCGGTGCCGGTGGACGCAATGGTGAGTTCGCCTTCGGACTGCAACAGCTTCAGTGCATAGCTGGCGCGGTGCGCGCCTTCCTCTTCGGCTATCGCCAGGATCTTGTGCTTGAGGTTGGTCTGGCCCATGTAGAACAAACTCTGCCCGGTCATGGCGCTGTACTGGATGCGCTCTTCCTCGGGCACGAAGGACAGGATGGCATCCATCAGGCTGGACTTACCGGCGGCGCTGCTGGACTGGATGACCACGGCCAGCGGCCTATCGAGCTTGCGGCTGACCGCTGCCAGGTAACCCACCAGCTTGTTCGTCGCCTCACCCACCACGCCCGCGGCCTCGAAGTCGGCCAGGATGCGTGCGGGCAAGTCGGGTGATTTCAGCAAGGCCAGCGCGTCCGCCTGCTCAGAGTCGGTCATTTTCTCGGTGGGGGTGGGTTGCAGCACCTCCTTAATGGCCTCGTCCTGCACGCTCTCCAAGGCCATCAGCACACGGCCCAGGTCGGTTTTAAGGGCGCGTTCGTCCACGCCGGTTTCGGCTGCGGCCTGCGCGGCGAAGTGGCCGCGCTGCTTGGCGTTGTACAGGTCCAGCGTGTCAACGTGGAACGCGCCGCCGTCCGCGCTGGAGAGCAAGCCGATAGCAATGCGCACGTTGACCTTGAGGGTGTCGGGCGAGAGGTTCTTTTCCAACCCGCGCACGCGCCAGGCTCTGGCCTGCGGCCCCTCGCCAAAGCGGATATGCACCTCCCGTCCACTCTCGCGCTGCATGACTTCAACCCATGGGCCTTGCGCCGCCTCGGGGACCGGTGTGGCTGGCAGCGCAGGCAATGCAACGGGGCCAGCGGCTAAAGGTGGTGATGGGGGTGGAAGCTGTGCGTTCTCAGGTTCGCTATTGTTTTGATAGCTGATTGCGCACGTTCCACGAGGGCTAGCGGCCTGTTTTGCTTGTGGCTCTTGCGCTGGAGGTGTTGTGGGTGCAAGCACTGCGGGGCGTTCTGGCGCTTTGCCCGTCCCGAGCCATGCCGCCTGCCGAATCAACAGGCCCAGGCTCTTGGTGGCGGGCGTCACCTTGAGCGCGTAGGCGTTGGCGTCCATGCCCTTGGGGAACTGGATGCGGAAGCATTCCATGCCCTGCGCCATCAGCACCGGGACCAGCTTGGCCGCTGCACGCTCGCCCGCCTCGTCGCGGTCATAGGCGATCAAGACGCGCTGCACTCCGTGCGCTTTGAACGCGGCCAGCAGTTCATCGGTGAAGCCCTCCACACCATAGGCCGTGGTGACGTTGCGGTAACCCGCACACCAGAAGGTCAAGGCATCAATGATGGCTTCGCACAGGATGATTTCTTTACTGGCCTGCAGCGCGGCCAGGTTGAACACGCCACGCCCGCGCGCCTCATGCGCGGGCAGGTACATGTGCAAGGGTGTGCCCGGTCGCAGGCGCGCCGTGATCTTGCGGCCATACAGTTCACTCACACCACCGGCATCATCCAACACCGGCACCACCACCGAGCCATTGAAGTGCTCATGACCCGATTCCCGGTAGATGCCAATTTTTTCCAAACGGGTGCGGATGCCGGCACCGCTGGCCCGCTGTTTGTTGGGCAGGCGCAATCCCAGTGTGCGGTTGGCATAGCCCAGCTTGAAGTGCTCCACCAGCTCGGGATGGTTGAGCCCGCGCGATTGCAGGTAGGCCAGCGCCTCCGGCGACTGTTTCAAGGTCTGGTGGTAGTAGTCCACCACCTGCACCAGCAAGGCCCGGTCGTCGGCGTCCAGCGCCACCGGGGGCGGCAGAGTGCGCACCGTGGCGCGCTTGACCGGCTCACCAGAAGATAGGGATTCAGCAGCTAAAGCGGAATCGTCCTTGAGCAACTCCACGGCATGGCGAAACGATACGCCCTTGAGTTTCATCACCCAGTCAATCGGGCCACCACCACACTGGCAGCCAAAGCAGTGCCACAGGTTCTTGGCCGGGGTCACCACAAGAGAAGCGGTGTCGTCGTCGTGGAAGGGACATTGGCCCGATAGGTCTTTGCCCACCTTCTTCAACTCCACACCCGCAGCCTCCACCAGGCGCTGCACCGCGATTTCGTCTTTCAGCCGCTGGACTTCGGTGTCGGGGAAGCGTGCCATGCCGTTTTGCTCCTAAAACCTGTCAATACTCTAAATGGATATTGTCATGCTAACATGAATGTTCTATTTTGAGAATCAACACAAAGAGGACCAAGACAATGCAAGCACTTTCACTTCCCTCGATGCTGTTTGTCATGGAATTCCCCGAACGTGTTACCGCATTGCGCAAAGAGCGCAACTTGACCCAGCAAGCCTTAGCCGACCGGGTCGGTGTGCATGTGTTGCAGATTCGCCGCTATGAGGGCGGCACGTCTCAGCCCACCCTGGATGTCGTGCGACGGCTCGCGCTTGCACTATCGGTGAGTGCTGATGTGTTGGTTTTTGAGAAGACCGAGCGCGACCCATCCGAGGATTTGCGCTTGCAGTTCGAGGCCATTGACCAGCTACCCCCTGAGGAACAGGCCGTCGTCAAAGAAGTTCTGGAGAGCTTGATCATCAAGTATCAGACCCGTCGCTGGGATGTCTCGCGGGCCACGGCCAGGGCCGCTGTGGCAACCACCAAAGCCGCACCCAAGACCCCCACGAAGCGCGCCGCGCAGGCTGCACGATGAGCACGGCGGTAGTGGTGCCCACCGCGCCAGCGGTGGAGAGTATTTCGCTGAGCATTGCCGCGCTGCGCGGGCAACGGGTAATTTTGGATAGCGAACTGGCGGCGCTGTACGGCGTGGAAACCAAGCGATTCAATGAGGCTGTCAAACGTAATGGCGCACGGTTTCCGTCCGACTTCATGTTCCAGCTCACCGCCGATGAGTCCGATTCTTTAAGGTCGCAAATTGCGACCTTAAAGACCGGGCGTGGGCAGCACCGCAAATACCTGCCCTATGTCTTCACCGAGCACGGTGCCATCATGGCCGCAATGGTGCTCAACAGTCCGCGCGCGGTGGAGGTGTCGGTGTATGTGGTGCGCGCCTTTGTGCGCCTGCGTGAGGCGGCTGTGCTGCACAAGGACCTGGCTGATCGGCTCACCAGTTTGGAGGAGAATACCGAAGCGCTGGCCATGTCGCATGACACCTTTAGCCGCAATACGCGTAATCAGTTGCGCCAGGTGTTTGATGCCCTGCGTGAGCTGACGATACCGCCCGATCCACCGAAGCGGCCGATTGGGTTTGTGACGCATGAGGACAAGCCCAGCAAGCCCGCCAGCTCCAAGGCAAAGGCCACCGGCAAGAAGACGTAGCGCGCCAGGCAGCGGCTAAAAGAAGAAGCCACCCGCAACCCCACAGCTTTAGCGGCTGGCAGGGGTTGCAGGTGGCTTTTTGTTTTAGATTAAGAAGAGAACCTGGCTGTAGCCCGCATGAGCCACCCTCCTACTGGTCGTCATTTCGCTTTTCACCCAGCCACTCTGCGGTCAATCTGAGTCCTATCAAGTAAATGATGATT
>JANYEE010000115.1 GCA_025363275.1 Burkholderiales bacterium | reverse complement strand
TGGCATTGCGGCTTCAAGCTGTCATTCCTGCTCAAACCAGTCGGACTACACCTTGATCAGCCTGACAGCATCTCCTGTGGCTGCGGTACCTGAACCAGAAACCTACGCCATGTTGCTGGCTGGCCTGGGCCTGATGGGTGCAGTCGCTCGTCGCCGCAACGCTCGCAAATAGTTTTTTTTGCTCAATTCAGGGACTTTTTGAAGTCCCTTTTTTGTTGGGCACGATCAACTAACTCAGAGTTACAAATGATTCACGCTGTTAGTCCATACGGACTATTGTTGCAGTGCGTCATAGCCAGATAATCAAGCTGTCACCCATCATCAAGGAGTATTTATGTTTGTTAGCACCTTCAAGAAAGCAGCCGCCGCGCTACTGCTTATTGGGACCGCTGGTTTAGCGCAAGCCACAGCAACGGTTCACGATTTTTCGGGGCTCACTGAAACCGAACAGACTTTCAGCACCAGCCACAGCGGTGCAAGCTTCAGTGACGTTTACTCTGTTACTCTGGCGTCGGGCAAAACAGGCGTCATTGGCGGCTTTTTCGGTGTTACCACAGACATTGCAACCACCTTTAGCTTCGCAACATCTCTGGATGGAGCCCACTGGTCCAGCTCTGTGCCAATACCCGCCACCGTTGACTTGGATGACGGATCTTTCGGCTACGCCACCACAGTGACTGGTTTGACAGCAAGCACTCCTTACTACTTCAAGCTATCTGGCTCAAATTTGGACGGTGGTTACACCATCCACATCGCTGCCGTGCCAGAGCCGGAAACCTACGCCATGTTATTGGCGGGTTTGGGCCTGATGGGTTCGATTGCTCGTCGTCGCAACCGCACAAGCACTAAGTAAGGAGCTTTAAATGTCGAAATTTATCAAACTCACACTGGCATCCACAGCTTTAGCGGTCGGCAGCTTTGCACAAGCCGCTACGTTTCAAAGCTTCGCTACGGTTGCGGGCCAGCCGTTCGCTCAGCAGTTCACCGTAACGCCCACGACCACTAACAAACTGTTGCTCACAGCGGGTGGTTTGGATGCTTATATTGGCGCCCTCAGCTTCACCATCAATGGCGGCCCCGCAGTAATGGCGAAAGACAAAAACGGTTCATGGATCGCCACTTTCAATGACCCACTCAACGGCGCATTCAGCTATGCCGGTGGTGTGGCTTTGTCGGTTCTGGTGTCGGGTACGACCAATGCTGGTCACGCTGGTCTGGTCACTGTGTCTACTAACAGCACGGGTACCATCTCCCCCGTGCCGGAGCCAGAGTCCTTCGCCATGCTGGTCGCAGGTCTGGGCTTGATGGGCGCGATTGCCGCTCGTCGGAAAAACACTACCGTGTGAGTCCGAGTACCGGGTTACCGTCCGGTTATGACAAAGGGACTGCTTGCAGTCCCTTTGTCATTTAGACAGCAATCTCAAAGATAAATGGCAAGACCGTGATATTCCCCCGTTTGGGGGATACCGTTCACACCGATTACCCCCTAGACTCGCGCCTTGCCTGCAGTACTGTCACGCTGCAAGCCGTCTCGCCCCTCACCGGGCGCATCCACATCAACGGTTGATTTGAACAAGTCCCTATGGGTTTTTTGCAATCTTTATCGCCTGAAGAAATACAACGCTACCACGGCGTGGTCACCCACGCGGTAGAAGTTCGTAGCCATTTCGACATGCTGATCTGGTTGCAGGGCGATATGCAGCGCTACTTGCCGCACGACATCATGCTCACCGCCTGGGGCGACTTCCAAACGGGTGACATCCACCACAACATCATCTCCCGCATGGCGGGCGTGCGCTCCAAAGACTCCAATGCGCCGGCCGTAACGCCGCTGCTATTGAAGCTCTTCTCGCGTTGGACTGAATTCAAAGGTAAACCCTACGCCCTCAATGCCGGGGTTGGCGGCTTTATGGGTGAAGGAGCTGGCTCGAAAAGTGCTTTAAGTGATGCTATGCAAACCATGCGCAGCGCCATGGTGCACGGAATCAAAGACGAGCGTGGAAGCCATGACTGCCTTTATGTTGCCCTTGGTGCCAAGGAACCCTTCGATGAACGCCATCGCGGTGCTATGGCTCTAGTGTTGCCTTACATCGACTCTGCCCTGCGCCAGGTGGCCCATTTGCCTCACCAGACCCAGGCACCCGAAGCCATAGTTGAAGAACGACTGCAGCAAGACTTCGGCTTGTCTGAGCGCGAAGTCGAAATCTTGCACTGGGTAGCCGCAGGCAAAACCAATTCAGAAATCGGAATGATCCTCGACATCAGCGCCTTTACCGTCAAGAACCATATGCAACGCGTTTTCAAGAAACTCGATGTGATGAACCGAGCCCAGGCGGTCAGCAAACTTAACTCCATGCTAAGCGATGCTTAAAGTTAACCCTAGCCTTTCTGCCGCGCACCTTAAGCGTCCCGACCCGCTAGTCCTGGGCAAAGACAACTTGCTCAGCGTCTTTGAATCAGTGATTGGGCCTGCCGCATTGGTTCTTTCGCTGTGGACAGTGTCGGTTTATTACGAGGGCGAAATACCTCCCGCCTACCTCATTCTGTCCGTCATTGTGTTTGCCATGACGTTCCCCAGCCATGCGCGCCTGCAGGTGTCGCCGTTAGGCCTGGCGATCGACATACTACTCAATTGGATGTGGATCGCATCGTTGCTATTCATTACCGGCTGGGCTACAGGCTACTTGCGTGAGTTTTCTATCAAAGCCCTCTGGGTCTGGCTGTGGGCCGCCCCCGCAACAGAGCTGGCCTTTTGTGCGGCTGTGCGCGCCGCCGCGCCTTTGCTGCTGCAGCTCCAGGGTCCGCCCCAGCGCGCCATCATCGTGGGCATGAATGAACAAGGCTTGGCCCTTTCTAACAAAATCCGCCACACCCCTTACGCCCACATCGAGCTCACCGGCTACATCGACAGCCGCGACACCCAGCGCCTGTCCCAGCCCGCCGATTGTCCGCATTTGGGCAAGCTCGACCAACTGGCTAGCATCGTCAAAGTCAACCGCATCCAACTCATCTACCTGTCGCTGCCCATGGCTTCGCAGCCGCGTATTTTGCAGCTACTGGACGAGCTCAAAGACACCACCGCCTCCATTTACTTTGTTCCAGACATGTTCGTGACCGACCTGGTGCAAGGCCGTCCCGGCTCGGTATGCGGTATGCCTGTCATTGCGGTGTGCGACACGCCTTTCACAGGCTCAAGCGGCGCCGTCAAGCGCGTTAGCGATGTGGTGCTGTCCCTCATCATCCTGACCTTGATCCTGCCCATCTTGGCCGTGATTGCCATCGCCGTCAAAATGGGGTCGCCTGGCCCCATCATCTTCAAGCAGCGCCGCTACGGCCTCGATGGCGAAGAAATTGTGGTCTACAAATTTCGCTCCATGACCGTCACCGAAGACGGAGC
This sequence comes from Burkholderiales bacterium, assembly GCA_025363275.1. Classification (GTDB taxonomy): domain Bacteria; phylum Pseudomonadota; class Gammaproteobacteria; order Burkholderiales; family Burkholderiaceae_C; genus Allorhodoferax. The sequence goes on along the minus strand of JANYEE010000115.1, from coordinate 64,889 downwards.
CGCCATCCAGCAAGCCCAAAAAAACGACAACCGCATCACCCCGCTCGGCGCGTTTTTGCGCCGCAGCTCGCTCGATGAGCTGCCCCAGTTTGTCAATGTCTTGCAGGGCCGCATGAGCATCGTCGGGCCCCGCCCCCACGCTGTGGCGCATAACGAGCTGTACCGCAAGCTCATCAAAGGCTATATGGTGCGCCACAAGGTCAAGCCCGGCATCACCGGCTGGGCCCAAGTCAATGGCTACCGCGGCGAGACCGAAACGCTAGAAAAAATGCAGGGTCGCATTGACTACGACCTTGACTACCTGCGCAACTGGTCCTTGCAGCTCGACCTTCAAATCATTCTCAAGACCGTGCGCCTGGTCTTGAAAGACCACAAAGCCTATTAGCCATGTTGCGCCGGTACGCCATTTTGCTCACCCCTGCCCGCTTGGCTGCACCGCTGGCCGCCCTGGCAGTCGGCTTGCTGGGCCTGGGCCAAGCCGCGCGTGCTGAGGGCTCCGACACGCTTACCCTCAATGCCGCCGCCACGGTGGCGCAAGACAGTAATCTGTTTCGCTTGCCATCGGATGCCAATCTGCCCGCCTTGATTGGCCGCGATAGCGCCTCAGACCAAATCGTCATCACCTCAGTGGGCGTCAATGTCAGCAAAGATTACAGCTTGCAGCGCGTGGAGCTCAATCTGACTCTGGCCAACTACCGTTACCAAAACTTCAGCTTCCTCAACAACACGTCTAACAATTACAGCGCCGCCTGGCGCTGGAGCGTGACGCCCCGGCTGCGCGGCAACCTGACCACTGACCGCAAAGAAGCCCTCAATGACTTCACCGATGTAAGCGGATCGCGACAGCGCAATCAGCGCGTCAATGTGACATCCCGGCTGGATGGGGCGTATGAACTGAGCGGCGCTTGGCGTCTGGCCGCTGGTGCTGCCACGGTAACCCAAACTAACCCGCAAGACCAAACCGCTGACGCGGACACTGTCAGCCGCAGCACAGACTTAAGTTTGCGCTACGACTATGCCTCGGGAAGCCAGTGGGCCTACACGCTGCGTACCACCAAGGGCAGCTATCGCCTGACGCCCGACCAAATCGGCTTGATCGACGATACATTTGATCAAACAGACCATGAGGTCAGCCTACGGTGGGCGCTAGATGGCAAATCAACCGCCAACTTTCGTCTGACCGGGCTTAGTCGCACGCACCCTAACTTTAGCCAGCGTGATTTCAGCGGCCTCAGCGCATCGGCCAATTACAAGCTCAGCCTCACCGGAAAGACTGCAATCGTTATCGGCCTTGCGCGTGAGCTGGGTAGCTATCAAACCAGTACCAGCAACTACGCCCAAACTGACCGTTTCACACTAGCTCCCAGCTGGGCAATCAGTGCCAAAACGCTGCTGCGCCTGAACTACGGATACACCCGGCGCGAGTACCTAGGCGCGCCCACCGCACTGGCTGCCAATGTTCTGCACCGCACCGAGACTTTGAACGACACTGCACTGTCCTTTGAATGGCAGCCCCAGCCCCATCTAACCCTCAGCACTTCCGTGCAAGACGCCAGGCGCAACACCAATTTGCCGGGGCTAGATTTTCAGAGCACCACCACCAGCATTTCCGCCCAAATTAGCTTCTAAACTTTTAAGTCCGTTACCACCATGACCCTCGTATTCTCCCGTTTCTCCCTTACTCTGTTGGCTGGCGCTCTTGCTCTGGGCCTGGTGGCCTGTGGCGACAAGGGCGACAAAAAAATCGCTACCCAGGTTGCGGCCAAAGTCGGCTCTGAAGAAATCTCGGTGCACCAGATGAACCAGATATTGCAACGCGCCACCACCAATGCCCCTACGCCCGACGCAGCCAAAGCCATGAGCCGCGAAGTGCTGGAAAAGCTGATCGACCAGCAATTGGCCGTCGACCAGGCCGTCGAGGCCAAGCTACACCGTTCGCCCGATGTGGTTACCCAAATTGAAGCCGCCCGCCGTGAAATCTTGGCCCGCGCTTACATGCAAAAGCTAGCCGCCAGCCTGCCTAAGCCCACCGCAGAAGAGATCAAGGCCTACTACAAAGAGCAGCCCGCTCTGTTCTCAGAGCGCCGCGTCTACAACCTGCAAGAGCTGGTGGTACCCAAGACGCCAGCTAATGTCGGCGCCAACATCACGGCCGAACTCAAAAGCCAAGTAGCGGCCGGCAAGTCCATTGAAGACGCTGCCGCCTGGCTCAAGTCCAAAGACATCCAGTTTGGTGGCGGCAAGGCTACCCGCCCCGCGGAGCAAATCCCGCTCGAGCTGCTGGGCCAACTGCACGCACTCAAGGACGGCCAGAGCATGGTGTTTGACACCCCACAGGCCACCACCGTAGTGCGCGTCGTGGTATCGCAGCTGGCCCCCGTGCCAGAAACTGAAGCCCTGCCCCGTATCGAGCAATTCATTACCAACCGCCGCGCCACCGATGCCGTAGCCGCAGAACTGAAAAAACTGCGTGCGGCCACCACCGTCACCTACATGGGTGAGTTCAGCGCGCCCGATACGGCCGCTGCAGCCCCCGCAGCGGCTCCAACTGCAGTTTCAGTGCCAAAACCTGCTGGGGCCCAGGTAGATCCTGCCCAGGCTGCTATAGAAAAAGGAGTGTCCGGGTTGAAATAACCCGCACCAAGCACTGTGCCACACACCATGAAAAACCTTTTCTCAGCCTTCTGCGTCGTTCTGGCATGCCTCAGCAGCCCGGCCCAAGCCCAGCCCAAGACCGAATACCCGCTGGGCGCGGGTGATGCCATCCGCATCCAGGTCTTCCAAAACCCCGACCTCACCATCGAGACCCGCGTGAGTGAAAACGGCTCCATCACCTACCCGCTGATTGGCGCGGTCGATCTGGGTGGCCTGTCGTTGGCGGTGGCTGAGAAAAAAATTGCCGATGCGCTTCAAAAAGGCGGCTTTATCCAAAAGCCCCAAGTCAACATCGTCCTCGTCCAGATACGCGGCAACCAAGTGGCGGTGCTGGGCCAAGTCAACCGCCCCGGGCGCTTTCCGCTTGAGACGGCCAACACCCGCCTGAGCGACATGATCGCCAACGCGGGTGGTGCCAACGCTGTGGGCGACGATATAGCCATTGTGGTGGGCTCGCGCAACGGCCAGCAGTTTCGCAAGCAGATCGACATTGCCTCCATCTTCTTGGAAGAAAAGCTGCAAGACGACATCGTGCTGCAAGGCGGCGACAGTATTTATGTGCACCGCGCCCCAGTGTTTTATATCTATGGCGAAGCCCAGCGCCCTGGCGCGTTTCGTATAGACCGTGGCATGACCATCATGCAAGCTTTAGCCACCGGTGGTGGCCCCACAGCCCGCGGCACGGAGCGGCGCCTGCGTGTGCACCGCAAGGCATCGGACGGAAGTATTCAGCAAATCAACCCGCAACTCACCGACGCTGTCCTGCCCAACGACGTGATCTACGTCAACGAGAGCCTGTTCTAGTCAAAGTACAACACCATGACACTTCAACAGTTTTTACTCATTCTGCGAGCTCGCTACCTCGTCGCCTTGATCACATTTTTGCTGATCGTTTCCCTCACCGTCGTCATTAGCGTGATGCTGCCTAAGCAATACACCGCCAGTGCCGCAGTAGTCATCGACGTCAAATCTCCAGATCCCGTCAGCGGCATGATGCTGCAGGGCATGATGGCCCCAGGCTATATGGCCACCCAAATTGACATCATCAACAGCGACCGTGTTGCCAAAGCCGCTGTCAAGCTGCTGAAGCTGGACTCCAACCCCACAGTGCAAGCCCAATGGAGGGAGGCCACCCTTGGCAAGGGCAATGTGACCGATTGGCTTGCCAATGTTCTGCAGCGACAGTTGGATGTGAGGCCCAGCCGCGAGAGTAATGTCATCAACATCAACTACACCGGCAATGACCCCGACTTTGCCGCAGCCGTAGCCAATGGCTTTGCGCAGGCCTACATGGACGTCAACCTGGATCTGCGCCTGGCACCAGCCCGCCAATTTGCTGCCTTTTTTGAAGAGCAAACCAAGGCCGCCCGCGACAAGCTGGAAAAATCCCAATCGGCTCTGTCCAGCTACCAGCAGGCCAACGGCATCACATCCGCCGACGAGCGCATGGACTTTGAAACTGCGAAGCTCAATGAGACCAGCAGCCAGCTCACAGGTGTGCAAGGTCAAACCACCGATAGCCAAAGCAAGCGCAACACTGCGCACGCCGACACCTTGAGTGAGGTAATTCAAAACCCACTGATCAACAGCCTGAAAGCAGACATCGGCCGCCTACAAGCCCGCCTGACCGAAAGCAGTGTGAACCTGGGTGTAAACCACCCCCAAACCCAACGCACCGAGGCCGAGCTGGCAACTCTGCGGGCCCAGCTCGACTCTGAAACCCGCAAAATCACCAGCTCCATTGAAACCACATATTCGGTGGGTAAGCAGCGCGAACAACAGTTACAAGGCGCCCTCGCTGGTCAAAAGGCTCGCGTGCTGCTGCTGAACAAGCAACGCGATGAACTTAATGTGCTGCGTCGCGATATTGAATCGGCCCAACGCGCCTTTGAAATCGTGAGCCAGCGTGCAAGCCAAACTAATATTGAAAGTCAGACAACACAAACCAACATTGCGGTACTCAACCCCGCGGCACCGCCCTCCGTACCGTCCAAACCTCGCGTATTCCTGAATATATTGGTGTCTATCTTTATGGGAGCGCTGTTGGGCTTAGGCCTGGCTTTGCTACTGGAACTCATAAACCGTCGTGTGCGCAGCACTGTGGACTTGGCCGAAGCCCTGGATATGCCGGTACTCGGCAGCATTGCACACATTGGAGCCCGCGCATGAACGCATCACTCTCCACTAGCCTGGCTGCTACCGGCAATGCCCGATCCATTGGCGATATTTTGGTGGCCAATGGCCGCCTGACACCGGAGGATGCCAAGCGCATTCTGGAACGTCAAAAGCAAGACCAAGTGCCCTTCGGCGAGGCCGCCATTGCGCTGCACGTGCTCACCAAAGCTGATATTGACTATGCCCTAAGCAAGCAGTTTGATTACGCTTACCTGCCTGAAGCTGATAGCAGCCTCAGCCAAGACCTGGTGGCTGCCTACAAGCCATTCAGCAAAGTATCGGAAAACTTGCGTGCGGTGCGCAGCCAACTCATGTTGCGCTGGTTTAACGGTGAACCCATGCACAAAGTGTTGGCCGTGGTGAGCCCAGGCAAGGGCGAGGGCCGCAGCTTCATTACTGCCAATTTGGCTGTGGTGTTTGCCCAGCAAGGCCAGCGCACGCTATTGATTGATGGGGACCTACGGGCTAAGCCTGATGCCGGGCAACATGCCATGTTCAAGCTCGGTCGTGGTGCAGGTTTGTCAGGCATATTGGCCGACCGTGCATCCTTAGAGGCCGCCCAGCTGGTGCCCGGCATGCCCGGTCTGGCCGTATTGCCCGCTGGGGCTGTTCCACCCAACCCGCAAGAGCTTTTGGGTCGAGCCAGCTTCGGTCAGTTGCTAATGACTGCAGTACACGAGTTTGATGTCATCTTGATTGACACCCCCAGCGGTGGCGACTATGCAGACGCAGAAATCATTGCGGCTCGGGCCGGTGCGGCGTTACTCGTCACTCGCAAAAACCGAAGTCTGGTGCCGAACGCAGCGCAAATGGCCCGTCGCCTACAAGATGGCGGCGTCCACCTGGTGGGCTCTGTGCTCAATGATGCCTAATCGACACCAGACTCAAAAATAACTACTTATTACCCGCATCTCCGCAGTCAAAAAAATGAAAAAAGTAGCACTCATTACAGGCGTAACCGGGCAGGACGGTTCTTATTTGGCAGAGCTGTTGCTCAAAAAAGGCTATGAAGTGCACGGTATCAAGCGCCGCGCTTCGAGCTTTAACACCGACCGTGTAGACCACCTCTACCAAGACCCCCATGTGTCGGCCCGCAACTTTGTGTTGCACTACGGAGACCTGACTGACAGCAGCAATTTGATTCGCATCATTCAGCAGGTGCAGCCTGATGAGATTTACAACTTAGGCGCTATGAGCCATGTGGCCGTGAGCTTTGAGAGCCCTGAATACACCGCAGACGCCGATGGCATGGGCACACTGCGCATCCTGGAAGCAATTCGCATCCTGGGCCTGGAGAAAAAGACGCGCTTTTACCAAGCCTCCACCTCCGAGCTGTATGGCTTGGTGCAAGAAATTCCACAAAAGGAAACTACTCCTTTCTACCCCCGCAGCCCCTACGCTGTGGCCAAGATGTATGCCTACTGGATCACGGTGAACTACCGCGAAGCCTATGGAATTTACGCCTGCAACGGTATCTTGTTTAACCACGAGAGCCCACTGCGTGGCGAAACCTTCGTTACCCGCAAAATCACCCGCGCCATCAGCCGAATTGCACTCGGCCTACAAGACTGCCTATACCTGGGCAATATGAGCGCTCTGCGCGACTGGGGCCACGCGCGTGACTACGTGGAAATGCAGTGGCTGATGCTGCAGCAAGACCACGCTGAAGACTTTGTCATCGCCACCGGCGTTCAATACAGCGTGCGCCAGTTCGTCGAGTTTGCTGCCGAAGAGCTCGGCATCACACTCACCTGGACAGGTATCGGCGAAAACGAAACAGGTACCGTTAGCGCTATCACTGGGGACAAAGCCAAGTGCAAGGTTGGCGATGTGATCGTGAAGGTAGACCCTCGCTACTATCGCCCCACTGAAGTGGAAACTCTGTTGGGCGACCCCACCAAAGCCAAAGAAAAACTGGGCTGGGTGCCCACCACCACACTCAAAGAGCTAGTGGCAGAAATGGTGCAAGCCGACTTTACTAGTGCCAAGCGCGATGCGCTGGTCAAGCTGGCCGGATTTCAGACTTACGACCACCACGAATAAGCGGCTGCCGTATGGACAAGAACGCAAAAATCTACGTGGCGGGTCACCGCGGCCTGGTGGGCTCTGCCATCGTGCGCAATCTGCAAGCTGCCGGGTACACCCATCTGCTGCTGCGCACGCATGCCGAGCTAGACCTGACTAACCAAGCCGCAACAGCAGCTTTTTTTGAGGCCGAAAAGCCTGCGTATGTTTTCCTAGCTGCTGCCAAAGTGGGTGGCATCTTGGCCAACAACAACTTTCCAGCGGATTTCATACGCGACAACCTGCTGATTCAAAGCAACGTGATTCACGCGGCTTATGTGAATAAGGTTGCGCGACTGTTGTTCTTAGGGTCTAGCTGCATCTACCCCAAGATGGCTCCCCAGCCTATGAAAGAAGAGCACCTGTTGACGGGTCCGCTCGAGCCCACCAACCGCCCGTATGCCTTAGCCAAGATAGCCGGTGTAGAAATGTGCTGGAGCTACAACCGCCAGTACGGCACTAAATACCTGGCCGCTATGCCCACCAACCTGTACGGCCCGGGTGATAACTACCACCCAGACAACAGCCACGTTATCCCCGCACTGTTACGCAAATTTCATGAGGCCAAACTTGGCGGTGCAAAAGAGGTCGTAGTGTGGGGCACCGGCACGCCCAAACGCGAGTTTTTGTACAGTGAAGACATGGCCGATGCATGCGTCCACGTTATGACCCTGCCAGATGACAAATATCAAGATCTGCTGGGTAGTGATGAGTCGAAGACCGGTAAGTTTCAACCGCCCTTGATCAATCTTGGAGTGGGCCATGACGTCACGATTCGTGATTTGGCTCTGACGGTTCAAGCCGTGGTGGGGTTTGAAGGTGGCATTGTCTTTGACCGTACAAAGCCCGATGGCACCCCACGCAAGCTCATGGATGTCAGCGTTTTGAAGTCCATAGGGTGGCATGCCAAGACTCCGCTGCACACCGGTCTGGCGCAAGCCTACGCCTCGTCTCCGCTGCCCGGCGTTTCTGCGCAAGGGCTATAAATCATGCGTCAGGTAGACACGGTTACACCGCCCGCACCATTTTTGCCATCATTTGTCCCCAAGGCCGACCTAGCCGTGTTGCTGGTCGGGCTGGCGATCATGTTTCTCCCCACACTTTGGGGTTTGATTGCACACAGTGGACTATGGACCGATGACGAACACTCTCATGGGCCCATCGTGCTCTCGATCAGCCTCTGGCTGCTATGGAAGAAGTGGTCCGAATGCCCACTTGAATCTAAAAATAATCCAGCCCCTGGCTGGGCTTGGTTTTGCTTGGTGATTGCTGCAGCCCTGTACATACCGGGCCGAGCGCTAGACATCATTTATTTTGAAACTGGCGCCTTTGTATGGGCCATGGCGGGTATCGTGCTGCTCAGTGGCGGTACCAAGCTCTTCCGCGCGGTGGCCTTTCCGCTGTTTTTCATGGTGTTCATGATTCCTCTTCCCAACTCATTGATTGGGCCAGTCAGCGACTTCATGAAACTCGCTGTATCTTCAGTTACCGTAGAAATACTTGCGCTCATGGGTCTGCCGGTGGCACAAAGCGGCGTCGTTATCGCGTTAGGTCAATACAAGCTCCTGGTGGCTGAAGCATGTGCGGGTATGCGTACCTTGTTCATGTTAGAGACCCTGGGAGTGCTCTACCTCAACTTAGTTCAGCACAAATCCATGCTGCGCAACGTGGTGCTGCCAATTCTGATCATTCCCATCTCGTTTACAGCCAACGTTATTCGCGTTTTAGTGCTCGCACTTATCACCTACTACATGGGTGATGCGGCGGGCCAAGGCTTTTTGCATGGGTTGGCAGGTATGGTCCTCTTTCTTGCAGGTTTGCTCATCATGGTGGGCGCCGACTCGCTGCTACGCCTTATCAGTGAGAATTTCGGTGCAAAGTAACTCCACCTCAATGGCTTTGTCCCTCCCAAACCGACACCACTGGCTCGCACTGATCTTGATGGCCACTTGCCTGTTGGGGGCCACCTGGGTCAAGCCAAAGGCAACTTGGTTTGAACACATTGGCCGGCCCAGCTACGACAAAATTGTTCCAGTCGCATTTGGCGATTGGTCGGTTGACCCAACCGCCGGTAACGTCGGCATCATCGACCCTCAAGTCCAAGATAAGGTCGCATCCATTTACACCCAGATAGTCACTCGGGTTTATGAGCACCGCCCTACGGGCCGTCGGTTTATGCTGTCCATTGCCTATGGTGATCGCCAGACCTTCGGTAACCAATTGCACCGCCCCGAGTCGTGTTATTCGTCACAGGGTTTCAGCATTCAAAGCATTGCAGAAGCCCAGCCCAGCATTGCTGGAAACCCGCTCAATGTCTCGCGCATGCACGTCAATGTGGGCAACAGGCAAGAGTTTGTCACCTACTTCATCCGTATTGGCGATCGCGTGCTAAGCGGCCCGCCCACTGCATTGAACAAAGCGCGTTTGCATATGGGCTTGAATGGCTACATAGCTGATGGATTGCTTTTCCGTATTTCTGAAATCACGCGCAACGCCGGAAGCACTTACGACTTGCAGGACAACTTTATCTCGCAAATGTTAACGGCAGTAGACCAAGGCGCTGTCGAAGCGTTTATTCCTAAGTCATCAGGTGCGCTTTGATGTTCCTGGCACCATGAAAATACTTTACCTTGGTCCCATTAGCGGAACCTGCCTAGACCGAGCCAATGCATTACGTCGAATTGGTCATGACGTAGAGCACATAGACCTGCGCAAATACTTGCATAAAACGCCGTGGATCGACCGCATTACTTGGCGCCTTGGCGGCCATTGGTTTGAGCACTGGGTCGCCGCAGGTTTAGATCACAGCCTAACCGGCAAGACATTTGATATTTGTTATGTTGACGGTGGGGAGTGGGTGACACCCGCAGTAATTGAACATCTCCGTAAATTTGCGAAAGTTGTTTTGAACTACAACATTGACGACCCTCTGGGCCCGCGCGATGGAGCACGCTTCAAAGCCTATCGCCAAAGCCTGCCGTATTACGATTTGGTAGCTGTTGTGCGGGTAGAGAACGTCGCAGAAGCTGAAGCTCTGGGGGCAAAAAAAGTCATCCGTGTTTACAGAAGCGCAGACGAGATTTCTCATGCGCCCAGACATCTCAGTGCGCATGATGATGATCACTGGGGATGCGACGTCCTTTTTCTTGGAACTTGGTTTCCAGAGCGCGGTCCGTTTTTGTTAAGTCTCGTCAAACTGGGTGTACCGCTTGCGATCCGCGGTGCGAATTGGCACAAAGCACCGGAGTGGCCAAAACTACAAGCTTTCTGGCGGGGTAGCGGCATATCAGGCGATGACTACGCCAAAGCGATCCAATGTGCCAAGGTCAATCTAGGCATGTTGTCCAAAGAAAATCGAGATCTACACACTACGCGTTCTCTTGAAATACCTGCGCTTGGCGCACTCCTGTGTGCGGAGCGCACCAGTGAACATCAAGCCATGTACCGCGAAGGGCATGAAGCGCTGTTTTGGAGCGACGCAAAAGAATGCGCAGAGGCATGCAGGATTGCATTGGCAAATGAAACGGACCGCCAAGGCATAGCTAAAGCGGGCCTGGCACGTATCAAGGCCAACGGCCACTACAACGAAGTCATAGTTCGCAGCATCCTCGAAGCAGCGGTAGCGCAGCAATGATCCGCCGCATCATCGCCGGTATGGGCGCTAACTCATTCGGTATGGCCATCACCATCGGCATCCAACTAGCCTCCTTGCCGTTGTTTCTCTATTTTTGGGATACGTCCACCTACGGCGTGTGGCTCATGCTGTCTGCCATACCAGCTTACTTGTCGATGGCAGACGTGGGCATGGTCACTGCGGCCGGCAACAAGATGACCATGGCCATGGGCCGTGGCGATGTGACAGAAGCGAACCGTATCTTCCAGAGCGCGCAAAAGTTTATGCTGGGCATGTGCAGTCTCATTGCACTGGTTGCCCTACCCTGCATCCTGCTGATACCTTTTGTGGGTGTTGCCAGTACCTCCAGTCGGTATGCACTGGCATCACTGTGTGTGGGTGTGTTGTTTGGGTTGTTTGGCGGCTTGTCTGAGGCGGCCTTTAAGGCTACGGGGCGCTACCCACTTGGCACTGCCATAGGGCACTTGGTGCGCTTGGGTGAATGGCTGGGGTTTATGTTGGGGCTTGCGGTGTTTGGCAGCTTTGCTGGGGTGGCACTCACAGGGCTTGCCATACGCATATTGGGTACAGGGCTTGCCATGTTAGTTGCAAAGACCGGCACCCATGGTTTGCACTGGGGCTTTGGGCAGGCTGATACGGCGGAGATCAAAACCACGCTTAAACCAGCGCTCACCTTCATGGCGTTTCCGCTTGCCAGCGCTATTGGTCTGCAAGGCATTACCTTGTTGGTAGGGGCGATGCTGGGCCCAATAGCGGTAGCCATATTCAACACCTATCGCACTATTGCGAGGGTTGCAGTGCAAGTAACCGCAGTAATGAGCCACGCTGTGTGGCCCGAATTCTCACGCCTGTATGGCCAGGGTGACTTTAGAAAGGTGGCCTCCATTTTCAAGAAGTCGGCGGCAATTGGAGTCATTCAGGCTGTGTTGCTTAGTGCTGTGCTGTACTTCGCATCGCCCGTTTTGCTTCGCTCATGGTCGCATGGCAATATTGAATTCAATCCTGCATTCATGGCCGTCATGCTCACTTATGCCGCTGTAGGCGGCATGTGGCATGTACCCCGAGTGTTACTTATGGCCACCAATCAGCATGCGGGCTTAGCCTATTGGTCTATTGCCGTTAGCGGTCTGGCGGTGGTACTGGCCTACGGTCTTGGGCGAGCCTACGAGCTCACGGGCGTCGGCCTTGGCATGCTTTTGGCAGAAGTCTTCATTGCATTAGTTTCAGCCAGGCTTGCCATCCATGTGTTGCACACTACAAAGCTGCAGAGGACTGACCCTGTATGAAAGTTGCGCTGTCCACCATTGGCAAGTTTCATACTTTTGACCTTGCCCGAGAGCTACACGCGCGGGATGCGCTGGCAGCGGTGTACTCCGGATACCCGCTCTACAAGCTCAAAGATGAGGGTCTGCCGCCTGCGTTGATACACACCCGCCCCTGGATTCACGGTGCATATATGGCATACCCATGGAAGCACAAAACAGCGCCCCACATTTTGCGCAACTGGGAACTGTTGGCCGCAAGAGACTTTGGCCGCTTTGTTGCGGGCAATTTAGTGGAATGCGATGTGTATATGGGCTTATCAGGCTCCACGCTTGCAGCGGGCAAAGAGGCTCAACGCCGTGGTGCACGCTATGTGTGTGACCGTGGTTCTACGCATATTCGTTTTCAAGATCAGATACTGCGAGAGGAATACGCCAAGTGGGGGCTGCACTCAGAAGAAGTAGACCCGCGCACTATTGCAGTAGAAGAAGCCGAATACGCCCAGGCTGACCTTATTACTGTGCCATCCAACTTTGTGAAGCGCACATTTGTGAGTCAGGGTGTGCCTGAGGACAAACTGCGTGTTCTGCCCTATGGTGTGAACCTGTCCCGCTTTTCCCCTGTCGGTGAGCCTGCAGAGGGTAGATTTGACATCCTGTTTGTAGGAGGAATGGGTCTACGAAAAGGAGTGCAATATCTGGTGCAGGCTTATAGCAAGCTCAGCCACCCTGCCAAGACACTTACTTTTGTAGGCGCGCCATCGCCCCTGGTAATCGACCTGTTAAAAGCGCGAGGCCTGTGGCCGCACGACGCACGGGTGCTGGGCCATATGCCGCAAACAGAGCTAAAACACCTGATGAGCAAAAGCCATGTCATGGTGTTGCCAAGTATTGAAGAGGGACTGGCTTTAGTACAAGCGCAAGCCTTGGCTTGCGGATGCCCAGTTATTGCCACGCCCAATACTGGATCTGAAAACTTATTTACCGACGGGGAAGAAGGCTTCATCGTCAAGGCCGGCGACGTTGAAGCTCTTCACGACAAATTGGCGCTACTGGCCTCTAGAACAGTGCTGCAAGACGTCATGCGGCGCAAAGCACTCTTAAAAATTAAAGATATTGGGGGTTGGAGTCAATATGGAAAAAACGCCTTGGCTGCACTGACCCAAATGGTTTAAAAATGACCAATTCAAGATTTGCAATATTAAGTGTCCTATTTCTCGCTACCTCTGCATTTGTAGCGCAATTTGCCATTGAGTTTAGTAGCGAAAACTTGGCGGCAAGTTGCATCGTATTTGCATCAAGCCTTTCAATCATCGGATATTTGGCTTGGAGTAGGGGACTGGAAAACAACCCGCTCTCCACGTTTTCTATCTTTGGCTTTTGTTTAACGACACAGATGGGTGCATTGATTGCGCAGTCTATTTATTGGACACCACTGATCAAAGATTTACGGCAACCGCTTGTCACATTTAGCGTACTGGCAACTGCGCAATTGATTGCGCTGTGTACGCACATGACTTATAGATTATTGGGTGACAAAAAAGATTCACAAAGTTCAATAGCACGAAATATATTGAAATCCTTTAATATCTATCAGATACCCTCGGTTAACGTTTTGTGGATTTTGGGTTTAATTGGCTTTGTAGGTTTTATTTTTGGTTATGGTGACGGCACAAGTACGTTCACAAAAATAAATCAAGGCATTATGTTTTTAGCATGGGCGCCCTACCTTATACCGATGTATATTTTGCAGCAGGGCCCGTCTTACTGCAATAAAAAACTGCATTTTATTCTTCTAAGTGTCTACGCTACTTTAATTGTTCTGTTGGGTCTGGCAGTCAACGCCCGAGGAATCATGCTTTCAGGATTTATCACTGTAGCGTTATTTGCCTTGCTGAGCACCTTTAGAAGCCAGAAAAAGATTTCACAATCTTTAATTATTAAACTGCTGATGGGCGCTATTGTCCTTGGTGCACTGTCTATACCACTTTCAGAGGTAGCAACAGCCATGGTAATTGCGCGAAAAGCGCGAGGCACCGTATCAGCTACAAAAATGATTGAAGACACGATTTATTATGTGCAACAACCAAGCGTACTCCAGGCTAGGCGCGAGAAAGACAGCACAGATGCACGAACAAAAGTGTATGACGAAACTTATTTAGCCAACCCTCTGCTGGCCAGATTAATTGAAACTAAATTTCATGATAATACTTTGTATTTTGCATTGTCACTAGATGACAGGCAAACGAATGATTTATCTCAAATTACTATCGATTTTATTATTGCCATACTACCTACCCCCATAATTACACTATTACATTTGAAAATTGATAAAGATAATCTTCAGTTTTCGATGGGGGACTATATTACCAACATGAGCGTAGGTACACCTTTAGGGGGCTACAAGACGGGTTCAATGTTGGCTCAGGGGCTTGCTTTATTTGGATCTTTATTTGTTGTTTTATATATCCTTATTTGTTACTTCATGTTTAAAATTATGGATTTACATACATTCAAAACAAATAACAATCACGTGATGGTCTCAGCCTTAGGAATGCTGGCTATCTGGAAGTTTTTTCAATACGGACTGACTGCAGAATCTATACATCACGTGGTGTCTAATATATTTAGAGTATTTCCACAAAACATAATTATTTATGGACTCATGTACTTTATTGCAGTCAAAATAGTCCAACTATTTTCTACCAATAGGCTTCATATCAATACGCCAGTAAGTAGATGAATATAGTCCTATTTTCCCATCCCTCATTTATGAATTCACAAAGTATGCCGAGGTTTGCAGGCATGCTCCAGGATTCTTATAAGAAACTTGGGCACACGGTACAAGTGTGGAAGCCCCAACCTATTGTTTTCAAACTATTTTCAAAAACCAAGTTAGCCAAATGGGCGGGGTATGTTGACCAGTATGTGCTTTTCCCTATTTGGATTCGTGTATCTTTACGCTCTGTTCCTGCCGACACACTTTTTGTTTTTAGTGACCAAGCTTTAGGCCCTTGGGTACCGATGGTGCACAGGCGGCCCCACCTAGTTCATGCGCACGACTTACTGGCGCTGCGTTCTGCTATGGGCCTTATCCCCGAAAATCCTACGTCTCTGTCAGGCCAGTTATACCAGCGGTATATTCGATCGGGTTTTCGAAAAGCAAGGCATTTCATTTCGGTATCAAATAAGACCAAACTTGATCTTGCGGAATATGGAGGAGTGCATCCCGTCACCTCTGAGGTGGTTTACAACGGGCTCAACTATCCGTTCAAACCGGTTCCTTTTAATGAGGCACAGCAGCTGCTCGCAGAAGCTGGTTTCTATGTACCTAACACCGGCGTACTTCTGCACATTAGTGGCAATCAATGGTACAAAAATGTGATTGGCGTGATTCGTATTTATGCCGAATACGCAAAAACACAGGAAAATCCCTTGCCACTTTGGCTTATTGGCGTGGGTAAGACAGAAGCAATACAAGCGGCGGTAGCCCTACTACCCCCGTCAGGAAAAGTTAATTTCTTTTATAAGCTGAGCGGTGAACAGATCGAGGCATCGTATTCAGTTGCGCGTGCATTTATCTTTCCGAGCCATGCTGAAGGCTTCGGTTGGCCTATTGTGGAAGCGCAGGCTTGCGGTTGCGCTGTTATTACTACCGACGAAGCACCGATGAATGAAATCGGTGGGCCTGAAGCTTTGTATTTGCCAAGGCTTACTGCGACGACTGACATAGCGGAGTGGAGCGTACAAGGTGCAACCCAAATTACCCAGTTACTCAAAATGAACCCAGAGCTGGAAGCTGCATGTAAGTTAGCCCGGCAGGAATGGGCATCAAAATTCAACGCAGATGCTGCCATAGCGAGCTATATCGAAATATATAAGCGCGTACTGCACAACCACGCGTGTTAATAAAAATCTAAATTGATATGAAAACATTACACGTAATATCGTCAGTGGACCCCAAGGGCGGCGGGCCAATGGAAGGCGTAAGGCAATTTGGTCTACAACTGAAAAAAATGGGGCATATATTAGAGGTTGTCAGTTTGGACACTCCTGATGCGCCTTTCTTAAAAGATTTTCCGCTAACGGTGCATGCGCTTGGCCCCTCCACGGGACATTACAAATACAACACAAAGCTAAAACCTTGGCTCCAAGAACACGCTGGCAAATACGACGCTGTCATAGTGAATGGCCTTTGGCAATACCACGGCTTTGCGACTTGGCGGGCGCTCAGTGATGCCTCAGTTCCGTACTTTGTATTTACTCACGGCATGTTAGACCCCTGGTTTAAGCATACCTACCCGCTCAAGCATCTCAAGAAATGGTTGTATTGGCCCTGGGCAGAATACCGCCTTCTAAGGGACGCAAGGGCTGTACTGTTCACCTGTGAGGAAGAGCGCATCCAGGCACGCAAGTCTTTTTGGCTTTACAAAGTAAATGAAGCCGTAATTAACTACGGCACAAAGACGCCCCCAAGCAATGCAATCGAACTGCGGGCTGTTTTCGCAGCCAAATTTCCAAATCTGCAGGGCAAACGCATCCTGCTTTTCTTAAGCCGTATTCAAGAGAAGAAGGGCTGCGACTTAACGATTGCTGCCTTTGCCAAGGTAGCTGCTCAAGACCCCCACTTGCATTTGATGATGGCGGGCCCGGATGAGTCTGGCTGGGTAGCCGCACTACAGGTGCAAGCTGCTGCACTGGGCGTAGCAGACCGTATCAGTTGGCCTGGCATGCTGAGTGGCGACATGAAGTGGGGCGCTTTTTATTCGGCAGAGGCCTTTGTACTGTCCTCGCACCAAGAGAATTTTGGCATTGCTGTGGCAGAAGCCTTAGGGTGTGGTCTGCCAGTGCTGATTTCCGACAAGGTCAATATTTGGCGCGAGATTGTTGAAGATGGTGCCGGAATAGCCAATCCGGACACTCAGGAAGGCACTGAAGCGACTCTCAATGCTTGGATTAGCAAGTGCGCGCAAGAACGCGAAGCCATGGCGGAACAGGCCAGCGCTACCTTCAAAGCCCGCTACACCATTGAGGCAATGACAGACAGCATCTCATCAACTATCCAACGATTTTTGAGATGATCATAGACAGTAACGACCCCTATACACAGCCTTCATTCTCGCTCGCCAATCGTATTGCGCGGGCAGCGTGGGGTGTCGTGTGGCTGCTGCTGTTTCGTCCGAGCCCACGGCCACTGCACGTTTGGAGAAACTGGCTTTTAAAAGCATTTGGTGCAAAGCTGGGTACAGATGTGCATGTGTACCCCGGTGTACGCGTGTGGGCGCCCTGGCAGCTCACTATTGGCAACCGGGTCGGCATTGCCAACGGCGTCACCCTTTACAACATGGCCCCCATCACTATTGGCAGTAACGCGGTTATCTCCCAAGGAGCGCATTTATGCGGTGGTACTCACAACATTGATTCGGCCAATTTTCAGCTCGTAGCAAAGCCTATTTCTATTGGTGAGCACGCCTGGATATGTGCAGAGGCTTTTATCGGGCCAGGGGTATCCGTGGCTGAAGGCTGCGTCGTTGCGGCCAGGTGCGTAGTGACGAAATCTATCAGTGAGCCCTGGACCGTTTGGGTGGGCAATCCTGCGATGAAGAAACGCAGTCGAGAGAAGGCCGCCAAGTCATGAGCAACGTTTCAGTTTTGATATTGACAAAAAACGAGCAGTTGGACTTGGCAGGATGCCTGGAATCGGTTGTCTGGTGCGACGACATCCACATTTTTGACTCTATGAGCACTGACGAAACAGTAGCTATTGCAGAGCAATACGGAGCCAAAGTAACGCAACGCGACTACGGCACCAACAAACTTGCTTTTGGTGGGGATGAAGCAGCACATCGCAATTGGGGGCTCGACAACATCGCCTACAAAAATCAGTGGGTGCTGGTGGTTGATGCTGACGAGCGGGTTACGCCAGAGCTTGCGCAGCATATTGCGGAGGCCGTTAAAAGTTCGGGAGACATTGTTGCTTACAGTATTCAGCGTCGCGACTTCTTCATGAATACCTGGCTCAAGCACGTACAGACATCTCCCTTTTATATGCGACTGCTCCAAGTCGGCAAGGTACATTACGAACGATTAATCAACCCAATCACGGTACCGCACGGACCGGTTGGTACTGTCAGTGGTTTTTTAGACCACTATCCTTTCAGCAAAGGCATCCATTTTTGGGTGGAAAGGCACAACGCCTACAGTAAGGCAGAAGCCACTCAGATTATCAAGAACAGGGCGAGTGGCGGTACTTTTAGCATTACTAAAGCTTTTTTTGAAAAAGACTTTCATATTCGGCGATTCAATCAAAAAGAATTATTTTACAGATTGCCTTTTCGCCCGCTATTGAAGTTCTTGATTCTTTATGTTTTTAAGCGCGGTTTTTTAGACGGCCGTGCTGGCTTCACCTACGCAGCACTTCAATCGATTTATGAGTATTTCATTGTTTTAAAAGTCAATGAGATTGAAGTCGCTTTTAAAAATGAAAATACTGATATACGGCCTTAATTTCTCGCCTGAACTCACGGGTATTGGTAAATACACCGGGGAAATGGCGGCATGGCTTGCAAACCAAGGGCATAAGGTCCGCGTTGTCACCGCCCCACCCTACTACCCGGCCTGGGCAGTCAGTGCCGGATACAGCAGCACGCGCTGGCAAAAAGAGCAGTGGCGTGGTGTAGCTGTGTGGCGTTGCCCCCTGTGGGTACCCGGTAGGCCTGGGGGCGTAAAGCGGCTGGTTCATCTGGCCAGTTTTGCTCTCAGCAGCTTGCCTGTCATGTTGCGCCAAGTGTTTTGGCGTGCCGATGTGGTGTGGGTAGTAGAGCCCGCGCTGTTTTGCGCCCCAGCCGCGTGCCTGGTAGCGCGGCTTAGCGGGGCTAAGGCTTGGCTACATATTCAAGATTTTGAGGTCGATGCCGCGTTTGAACTAGGCATGCTGCGCGGTAAGCGTTTGCGGGGGCTGGTGATGGGGTGCGAGCGCTGGCTGATGCAGCGGTTTGATGTAGTGTCCACCATATCAAACCGAATGCTAGACAAGCTACTGGCCAAAGGCATAGACGCAGGCAAAGCTTTGCTGGCACCTAATTGGGTAGATATATCAGCCATATCGCCGCGCGCACCGGCGGCTGGGCCCAGCCCCTACCGGCACGAATTAGGCATACCCACTGACTGCGTAGTAGCGCTTTATAGCGGCAATATGGGCGCTAAACAGGGGCTTGAAATTCTGTCCAACATCGCACAGTTACACGAGGCGAAGGTGGGCTACGCTGGGGGTACTGATAACGAGAATGCCGTGCCATTGGCATTTGTATTTTGTGGCGATGGGGCCGGGCGCACTAGCTTGCAGGCCCAGTGCGCAGGGTTAAAGTATGTTTACTTTTTGCCGTTGCAGCCGTTTGACCGTTTGAATGATTTGCTGGCGATGGCGGACATTCATTTATTGCCACAGAGAGCCGATGCGGCAGATTTGGTAATGCCCAGTAAGCTGACGGGCATGTTGGCAAGCGGCAGACCCGTGGTAGCCACGGCGCACCTGGGTACTGAGCTGGCCAGGGTGGTGCTGGGCAGCGGCGCAGACACGGCGTGTGGTCTGGTGGTACCGCCAGAAAACGCAAAACTGATGCTGGCAGCCATAACCGAGCTGGCCAAAAACGCGCCCAACCGCCAGCGTATGGGTGCTTCAGCCAGGGCCTATGCAGAGCAGTATTTGCACATTGACATGGTTTTAGGCCAACTGGCCAAGCAAATGCAAAGCCTTTGAAAGGTACAGACCATGTTTTTGCGCGTCCTTGCCGCGACTCTTACCTTGCTACTGGCAACCTTGTGCGTACACGCCGCTGATACGGATGCAGAAACACTGTTTCAAAACCGCAAGCGCGCGATGAAGCGCATGGCTGCGCCAGTTCAGCTTTCCAATGGTCCGACTAAATTCAAAGGCTACGACCTACTGGCGCAAACTGCACAACTTGGGTGCGGGCCAGCGGCGTGGCCCGAGTACATGTCGCAGTTGGCCAGCTTGCCAGTTTCCCATCCTGACGATGGCCCTGTAGAAATGTTTGCAGTGCCACCACTGGTGCGGTATTTGTACCAGTTTGGGCACTGCATGAGTAGTGCGCAAAAGAATGTTTTGCTAGAAAGTTTGACCAGCAAGAAGCAGTGGTTGCTGGGGCATGGCACGATCAATCACGCCATCATGAAAGCCAGCTCATGGTATTTGCTGGCGCAGTATTTTCCTGATGCCAAGTGGACGCATTGGGATGGCAAGGTTTACACATCGCCACAACTGATGGCTGAGCTAAAGCGCCTGATGACGGGCAGAACAGCGCATTTCTTTAAGGCGGGGCAATTGGAGTTGCTGTCGCCCACCTATGCCATGGTCAACCTGTTTCCACTGCTTAATTTGGTGGATTTTGCAGACGACTCAGCTGTAAAAGCGCTGGCAGACAAAGAGGCTATCTTGCAAGTAGCTGCCCTGCAAGTGAGTTCATTTCGGGGCGTGATAGTGCCCCCCGTGACGCGTAAAAACTACGATCAGCGCAACGCCCTTGAGACTTCACAGGATTACGCCCCGTCTATCGCGCAGCAGGTGTTGTGGTTTTATTTTGGGGAGCCGAGTGGCTTGGGTTTATATGACTTTCAAGGGCGCAGTGAGCCGTATTACTTTGTCATGCTGGCGCTATCCAATTGGCGGCCACCCACAGTGTTGAATGAGATACACGACACAGCAAATCTGCCCTATGAGTTGCATGTGAAAACGCCCGAGTTTGGCATTTGGGATGCACCCACTAGCACCGAGATCTATGGCGATAGTTTTGTAGCGGAAGACTTTGCTGTAGGCACTGGCAACCTGCTGTTTGATCCGTTTGGGTACAGCGGGCACATTCAGTTGTTTTCTGTGTTGCTCAATACCACCAAGGCCCTGAATCAAATTGAATGCAGCCACCCCTACTGGAACAGCAACGACGGTGAAGATGCTTGGGGCACCGATAGGTCATCGCCTTTTCAGCAGATGTACCGTTACGACCAAAGCAGTGTGACCATGGTGTTCAACATACCCCAGGCAGACCCTTGGCAACAAGCAGGTAACAGTTGGTTTGCAAAACGCGACAGGCAAAAGAACAGCTTGTTTCAGGTAGCGCAATGCCGTATTCCAAAAGGTCTGGATGTCATTCTGACGGAGCCGAACTGGGTGTTCGTGCGCGAGGGTAGTAGCTTTGCGGCCATTGGAACCCTCAAGGGCACCAACAGCTATGGCACCAGCAATGCCAAGATGGGGCAGAAGTATGTGGTGCTCAAGGCGCGGGAGCCAAAGACTGCCTTGTTTGTAAGGGTGGATTCGGCTCGGCCAGATTTCAACTTTGATCAGTTCAAGGAGTCAGTTAAAAAGAGTGCGCCAGACTTTGATGCAGCGACGTCGCGGTTGTCCATCAAAGAGTCTGACGGTGCGGCCACCACAGTGGAATTTAAGCTGGCCCAAACTGGTAAACGTTGGGCGGCATTGCCGGTCATTACACGCAATGGCAAGGTGCTTGCATGGGACACGCCGGGAGTGATTACCACGAAGGCGGTGCAATTGAAGGACGGCGTGCTAACGCTCACCGGTAGTAATGGGGCAGTGGTGCTGAATGCAAAGTAGAAAACTCGCGGCCACATTGGTCCTAGACCGCGTGACGACTTCTCAAAGCTAGTGGACGCTTTTTTGCTATCAAAAGAGAAGCTGCCCGTGCATATTCCACTAGGGCTAGAGCCATTTTTGGTTAAATTTTTAAGGAAGTGAGTGATGAAAATAACAGTGATCGGCACTGGCTACGTTGGCTTGGTTTCAGGTACCTGCCTGGCCGAGGTGGGTAATGAAGTGCTGTGTCTGGATGTAGACCCGGCCAAGATCAAGATCTTGGAAGACGGTGGTATTCCGATCTTTGAGCCAGGCTTGCAAGAGATGGTGAAACGCAATGTGGCCGCGGGTCGCTTGCACTTTACTACCGACGTACAGCGCGCCGCACATTTCGGCACCATCCAGTTCATTGCCGTGGGCACGCCGCCGGATGAGGATGGCTCTGCCGACATGAAATATGTGACCGCCGCCGCGCGCAACATCGGTAAACACATGACCGATTACAAAGTGGTGGTGGACAAGAGCACGGTTCCGGTGGGCACAGCAGACGCAGTAAACGCAGCGATTGCCGAGGAGTTGAAGACGCGCGGTGTGGATATTCCGTACAGCGTGGTGTCTAACCCCGAGTTTTTGAAAGAAGGCGCAGCAGTCGACGACTTTATGAAGCCCGACCGCATCATCATTGGCTGCAACGATGAGCAGGCCGCGCTCAACATGCGCGCGCTGTATGCGCCGTTTCAGCGCAACCATGACAGGTTGGTGCTCATGGATGTACGCAGCGCAGAGCTGACCAAATACGCCGCCAACGCGATGCTGGCCACGCGCATCAGCTTTATGAACGAGCTGGCCAACTTGGCTGAAAAGCTGGGTGCCGATATTGAAAGCGTGCGCAAAGGCATTGGCTCTGACCCGCGCATTGGCTACGACTTTTTGTACGCAGGCGCGGGCTACGGCGGCTCTTGCTTTCCTAAAGACGTGAAGGCGCTGATCAAAACTGCCGCGGACGAAGCAGGTATTGAGTTGAAGGTGCTGACGGCGG
Organism: Burkholderiales bacterium; assembly: GCA_025363275.1. Taxonomy (GTDB): domain Bacteria; phylum Pseudomonadota; class Gammaproteobacteria; order Burkholderiales; family Burkholderiaceae_C; genus Allorhodoferax. The sequence goes on along the minus strand of JANYEE010000115.1, from coordinate 42,447 downwards.
TAGAGGCCGCCAATGACGCCCAAAAGCACGTGGTGGGCAGCAAGGTAAAAGCGCGATTCGGCGCGGATTTGCGAGGCAAGCACTTTGCGCTGTGGGGCTTAGCGTTTAAAGCCAACACGGACGACATGCGCGAAGCTACCAGCCGCGAGGTGATCAAAGACCTGCTGGCCGCCGGTGCCACCCTGACCGCCTACGACCCCGTAGCCATGCCAGAGGCCAAACATTGTTTCCCGGATGAGCCCCGCCTCACCTATGCCGACAGCCAAACCGCCGCGCTGGCCAACGCAGACGCCCTGCTCATCGTGACCGAGTGGAAAGAGTTCCGAAGCCCAGACTTTGCAGGCATCAAGGCGGCGCTCAAAAGCCCGGTGATTTTTGATGGCCGCAATATGTACGACCCCAAGCTGGTGCGCGGCATGGGGTTTGAGTATTTGGCGATTGGGCGGTAACGCCGGATTGCAAATAGCGTTTGCTACGGTATTGATAGCTGCTCAGGCAGTAAACACCTGGGCCGCAGCCTGATTTCATTAAAAATTTGATCAAATTTATGAAAATCCTCGTTACCGGCGCTGCCGGCTTCATCGGCATGCACACCTGCCTGCGCCTGTTGGCGCGTGGCGATGAGGTGGTGGGCATCGACAACCTGAACGACTACTACGATGTGCGCCTGAAGGAAGCGCGCCTGGCGCGCCTCACTAGCCACCCTGGCTTTAGTTTTCACAAATTGAGCGTAGAAGACGCCGATGGCATCCATGCCGTGTTTGCCAGCTTCAAGCCGCAGCGGGTGGTGCATCTGGCAGCCCAAGCCGGGGTGCGCTACTCGCTGCAAAACCCGCGCGCCTATATAGACGCCAATGTGCTGGGCTTCAACAATGTGCTGGAGGCCTGCCGCCACAACGCGATCGAGCACCTGGCCTATGCCAGTAGCTCCAGCGTGTACGGTGGCAACACCAAACTGCCATTTGCCGAGGCCGACAGCGTGGACCACCCGGTCAGCCTCTACGCCGCCACCAAAAAAGCCAACGAGCTGATGGCCCACACCTACAGCCACCTGTTTGGATTACCCACCACAGGCCTGCGCTTCTTCACCGTCTATGGCCCCTGGGGCCGGCCGGACATGGCGCTGTTTCTGTTCACCAAAGCCATTCTGGCGGGCCAGCCGATTGATGTGTTCAACCACGGCCAGATGGTGCGCGATTTCACCTTCATTGACGACATCGTGGAAGGCGTGATCCGCGTGTTGGACAAGCCGGCCGCGCCAGACCCGGCCTTTGATGCCAGCAACCCGGACCCCAGCACCAGCCATGCGCCCTACCGCGTGTTCAACATCGGCAACAACCAGCCCACGCCGCTGATGGACTACATCCAGGCGCTGGAGCTGGCGATTGGCAAAACCGCCGAAAAGAACTTCCTGCCCATGCAGCCGGGTGACGTGCCCGCTACCGCGGCCAACACCGACGCACTGAACGCCTGGGTGGGCTTTAAGCCGGATACGGCAGTGAAGGTGGGCGTGGCCAGGTTTGTGACGTGGTACCGGGAGTACAACAAGGTGTAAGCATCCGCTATTGAATTGATAGCTGCACAGGCAGATTTTACCTGGGCCACAGGCCGATTTGCCGCCTAAATTGCCTGCCAAGACGCCAAACCTGGCTCCTGCGAACGAATAGCCAAATTCCCGCCCGTTTTCCCTGACAATTCAGGGTTGACCCCGAGGGACTAAAAATGACAATTCTCGTGACCGGTGGTGCCGGATTCATCGGCAGCAACTTTGCATTGGAGTGGGTAGCCCATTCTGACGAGCCTATTGTTAACCTGGACAAGCTGACCTACGCCGGTAACCTGCAAAACTTGGCGTCGATTGCAGATAACCCGCAGCATGTGTTTGTGCAAGGAGACTTTGGCGACACGGCGCTGGTGAACCATTTGCTGGCCACACACCAGCCCCGCGCCATCCTCAACTTTGCGGCTGAGAGCCATGTCGACCGCTCCATCAGCGGCCCCGGTGATTTCATCCACACCAACATCGTGGGCACCTTCAATCTACTGGAATGCACGCGCGCCTATTGGGGCGGCCTGAAGGCAGATACCGGTGGGGATGCCAAAGCTGCCTTTCGCTTCTTGCACGTGTCCACCGACGAGGTGTATGGATCACTGAGCAAGACCGACCCGGCCTTTACCGAGAACAACAAGTACGAGCCCAACAGCCCTTATAGCGCCAGCAAGGCCGCCAGCGACCACCTGGTGCGCGCCTACCACCACACCTACGGCCTGCCGGTGCTCACCACCAATTGCAGCAATAACTACGGCCCTTTCCATTTCCCGGAGAAACTGATCCCGTTGATGATCGTCAACGCACAAGCCGGCAAACCCCTGCCGGTGTACGGCGATGGCCAACAAATTCGCGACTGGCTATACGTGAAAGACCACTGCAGCGCCATACGCCGCGTGCTGGAGGCTGGCACGGTGGGCGAGGTCTACAACGTGGGCGGCTGGAACGAGAAGCCCAACCTGGACATCGTGCACACCGTGTGCGCGCTCTTGGATGAGCTAAAACCCCGCACTGACGGCAAGCCTTACCACGAGCAGATTACCTACGTGACCGATCGCCCCGGCCATGACCGTCGCTACGCGATTGACGCGCGCAAGATTGAAAGCCAGCTGGGCTGGAAGCCGGCTGAGACCTTTGAATCTGGCATCCGCAAAACCGTGCAGTGGTATTTGGACAACCCCGACTGGGTGGCCAATGTGCAAAGCGGTAGCTACAAAGACTGGGTGGCCCAGCAATACGGAGCCAAAGCATGAAGGTTTTGCTACTGGGCCGTGGCGGCCAGGTGGGCTGGGAGCTGCAACGCAGCCTGAGCGTTTTAGGCGAAGTCGTAGCCCTGGACTTTGACCCTGCACACAACCCCGATGGGCTGTGTGGTGACTTCACCAACCTGGCCGGCTTGGCCGAGACCGTACGCCACGTACAACCGCAAGTCATTGTGAATGCCGCCGCCCATACGGCCGTAGACAAAGCCGAGAGCGAACCCACTGTTGCAAGGCTTATTAATGCTGAGGCCCCCGCCGTTCTTGCCCAAGCTGCTACAGAATTAGGAGCATGGCTGGTGCACTACAGCACCGACTATGTGTTTGACGGCAGCGGCAGCCAGCCGTGGCTGGAAACCGATACCGCCGGCCCCTTGAGCGTGTATGGCCAGACCAAGCTAGAAGGCGAACAGGCCGTGGCCAGCACGCCCAAGCACCTAATTTTGCGCACCAGCTGGGTGTATGCCGCGCGCGGTGGCAACTTTGCCAAGACCATGCTGCGCTTGGCCGGCGAGCGCGAAGCCCTGACCGTGATCGATGACCAGGTGGGTGCACCTACATCTGCCGAGCTGCTGGCGGACGTAACCACCCACGCGGTGCGCATGGCACAAGCCTACCCACAACTGGCGGGCCTGTACCACTGCGTAGCGGCTGGTGAGACCACTTGGTACGGCTATTGCCAATTCGTATTAGCCCAGGCGCAAGCCTTGGGCTGGACGCTCAAGGCCGGGCCGCAGCACGTGAAACCCACCACCACGGCCAGCTACCCCACACCCGCCCGGCGTCCGCTCAATTCACGCCTTAACACCACCAAGTTGCAAAGTGCGTTTGGCCTGACCCTGCCGCACTGGCAGCAGGGCGTGGCCCGCATGTTGACTGAAATTTCAGGAAAACCATAACCATGCCTCCAACCAGTAAACCCAGCCTCAACCCCACCGGCCGCAAAGGCATCATCCTGGCGGGCGGCAGCGGCACACGCCTGTACCCGGCCACGCAGGCGGTCAGCAAACAGCTGCTGCCGATTTACGACAAGCCGATGATTTACTACCCCTTGAGTGCGCTGCTGCTGGCAGGTATTAAAGAGGTGCTGGTGATATCGACCCCACAAGACACACCGCGCTTTGAGCAGCTGCTTGGCGATGGCACGCAGTGGGGCATTCAAATTACGTACGCCGTGCAACCCTCGCCCGACGGGCTGGCGCAGGCATTCTTGATTGGCGAAAAATTTTTGAATGGCGCCCCCAGCGCACTGGTGCTGGGCGACAACATTTTTTATGGTCACGATTTTGCGGGCCTGGTGCACAGCGCCAACAACCAAACTCACGGTGCCACCGTGTTTGCCTATGCGGTGCAAGACCCGGAGCGCTATGGCGTGGTCGAATTTAATGCCGATGGCCGCGCCGTCAGCCTCGAAGAAAAGCCCAAAGCGCCCAAGTCGCGTTACGCAGTGACTGGCCTATATTTTTATGACAAGCAAGTGGTGGAACTGGCCAAGCGGGTCAAACCATCGGCCCGCGGCGAGCTAGAGATTACCGACCTGAACCGTATGTACCTGGAGCAAGGTACGCTGGATGTGCAGACCATGGGCCGCGGCTACGCGTGGCTGGATACAGGCACGCACGAGTCCATGCTAGAGGCCAGCCAGTTCATCTACACCATTGAACACCGCCAGGGCCTGAAGGTAGCTTGCCCCGAAGAGATTGCATGGCGTAGCGGCTGGATTGACGATACGCAACTGGCTGCACTGGCTGCACCGCTGGCTAAGTCAGGCTACGGGCAGTATTTGCAGCGTCTGCTGAAAGAAAAGGTATTTTGATGAAAGCGACGCCCTGCAAAATTGCCGATGTTTTTTTGATCGAACCCAAGGTGTTTGGGGATGAGCGCGGCTTCTTTTACGAGAGTTTTAACGAGCGCGCTTTCCATGAAGCCACGGGCAAACCATGGAAGTTTGTACAGGACAACCACTCCAAATCCAGCCGTGGCGTGCTACGCGGCCTGCACTACCAGGTGGTGCAGCCCCAGGGCAAGCTGGTGCGCGTGGTGGCGGGCGAAGTGTTTGATGTGGCGGTGGATATTCGCAAGGACTCCCCCACGTATGGACAGTGGGTGGGTGAGATTTTGAGCGCCACCAATAAGCGCCAACTGTGGGTGCCACCCGGCTTGGCACACGGCTTTATGGTGCTGTCTGACACGGCCGAGTTTTTGTACAAGACCACCGACTTTTACGCCCCCGCACACGAACGCTGCATTGCCTGGAACGACCCCACATTGGACATTGCTTGGCCCAACGTGGGGGTGGCTCCTATCTTGTCAGCCAAAGACGCTGCAGGTATGGCGTTTGGCGACGCCTGAGCGCTTTGAAATTAGGCTTGCTTGCGGCGGCGGGCAATGGCCCCCATCAGGCCCAGACCGGCCAACAACATGGCGTAGGTTTCTGGCTCTGGCACAGCAGATACAGACACGTTGTCGATGACCGCACCCGAGTAGCCGCTGGCACCGCTGGTGAACGTGAGGGTAGTCTGCGCGCCGGTGGCCACAAAATTCAAAGTCTTGGTGGTGAACGGCGTAGCTCCTGCGAAAGCAGCCTGGCTGCTGCCGGTCAGGTCTACATACAAGGCATTGTTGTTACTACCACCGTTGTTGGCCGAGAGGTCAAAACTGAGCGTGTAGGACTGGCCTACCACGGTAGCGAAAGACTGCGAGATAGCGCCAGGGCCAGGCGTACCCAACATATCGATGCTGTAACCCGTCACTGCGCCGTAAGCGCCTTCGATGATATCCACCGAGACGCCAGACACAGTCCAACCGACCAAGGCTGTAGAGCCTGTGTTCACCGTCTGAAAACCGTTGGTGAAAGCTGTACCAGTGTAGGCCTCAAAGGTGCCATTGGTAATTAATGAGGCTTGGGCACCAAGCGCAGCAAGGGCCAGAGAAGCGCCGGCCAAGAGTTTGTGTAATTTCATGGAAGTTCCTTGGGTGATTAAACTGCGTCGGATTGCTTGCGGCGGCGGGCAATGGCACCCATCAGGCCCAGACCCGCCAACAACATGGCATAGGTTTCTGGCTCTGGAACCGCAGTGACGGTAGCAGAAGCGATACCCCAACCCTCATCACCCAGACCTTGACCCGAGCCGTTAGAAGCACCCGGTATGGAGTAAGCGAAAGTAAAGGTGTTAACACCTGAATTCAAAGCAAAGGTGACACCAGACACCGTGGTAGTACCGCCGTTCCAACCAATGGCCGTGCCAGGGTCCATATTCGATGGGTTGACGGTAACGGCAGTGCCATTGCCAAACATGGTGTCGGAGGCTCCGCCACCGCCCAGGTTAAAAGAGCCGGTACCCACTTGGTTGCCGTTGATCGTCAAGGTCAACAGGTCTTTGTAGTCGTTGTGGCCATCAAGAGATAGAAATCCATTGAGTACAAAGCTTAGGCTGGCCATGGGGTCAGCCACTGCGGAATTCAGGGTGGCGGTAAAAGAGCCGGGGTTGACCAGAGGGCCGCCCTGCAGGCCGGTGAGGCTGAACGTGGCCGCATGTGCGGAGCCGAATGCCAGTAGCGCGGAAGCCGCGAAGGCGATCAATGTCTTTTTAATTTTCATAAGTCCCTTAGTTGTGTGTCAAGGTGTAACACCGCCCTATTTTCTTGGGCGGCACCCCTGTGAGCAATGGTCCGATCGGACTAACCTAAGTTCAAATGCACAGCTTAGTGTTAGGCCGAAAGGACTAACGCACGAATCTAGATTCGTAAAAACTCAGGCAGAGTTATCGAGAAGGCCCGGCAGCATAAAGCTGGTGGCGTGGCGCAGCCGGTTGGTCGTCAGACCCAACAGCATGAGCAAAAGCTTGTTACCCAAACGGGGGTGGGCATCGATCAAGGCATAGAGATTTTCATGGGAGAGCACCGCAAAGTCGCTGGGCTCGGTGGTAACGCAGCTGGCAAAACGCTTTTGCCCATCCACCAGCGACATTTCGCCAATCATCTCCCCGGGCTGGAGGTCGTGAACGACTTTTTCAACGCCCTCAAACGACTTGATGATGATGGCGCGGCCCGTGACCAAAATAGCCAAGAAATTGCCATCGTCGCCCTCGCGCAGTACCAGGGAGTCGCGCGGCACGCCGTAACACTCCATGTAGCCGGTAAGTAGGGCAGTTTCTTCGCGGTCGAATCCATCAAACAAGGCTTGTGGGCCCACAGCATCAATAAATTCGTTGACGAAGTCACTCACCGAACCAAGGGACTCAATATTGGGGTCGAATTCGGCAAAGTTAGAAGTCATTCATGGGAGCCGTGCGGCTGCTGCGGATTGAAAGTAATGCTGGCATACAAATGCCCTAGCACTCTACTCGACTAATTATGCCGGTCGACGCAGCACCCCAAATAGTCCAATCGGACTACGGTACAACGTTCGCTTACCCCGCTAGGTGCGAATGCTCCGAAAAGCCAAGGGTTTTCACTGACAATCCCGACGTGGTAATTTTAAAGGGCTCACGGTGAATGTATTCATAACAGGCGGGGCGGGCTATATCGGATCGCATACCTGCGTGGAGCTTATTCAGGCGGGGCACCAGGTATCGGTCTTTGACAACTTTTGCAACAGCCAGCCTGAAGCCTTGGCGCGGGTGGAGCGAATCACCGGGCAGCGACCCCAGCTTTACCAAGGCGATATTCGCGACGCCGACGCACTGACCTATGCCCTGAAAGACAGCCAAGCTACTGCCGTCATCCATTTTGCGGGGCTCAAATCCGTGGGCGAATCAGTCCAAAACCCGCTGGCTTATTACGATAACAACGTGGTGGGCACACTGCGCCTGCTACAGGCGATGCGGGCCTGCGATGTGAAGGCGTTGGTGTTCAGCTCGTCCGCCACGGTATATGGCGACCCCCATCAGCTTCCCATACCGGAAGACCACCCGCTATCCACCACCAACCCGTACGGGCAAACCAAGCTGGTGATTGAGGAAATGCTGCGGGATGTGCACCGCAGCGAGACCCAGTGGCGTTTTGCCATACTGCGCTACTTCAACCCGGTTGGCGCCCATGCCAGCGGCTTGATTGGCGAAGACCCGCAAGGCACGCCCAACAACCTGATGCCCTTTGTGGCGCAAGTGGCCGTGGGACGACGCGAATTTTTAAACGTCTGGGGTGACGACTACGCCACCGCTGACGGCACAGGCGTGCGCGACTACATTCACGTCGTCGACTTGGCACTAGGCCACCTAAAAGCACTGGAGCGGCTGGCCAATCACACCGAATGCGAGGCCATCAACCTGGGCACCGGTGTGGGCTACAGCGTGCTGGATATGGTGAAAGCTTTTGAGCTGGCCTGTGGCAAAACGCTGCCCTACCAAGTGGCACCGCGCCGCGCGGGCGACATAGCGGCCTGCTACGCTAACGCGGACAAGGCCGAACGACTGCTGGGCTGGAAAGCCGAGCGCGATTTGACGGCCATGTGTGAAGACGGCTGGCGCTGGCAAAGAGCCAACCCACAGGGCTACGGACAGATTTAAAACAAAGCGGGAGTTGGAACAATGGCAAAAGGAATGATTTTGGCCGCAGGCCAAGGCACACGGGTTCGCCCCCTCACCAAGTATTTGCCCAAGCCGATGGTGCCCATCTTGGGTAAGCCGGTGATGGAGTATTTGATTGAGCACCTGGCCAATTTTGGTATCACCGAAATTATGGTGAACGTGGCCTTTCAACACCACAAAATTGAGCAATACTTTGGCGATGGTCACCGCTGGGGCGTGCAGTTGGGTTACTCGTACGAGGGCGTGCTGGAGCATGGGGATGTGATTCCCAAGCCCATGGGTTCGGCCGGCGGTATGCGGCGCATTCAAGATTTCAGCGGATTTTTTGACGAGCCAACGCTGGTGTTATGCGGCGACGCGTTGATTGACCTGGACATTGGCGCAGCCCTGCACGAGCATAAGACCAAAGGCGCCATGGCCAGCGTAGTGACACTGGATGTGCCGCTGGCCGATGTGAAGAACTACGGCATTGTGGCGCCCGATGAGAACGGTCAGATCCAGTCGTTCCAAGAGAAACCCAAGCCCGAGGAGGCTAAGTCCACACTGGCCAGCACCGGCATTTATATTTTTGAGCCAGAGGTGCTGGATCTAGTCCCTTCGAACCAGGTGTATGACATTGGCTCGCAGTTGTTCCCCAAGCTGGTGGAGCAAAAGCTGCCTTTCTTTGCGCAAAAGCGCTTTTTCAACTGGATTGATATTGGCCGCGTGTCGGATTACTGGTCAGTACTGCAACGCGTACTGCGCGGCGAAGTGGCGCAAATGAATATGCCGGGGCGCGAGGTAAAGCCCGGCGTTTGGGTGGGACTCAATACATCTGTGCCATGGGACGATGTGAATATTCAGGGGCCAGTGTATTTGGGCTCTAGCGTGAAGATTGAGCCTGGCGCCACCATTGAGGGACCGTGTTGGATTGGCCACGGTAGCGTGGTGCGCAGTGGCGCTATTGTTACGCGCAGCATCTTGCTGGAGTACACCCGCATTGCAGCAGGCATGCATTTCAGCGAAATGATTGTGTCGCCGGATTACTGCGTTAACCGGCAGGGCGAAACCCTGTACCGAGGCGACGAAACGGTGAGCTTGCGCTGGGGTGACGCTCGCGCATGAGCGACCTGATGGTTTAAAACTTGCTACAAGATCAAGAAGTTAAGGGAATAAACATGATGAAGATACAGCCGGTTGTTTTGTCTGGCGGCTCAGGCACTCGGCTGTGGCCGCTATCGCGCGAGAAGTACCCCAAGCAACTACTGTCATTGGTGGGCGATGACTCGCTATTGCAAGCCACAGTACGCCGCGTAGAGGGCCTAGACGGCGTGGATGGGGTGAGGCTGGCCGCACCCATGGTGGTGTGCAACGAAGAGTACCGCTTTGTGATTGCCGAGCAGCTGCGCCTGATGGGCCAGAGCGGCAGCATTGTGCTGGAGCCCATGGGGCGCAATACGGCACCGGCTCTGACCCTAGCTGCGCTGGCCGCTATCAAAAATGAAGCAGACGCGGTGCTGCTGGTGATGCCAGCGGACCATGTGATTTTGGATACAGCAGCGTTTCAGGCTGCGGTACGCCAGGGCGCTGCGCTGGCCGATGCCGGTGCGGTGGTGACCTTTGGTATTACCCCCGATGCACCCGAGACGGGTTACGGTTATATCCAGTCGGGCGAGGCCTTTCAGGGCGCCAAGCGGATTGCGCGCTTTGTAGAAAAGCCCGATTTAGCCACTGCCGAGAGCTACTTGGCCGCAGGCACCTACCTGTGGAACAGCGGCATCTTCATGATGAAGGCATCGGTCTGGATGCAGGCCATGGCGGCCTGCCGCGCCGACATTTTGGCGGCCTGCCAAAAGGCCTGGAATGAAGGCAAGATCGACGGTGAATTTATGCGTGTGGGCAAAGAAACTTTTGCCCAATGCCCCAGTGACTCCATTGACTATGCGGTGATGGAACGATTGGCGGCAGGCGCTGGCGCACCCGCCAATGCTGCCCTGCCCCCTGGTGTGGTGATCCCTTTGAGCGCGGGCTGGTCCGACGTGGGCGCGTGGGACGCGCTGTGGCAAGTGCTGCCCAAAGACGCAGCGGGCAACGTGGCCCAGGGCGATGTGATGCTGCAAGACTGCACGAACACGCTAGCCTTGTCGAGCAGCCGCCTAATTGCCTGCGTGGGTGTGAGCGACCTGGTGGTGGTAGAGACGGCCGATGCGATTTTGGTGGCGCACAAAGACAAGACCCAGGACGTGAAGAAGATAGTGGACGGCCTGAAGAAGAGTGGCCGCGCGGAAGGATCGATGCACCGCAAAGTGTTCAGGCCCTGGGGTTGGTACGACGGCGTGGATGCGGGCGAGCGCTTTCAGGTCAAGCGCATCGTGGTCAAGCCACAAGGTATCTTGTCATTGCAAATGCACCACCACCGCGCCGAGCACTGGATTGTGGTTAGCGGCACCGCCAAGGTGACGCGGGGTGAAGAGACTTACTTGGTGTCAGAAAACGAATCTACCTACATCCCGCTGGGCACCACCCACCGCCTGGAAAACCCAGGCCGTGTGCCGCTGGAGATGATTGAAGTGCAATCGGGCTCTTACCTGGGTGAGGACGATATCGTGCGCTTTGAGGATGTGTACGGGCGCTAGGAGGCCTAAGGTACCGTGGGTGAAAACATCCACTGCACTGCAGCGCCAAACTCGGCGCGCCAAGATGCCTCGTTGTGCTGGGCCTGCGGTGTGAGTTTGGACCACGTATTGGCCGCTGGGTGACCTTGGGCTTTAATCTGCGCCAGCATGTGCTCATAGTGGGCTACTGCGTCGCCTTCTTTGCCACCCATGTAGAGCGCTAGCCGTGCATCAACGGCCGGGCGCTGCTTGGCAGTCATGTCAAACACCGCCATGCCCGGCCAGTAGGCAGGCGAAAAAATACCGGCTTTGCTGAACACCTGCGGGTACTGCAGGATGGCGTAGTGCGAGATCAACCCGCCCATGGAGCTGCCCATGATGCCTGTGGCTTCGCGCCCGGGAAGCGTGCGGTAGGTGGCATCGATCTGCGGCTTCACCACCTTGACGATGAACTCCATGTACTGAGCACCTTCACCTTTGCCAAAACGCTCATGGTCCCAGGGGTTGAGTTCGGTCATGCGGTTCACGCCGCCGTTGTCGATACCCACCACGATGAGTTCTAGCCCGTTGGTTTTAGCCAGCGAGTCCAGCGTTTCATCCACACCCCACTCGCCTGCATAAGCGGTAGCCGCGTCAAACAAATTTTGCCCGTCGTGCATATAGAGCACGGGGTAGCGTTTGGTGGAGTAGGCGTAGCTGGGCGGCAGATAGAGACGCACGGAGCGCTCGCGTTTCAGGCCGGTGATCAACAACTTAGGGCTCAAGACGGACACGCCAAGGCCAGCCGTGCTGCTGGCAGCAGGCGCGCTGGCTGCGCCATCTGCGGCACCCGCACCCCTGCAAGCCACTAGGCCGAGCGCCAGGGCTGTGGCTGTGGCGGCCACACTTGTACCAATGCGTCTCCATGCGGTCACGCGACTCTCCCTTAAATATTCACGGCGGAGCTGCACGTAGCCAACAAACTTCCACCGCTCATGCGCCAGATGTGTGCACTGAGATCCAGCGATTGGTTCTTCTCATTCGCTGTGATGTCCACCGTGCTGGCACCGTCGTAACCGACGACTTGCAAGCGCAATGGTTTCCAGCCGGATTGCAGCACTTGGATCTTCACCTTCAAGGTGTCGCCCTTGCGCGTGGCCTCAATCCGGTAATGGCTGCGTTCACCGCGTTGGTAGCCATACGACAGGCCATCGTCGGCCACGTAATCCAACACGGCTACATCGGTACTGCCCTGCCCCAGGATGACGTGTAGCTCAATGTCAGACAAATCATTGGCGGCGGTGGTGCGCTCGCCGGTTTGCATGGGCACCAGACTGCCTTCGCGTAGGTACATCGGTGTCGACTCGGCGTTACTACTGACCTGAATGCTGCGCCCAGCGCGAATGAAAACACCCGTATTGGCATCCATCCAGCGGCCAGCGCCGGGTAGGACCACGGTACGGTGCTGCTGGCCCTGCTCCAGCACAGGGGCTTGCATCAGCGCGGGGCCGATCAAGAACTGAGCGTCAATGCGGTCCAGCTCCATGCCATCGGCATTGTCAAAGTCATAAAACAGCGGGCGCATGACGGCACTTCCCCGTTGTTCTTGCGCATTCCACAGTTGGTACATATACGGCAGCAGCTTGTAGCGCAGGCGCACATGCTGGCGAATGATGTGCAAGGCCTCGGGGCCAAACACCCAGGGCTCTTGCTGGGCCGTGCCCGCGCTGGCGTGGTTGCGCAAAAAGGGGAACAGGCAACCGGCCTTGTACCAGGCGATGGCCAGGTCTTTGTCTGCGTGACCACCAAAGCCCGGCACATCGGGGCCATTGAAAGGAATGCCAGACAAGGCGAGATTCAAGCTGCAGTGAATGGTAGTGCGCAGGTGGTGCCAGTTGCTGACGTTATCGCCCGTCCACAGCGCTGTAAAGCGGCTGGAGCCAGCGGAGGCACTGCGCGCCAGCAAGAAGGGCCGCTCATCTGGCTTGGCCGCCAAAAATCCATCCCGCGTACTCTGCGCCATGCCAGTGCCGTACTGGTTGTGGTAAGTCCAATGCGGCCATTGGCCGTGGTTGAAGCGCATGTCGTCCAGCTCGGCAGCGCCGGTGCTGGGGTCATTCATATCGAGCCATGCGCCGTCAAAGCCGGACTCGCGAAAGGCCTTGGCGTAGGCGGCCCACCAGTCGCGCCCTGCTGCTAGTGAGTAATCGGGAAACCAGGTGCGACCCGGCCACACAAAACCCACATAGGGCTCGCCTTCGGGATTTTTGCAAAAGATGTTGGCGGCTTGGCCGCTGATGGCCACCTCGTAGCCAGCTTCCACTTTCACACCGGGGTCCAGAATCGGAACGATGCGGCGGCCCTTGGCCTGCAGAGCGGCCAGGTCGGTTTTCAGATCACCAAAGTGCGCGGGGTTGGTGGTGAAGACTTTGTAGTTGTCCATGTAGTCAATGTCCAGCCACAGGCCGTCATTGGGGAAGGCGTGCTCAGTAAACCCAGCATCCAGCTCGGTGAGTTGTTTGGTGCCCGCATAGCCCCAGCGGCTTTGGTGGTGGCCCAGCGACCACAGCGGCGGCAGCGGCGTAGTGCCCACCAGGCGCTGCAAGCGCTCGGTGACTGCTGCGGCGCTGTCACCGGCAATTACATAAAACGCAGGCACGCCATCGTCGGCGCCCATCCAGAAGGCGGGCGGCGCGTTTTGGTCGTCTTTGCCGAAGAAAAACCAGTTGGAGCCGGTGTCCATAAACACGGCGCCGGGGTTGTCCACCAAGATGCCGACCCAGCGCGCGCCCTGGCGTACCAGCAGGTAGGGAATGGCCGCGTACTGCGGGTCGGCCGCGCCGTTCTCGATGGTATGCATGGCGTGGTCGGCCCACACATCGGCATTCCAGAACTTGGTGCGCTTGCCGGTTTTTTCCATGCCGGTGACCTTCTCGCCCTGGCCAAAGAAGCGCATATCCGCATGGCGTGCCCACTGCACCAGCCATGCGCTGCCACAGACGCCGATAGAGGCCCCCTCCAGCCCGCTTAACACGGTCTCGCCCTGCGCATTGGTCAATTGCAAGTTGCCTGATGCTGAGATGTTCAGCGTGCTGCGCGATGTGCCGCGGTCAAAAGCATCGTCCAACATGGGCAGCACGCGGGCATCCATGGGCCAGCGGGACGTGTCACGCAGCTCCACATGAAAAACGTCCTCGCCAAAATCGCGCACCAGCGCTTGCAGGGGCTTGCCGCCAATGTGCAGAGTGCGGTCTGCAAAGGCGTGGGCGAACTTGAAATTAGACGGGTGGCGGATTTTCTGGAAGTACATGGCAAAGGAGCTTAAGGTATGCGCGGCGCAGACACGGCAAAAACCTGTACCGACTGCGCGGGCAACGTGATATGGATTTGGCCTTGGGCGTTGGCCCGCACGGGCGCGCTACGACGACCATCGGTGTGATTGAGCAGGGCATGCGCGGACAAGGACTTCACACGTACCCGTGTAGGCTGCTTGGCGTAGTTGATTAACACCAGGCTGGTCTCTGCGCCCAGGCAGCGCTGGTAGCCCAGAGCCTGACCCTGAACAAAGGGTGCGACATAGCTGCCACTGCTTAACGATGGATACGTGTTGCGCAACTTCAGCATGCGTTTGTAAAACGCATAGATGGATGTGGAGCTGGCCACCTGCGCTACAGCGTTTTGCTGCATCACATTGGGTGCCATCGCACGGAACGGTATGCCGGTAGTGAAGCCTGCGCCCTGCGCGTCTGCGGTCCAGCTCATCGGCGCGCGAACGGGCACGTCCCCATCCAAATCCTGGGTGGCCCTGAGCCCGGCCATACCAATTTCCTCACCGTAGTAAATAAAGGGCGTGCCAGGCAGCAGCAAATACGAAGCGGCGGCCAGCTTGTACTGGGCCGAATTGCCTTTCACTTGATCCCACAGGCGGCGACCCGCAAAGATGTCGTGGTTGGACGCAAAGGTGGCCATGCTCTGCGGCGCGGTTTTAAAGTAATCGGCTACGGCCTGGATGGATTTTTTGTCGCCCCGCGCAGCCTGGCCCAAATGCTTTTCTAGGCCGAATGCAAAGGCGCTGCCACACAGATCAGGCGCGGCATAGGTTTGCGGATTGGCCGTGGCTTCACACACCACATAGCGCTGCGGGTAGGCGGTGATCAGCGCCCGTAAATCGCCAGTGATCTTTCGGCTCTCGGGCTGGTCGTTCCAGTCCTTCGCATTGGTTTCTACCAAGTGGGGCACGGCGTCCAGCCGGTAGCCATCGAGCCCGCGGTTAAGCCAAAAGCGCAGGCTACTTTGGTGGTAGGCCAGCACGGTGGGGTTCTTGAAGTTGAAGTCGGGCATGTGCGGGCCAAAGGTGCCAAAGTAAGCGCCCTGCTCGGTCTGCGTCCACGGATTTTTGCCCCAGATATCCCAACCCGTGGGGGCAGTTTTCTCCCACACAAACCAGTCGTAAAACGGGCTGCTAGGGCCGGTCTTGGCACTTACAAACAGGGGGTGCGCGGCAGCGCTGTGGTTAATGACGTAGTCCATGATGACGCCGATGCCGCGCTGGTGCGCCTGGGCAATCAGTTCATCAAAATCAGCCAAGCTGCCATAGGCAGGGTCGATGTTGCGGAAGTCCGTGGTGGCATAGCCATGGTCGCCATCGGCATTGCTAGTAATGGGCATCAACCAGATGCCGGTGATACCCAGGTCTTTGAGATAGTCCAGGGATTGGGTGACACCTTTGAGGTCGCCCATGCCGTCACCGTTCGTATCCTTGTAGGCGCGGACAAATATCTCCATGAAGGCACCGTGCTGCCAGCCCGCCGGTAGTACGCTTGGCACCATGTACGCAGCAACTGGGC
Organism: Burkholderiales bacterium; assembly: GCA_025363275.1. Taxonomy (GTDB): domain Bacteria; phylum Pseudomonadota; class Gammaproteobacteria; order Burkholderiales; family Burkholderiaceae_C; genus Allorhodoferax. The sequence continues at coordinate 26,688 of JANYEE010000115.1, read as the reverse complement.
TGATGTCGATGGTGGATAGGGACCGCGCATCGGGCTGGGCTGCGGCGACTGCCGCCGCCAACGCCATACTGGTAGCGACGACCCAACAGAGTAGAGACTGCGCAAGCCCATTGAAGCTGAGACGGCGCGACAAAAGTGCTTGCATGCCCTAGACCTTAATGTAGTAAAACTACTAATATTTATAAAACCGCGAGAGCTTCAAAATTGTATTAACTTTCAATCAATTCATGAGTGATTGGGGCATACTTCCTGGCATCAATGTAATCATACTACTGAGATTTTTATGCAGCGATCCGCTTTTACCCTCATGGTCAGTCTGTGGGCAGTGCAATCTTTCGCGGCGGGCGCAGACCCTAGCGCGTTGGCAGCCTGCAATAGCCCGGCCTTTCAAACGGTGTTGCGGGCGGCACCGCCACCACTGCAGCCCAGCACCAAAACACCCCAGGGCGTGTGGCTCAACCGCAGCCTGCTGCAGTGGCCCGATGCGGCCATGGCCGGCAACTTCAAGCTGTACCACTCGGCTACTGGCCAGTTGCGCTTGCAAGTGGGACAAGTAGCGGCTGGCTTTGATGGCGCAGTAGCGCTACAGCCTGCTGGCGGGTCGATTCCTACGGCACTGACCACGCGCTTTAAATACGTCAAACCGGGTGTGATGTTGCAAGTAAGCGCTGCGGATGTACCGCGCATCGGCGCACTGTTACGGCAGCAAGTGTTGCTGGCGCAGGAGGATGCCAAGGGTTTGATCACGCGGGTTACGGCCCTACAAATTGCGGGTGCGCTAGATGACCTGTATGCGCAAGCCGCTGGTGTAAGCGACTTGGGCGCAACAGTAGCTCCCAAGCAAACGCGGTTCAAGCTGTGGGCGCCCACTGCCCAAGCCGTAACACTGTGCCAATTCCCTAGTGCGACTGGCAATGCGACCTCCGCCACAGCCGTGCAACGTGACCCCGCTACCGGTATCTGGTCGGGTCAACTCGCGCAGAATCTGCAGGGCCAGTACTACACCTACTTGATCGATGGCATCGTGCCTGGTGTGGGCTTGGTGCGCAACCGCGTAACCGACCCGTATTCGGTGAGCCTGAACGCCGACTCCAAACGCAGTTATGTCGCTGACCTGAACAGCGCTGCACTTAAGCCTGCAGGCTGGGACAAACAAGCCACGCCGCAGCCCCTGAAAGCCTCTGTGGACATGACGGTGTATGAGCTACATGTTCGAGATTTTTCTTTACAGGACGCCACGGTACCCGCTGCGCAGCGCGGCAAATACCTGGCATTTACACAGACCACATCCAATGGCATGCGCCACCTGCAAGCCCTGGCTCAGGCGGGTATGACGGATGTACACCTTCTGCCCATTTTTGACCTGGCCACCGTGCCCGAACAAGGCTGTGTGAGCCCCAGCATTGCCCCACCAGCACGTGGCGACAGCGAAGCACCGCAAGCCGCAATACAAGCCGTTGCTGCCACCGATTGCTTCAACTGGGGCTATGACCCTTACCACTACAGCGCGCCCGAGGGCAGCTACGCCACCGATGCGCAAGATGGTGCCAGGCGCGTGATCGAACTTCGCCAAATGGTGATGGCGCTGCACAAGGTGGGCCTACGCGTGGGCATGGACCTAGTCTATAACCACACCACAGTGTCGGGCCAGGTGGAGCGCTCGGTGCTGGACCGTATCGTGCCCGGTTACTACCAGCGACTGGATGCGTTTGGCGCGGTAGAGCGATCCACCTGCTGCGACAACACTGCCACAGAGCACCTGATGATGGGCAAGCTGATGCTGGATTCGGTAGATCTGTGGACCCGCCACTACCGCATGGACTCGTTTCGCTTTGACCTGATGGCCCACCAGCCGCGCGATGTGATGGTGGCACTGCAAAAGCGCGTCAACCAGGCGGCTGGCCGCCACATCAACCTGATCGGCGAGGGCTGGAACTTTGGCGAGGTGGCTAACGGTGCGCGTTTTGTACAGGCCTCGCAGTTGTCCCTGAATGGCACAGGCATTGGCACGTTTAGCGACCGCGGGCGCGATGCCGTACGCGGCGGAAGCGCGAGCGATAGCGGTATGGACCAGATCGGTAACCAGGGCTATATCAACGGTATGGTGTACGACCGCAATGCGCAGTCGGGCGCCATCAAAGACGACCTGCTGCGCACCGCAGACATGGTACGGGTGGGCTTGGCGGGATCGGTGCGAAACTATGAAATGCAAACCTACAAGGGCCTCAGCCGCAAACTCTCCGAGATCGACTACGGCGGCCAACCCGCAGGCTACGTGAGCGAACCCAGCGAAGTGGTGAACTACATCGAGAACCACGACAACCAGACGCTGTATGACCTCAATGTATTCCGCCTGCCCCCCGGCACCAGCACCGCAGACCGCGTGCGGGTGCAGATGCTGGGTGTGGCCATCAATGCCTTCAGCCAGGGCGTGGCGTATTTTCATGCGGGTACCGAAGTACTGCGCTCCAAATCCATGGACCGCAACAGCTACGACTCGGGCGACTGGTTTAACCGCTTAGACTGGACTTACCAGACCAACTACTTTGGCACCGGCCTGCCACCCAAGCCCGACAACGGCGAGAGCTGGTCGCTGATGGCACCCCTCCTGGCTGACCCGGCCAACCGCCCGGCACCGACCGACATTACAAAAGCGCGCGACATGTTCAACGACCTGCTGAGAATCCGCGCTAGCACCACGCTACTGCGCCTGCGCACTGCGGCCGATATTCAAGAACGTCTGAGCTTTCACAATGTAGGCCCAGGGCAAAACCCGGTGGTGCAGGTTGGTCACGTGGATGGCAAAGGCTACGCTGGTGCCAACTTCAAGGAACTGCTGTACTTCATCAACGTAGACAAAGTGCCGCAAACGCTGAACCTGCCGCAAGAAGCCGGCAAGGCCTACCGTCTACACCCCGTGCACACCGCACAAGATACAGCTGACCAGCGCCCCGCAAGTGCGCAGTTTGATTCGGCAACAGGCCGCTTCACCCTGCCCGCACGCACGGCGCTGGTCTATGTCATCCAATAAACCCACCTGCACAATGTACCCACCGCGCCGCTACGGCCAGACCGATATCTTCATCAACCCGCTGGGCTTGGGCGCAGCGCAAATTGGCGACCCGGCGCTCGATGATGCCGAAGTGGGCCGCATGCTGAACACGGCGGTCGACGCTGGCGTCAACTTACTGGATACCGCTCCCAGCTACGGCATCTCCGAGGAGCGCATTGGCCGCCACTTGGCGCACCGGCGCGCGGAGGTCGTCATATCTACCAAGCTGGGTTATGGCGTGCCTGGCGTGCCGGATTGGACTGGCCCCTGCATCACCGCCGGCGTAGATCAGGCGCTGCACCTGCTGCAAACCGACCACATCGACATCGCCCACTTTCACTCCTGCCCGCGCAGCGTCCTGGAACGTGGCGATGTGATCGACGCGCTGGAGGCCGCCAAGCGCGCGGGTAAGGTGCGCGCCATGGCCTACTCGGGCGAGAACGACGACCTGGCCTACGCCATCGCCTGCGGCCGCTTTGATGGATTCATGGCCTCGCTGAACATCTGTGACCAGCGCATCATCAGCGCGCTGATGCCCACCATGCAAGACAGGGGTTTTATTGCCAAGCGCGCGGTGGCCAACCACCCGTGGCGCTTTGCCCGGCGCCCGATGGGCGACTACGCTGAGGAATACTGGCTGCGCTGGCAGGCCATGGGCCTGGACAACCGCGGCCTGGAATGGGGCGAGATCTCCTTGCGCTTTGCTCTGGCCACCGCAGGCGTGACCGGTGCGGTGGTGGGCACGGCCAAAGCAGCGCACTTGCTGCACAGCTTGGAATGGGCTGCCAAGGGGCCGTTGGATGCGGCGTGGGTGTTAGAGCTGCAGGCCGCCTTTGTAGCGAATGACCAGGGCTGGACGGGGCAAATTTGAGTCTAATCTGGACGGGGCCGTGGTGGAATGGACTGGACGCAGTGGACGCGATAACATCGGATTGGGTGTGGCTACCGCGCAAGGCAGTGGCTACAGGTTTCAGCGTCGGTCGGGCCGCCACGCACACTAGGCACAGTCATGCAAACACCCAACTTGATTCAAGTAATAGGCGCAGCGCTCTTCGCGCTCGCAGTCGTCCACACTTTCTCCACCAAGTTCTTTGAGGGCTTGGCGCACCGCAACCCGCGGCACGCTGGGATCTGGCATCTGCTGGGTGAGGTTGAAGTCGTGTTTGGTTTTTGGGCCATGGTGCTGATGCTCTTTATGTTTCTTATCAGTGGCAAGCAAGAAGCCACAGCCTACCTCGAGTCGCGCAACTTCACAGAACCCATGTTTGTGTTTGCCATCATGGTGATAGCGGGTACGCGTCCTGTCCTGCAAGTCGCGGCCTCGGCGGTCCGCGTGCTTGCCGGGCTCCTGCCACTCCAAAAGGGATTGGCCACCTACTTTCTGGTGCTGGCATTCGTTCCGCTGCTGGGCTCATTCATCACCGAGCCAGCGGCCATGACCTTGGCCGCCTTGATGCTGCGTGACAGCTTGTTTTCACAGGACACATCGACACGCCTGAAGTACGCCACCTTGGGTGTGCTGTTTGTCAACATTTCGATTGGCGGAACGCTGACATCCTTTGCCGCACCCCCGGTGCTAATGGTTGCCACCAAGTGGAACTGGGACTTCGTCTACATGCTGACCCACTTTGGTTGGAAGGCTGCCATAGCAGTAGGTATCAACGCCACAGCGGCAGCACTGATGTTCCGTCAAGACGTGGGGCATATGGGCCAGCAAGCGCCTGAGGATTCCGATACCACGGTACCCCTATCGGTCATCGTGGTGCATGGGGTTTTCTTGGCACTCGTGGTGGTGTTCTCGCACCACCCCGCAGTTTTTATGGGGCTGTTTCTGTTCTTTATGGGGTTCACAACGGCTTATCAGCGCCACCAGAATCCGTTGATTCTCAAAGAAGCCTTGCTGGTGGCGTTTTTTCTGGCAGGTCTGGTCGTCTTGGGTGGCTTGCAACAGTGGTGGCTTGAGCCTGTTTTAATGGGCATGAACGTTAACTCGGTGTTTTTTGGTGCTACGGCGCTGACTGCCATCACTGACAACGCTGCCTTGACCTACTTGGGGTCATTGGTCACGGGTCTGAGCGAAGAGTTCAAGGTGGCGTTGGTAGCAGGTGCTGTGACCGGCGGCGGCTTAACCCTGATAGCCAACGCGCCAAACCCGGCAGGGGCGGCCATTTTGAAAGAAAAATTTACTGAAAACGCAATCCATCCCCTGGGATTGCTGCTAGCCGCGCTGGGGCCCACTGGGGTTGCCATTCTGGCTTTCAAACTTCTTTGAATCGACCAACTGATTGATTAACGCCAAACCACTGCGATCTTCCAGCCTGTGGCGGATAGCGTAGGCAAAAGAATCGCCTCAGCGCACTTGCGAGCCGCCTCCGTTAGCCCAGGCTTTGCGCAACTTGCTTCAATCTCGGTCTGGTCTTTCTGAAGCGCACTGTTCATCACCTGGGTCTGCCCTTCGGTTCCAGGCACTAACGCAGCTATGCCACTGCAACCCATCGCATAGAAATACGAGCCACTGTTCTTAGCATCATGATTCAGTCGGGCGGAAATGCGCTGGGGCCGCGGGACACCCAAGCTTGCGGTTTTAACCGCTGAATAAAAAGCTATATTTGGCTAGCATTTTTTAAATTTAAGGTGATTTTTGACACATCAAATTATCATTTGAGATTCAATGAATACTGTTATTGGCATAGTCACCCAACTCATCGCTCTGCGCAAGGCCCAACGTCTGACCCAGGCCGAGCTGGCCCAGCGAGCGGCCATGACACGCATGACGGTGCAGCGCATTGAATCGACGGGCACCGATCCGCGCCTGTCTACCGTCGCAGAGCTGGCCAAGGCACTGGGGCTCGGGTTGATGCTGCTGCCGATCAGCCCGCGACAGAAACTGGATGGCTTTGTCGCCTCGGGTGGCAAAACGCTGGGGCAGGCCGCGGGTAGCAGCGCACCGGTGTGGTCCGTGTGGGCGCGCATGTGCGCAAGGCCCAGGCGCTGGTGGGCAAAATGCGGGAGCGTTAGCCTGCACTGTTACAGTCCGCACCGCCCCCCCCTGCGCGCCACGGTGCTGGCCCGCCTGCGTGGCGGCCTAGCGCTGACCAGATAGCTATGATTTTTATAGCTACCAAGGCATTATTTACCTGGGCCTCCAGCCCGAATGACTCAAAATATGCAAGACGACACCAAAATTACCGAAGCCCGCCTGTGGCGCAATGACGGCTGGACCGCGCAGGTCATCAAAAACGAAGACGATGATGGCTGGGCTGTGGCCATGACCAAAGATGGCGAAGCCGAGCCCGCACTGGTAGGCCCCTGGACCATGGGCCGCGACAAAAAGAACCCCAAGCCGCTGGACATCAATGCCTTCAACACGCTGGTCAAAACTGCGTCGGAGTTTGTACGCCGCAGCGAGCAGCAACGCCACGCCGAGTTGCACCAAAGCCTGGAAGTGACAGCGCGGATTGCGGGGCACGACACGCGCGTGACGGTGTCATTGGACATCACGCCCGATGAAGAAAATCCCGCAGCCCAGTTGTCAGCTACCGATGATGGTGGCGACTTGCTGGCGCGAGTGAAAGTGTTGCCGTCCTTTAAACTCAATCGCGCCAACGCAGTGGCCTGGGCTGAAGGCGGCTTCGCCAAACCGCGATAGGAATCTGTGTGCTTAGAGCCCCAGCTCTTTCAAAATCGCCTCGCGCAACTCCTGTGCCTGCGGGCTAGACAGCTTGCGCGGATGCGGCATGTCCACCGTAAAGCTGGCCTGGATGGTAGTGGGCCGGGGCGATAACACCAGCACGCGATCGGCCATGTAGATGGCCTCTTCCACATCGTGCGTGATCAGCAATACGGTGTGGCGCTCTTCCTCCAAGATGCGCAGCAGCTCGGTGCGCATCTTCATGTTCATCAGCGCGTCCAGCGCGGAGAACGGCTCGTCCATGTACAGAATTTCGGGCTTGACGACAAAGGCGCGTGCCAGCTCGGCGCGCTTGAGCATGCCGCCTGATAGTTCGTGTGGATAGCTGCTCTCAAAACCTTTCAGGCCCACCATCTCCGCATAGTGGTCGGCGAGCGCCGCGCGCTCGCTGTGCCCAGCGCCATGGTCATCATCGTTCAGACCGAACATCAGGTTTTGCTGCACCGTGAGCCACGGAAACACCGAGCCATGCTGAGAAATCACGATGCCCTTGGGGCTGGGGCCCGAGAGTTCAGCGCCGTCCACCTTCACGGTGCCGGTGTCGGCCTGCTCGAAACCGGCAATGATGTTCATCAGCGTCGATTTGCCACAGCCCGACGGGCCTACGATGGCCACAAATTCGCCATCGGCCACCGTAAAACTGAGGCCCCCAATCACCGGCAGCGTGCCTTTGGCAGACACAAAACTTTTACGGATGGCGTCTACTTCAATCTTGTGGGTTGTTGTGCTCTTATCGGACATAGCGCCATTTCACAGTCTTCAGTCGTTCCAATAAACGGGTAATACCATCGAGCAGCAGGCCGATCACACCGATGATGATCATGCTGGCAATGACCAGGTCATAGCGGTTGCCGGCATTGCGTGAATCCATGATCAGGTAACCCAGGCCCGAGCGCAGCGCAATCATTTCCGCCGCCACTACCACCAGCCAGGCCACGCCGATGCCAATGCGCATACCTACAATGATTTCAGGCAGCACCGCCGGAATCACGACCCGGCGAAATAGCACCGCGCGCGACACGCCAAAGTTGGCTGCCGCGCGCAGGTAGCGCCGCTCAATGGTGTGCACGCCAGATGTGGTTTGCACAATCATCGGGAACACCGACGAGATAAAAATCAGGAAGATGGGCGACACATCACCGACACCAAACCACAAAATGGCCAGGGGAATCCAGGCAATGGGCGAGATGGGCCGCAGCATCTGGAAGATGGGATTGAAGGTGCGGTAGGCACTGTCCACCCAACCCATCCACAAGCCCAGCGGAATGGCCACCAGCATCGCCAGCCCAAAGCCTATGCTCACACGCATCAGCGATGCGCCAATGTGCTCCCACAGCGTGCCGTCTTCGGCCAGCTCCAGCGTGCCGGTCACGACCTGCCAAGGGGTGGGAAAGATAGGACTTTCAGATTGGACCACCACCCACCACCACACGGCGATGATCAGGGCGATCACCACCAGGGGCGGCAGTATCTTTTTTACGTGCAATGTCACGGTAGGCTCTTGTTCAGGTTATTCTTCCAATGGCGCAGCCGCCATTGCAGGGTGTCCCAGCCCACGGTGGGGCTGGGGGCTACGATCACGCTCATTTGCCCGCTGGCGTGTGCAGTGCAGGCAAAACTGTAGGTCGAAGCTTTTTCAAATGGCAGCCGAAAACTCTGTCCCGGCATGATCAACACGGGGCCGAACACCTGCGGCACATCGTCCAGATTCTTCAGCAACAGGGTGTCATTCAGCCCTAGCGTCAGGTGGATGGTGTCGGGCAATATCTCCACCTTGTCGCCCGCCATGCGGCGCGCATAGGTGCCGTTCGGTATCTCAAACAATTCATCGCGGGAATCGGGTTCCAGCGGTGCAAAGGCCGCCCAAGCCACGGCACCCAGTAGCCCGGTCAACAGGCTGGTAGCACCCACCAGCCATCGCACGCGACGTTGGCCCGTCAAAAAGCCCAGGGTGCCAGCAGGTATGCGGATGTCTGTCACTGCGCAGCCAACAAACGCAGGTCGTGCACGAAGTCCGTAGCACTATGCCCATAGGGCATCATCGCGCGCAGCCGCCCTACCCTGTCAATCAAAAACACCGACGTGGAGTGGTTCATGCCGTAGCCGCCCGTGGGCGACTCCAACTTGGCTGCCACCACGCCATAGCGCTTGCGCATGGCCTCCAACACCTGCGGCTTGGCCGTGCCGCCTACAAAGCTGGTGTCAAACGCGGCCAGGTATTTTTGGATACGGCCTACATCGTCACGCTCGGGGTCCACCGTCACATATACCACCTGCACGGCATCGGCTTCTTTCCCCAGCGTCTTGCGGGCCTCTGCCAGTGTGGCCAGCGTGGTGGGGCACACCTCGGGGCAGTTGGTAAAGCCAAACAGCATCAGCACCAGCTTGCCGCGATAGTTGCTCAGCTTCAGGTCTGTGCCATTGGAGCCCCGCAACGCAAACTCTGGTGCCGCGCCGGGAGGCTCAAAAACGCCGGCTTTAAGCTTCAAAGGCGCAGGTGCCGTGGCCGCCCATACCCCCCATTGCATCAGCAAACCCGCCAGCAGCAACGCACCCCAACGGGCCCATGACCCGGTCGTTCTTTTCATCAGAAAGTCATTCACAACGCAATGGTGGTCGCACGGCTGGCTTTGGTAAAGCTCTCGTCCATGTACTTCTCATACGGCACCGGGGCTTTCAGTGTGCCCGCTTCTACGGAGAGTTGCATCAGCTCCTCAAACTCCGAGCGGATCATGCGCAGGTCGCCATAGGTCACGCGGTCGGTCGGGTTCTCCATCACAAACTTGATGATGTTGGGGTCTTGGTTAAAGAACTTGCGCCCGGCCGCAATCGCCACAGCTTTGTTGCGGTTGTCCTGCTTCTGGTCCAGCCACTGGCCTGCGCCCATCACGTGGTTTACCAAGTCTTGCACCAGCGGGCGGTTGTCGCGGATCAGCTCTTCGCGCACAGTTAACACGCAGCAAATGTAGTTGCGCCATTCATCGCGCGTCATGCGCAGCGCCCGCGCGTAGCCTGCGCGCTGGGCCGCTGCGCCAAAGGGTTCGCCGGTGCAATAGGCGTCTACCGCTTTGGCGTACAACGCCGCAGGCATATCAGGCGGCGGCATCTCCACAATCTGCACGTCTTTAGGCGACATGCCCTCTTGCGCCAGCATCTTGCGTAAGAACAAGAAATCCACCGCAAAGCGACTGGGAATGGCAATGCGCCTGCCAGTCAAATCCTTGAAACGCTGAAAGCTGGAATCGGTGCGCACCATGATGACGGCACCCGAGCGGTGGCCCAGTGACACGATCTTGACCGGGATCTTTTTGTCCGCCAAATCCATCACCAGCGGCGCCAGCATGTAGGCCGCCTGAATGCGGCCAGTCATCAACGACTCTTTAATCTCGGGCCAGCCGTTGTACTTGCTGTACTCGTATTCAAACTTCGGCGCACCGCTTTTGTCGGCGCTATTGGCGGTAGCCTTGGCCACGCAGGCCACAGGCAATGTCAGATTGCAGGTGACTGGCAGGCCGCCCACCAACAAGGGATCGGGCTTAGCCCAAACCGATGGAGCCACAGACTGCAATGCAGCTGCAGCCGCCACACCCAATAGCTGCCTGCGATCCAGGCCGCGAGGGCTTGCACTGGCATTGGGGGTCATGGTGAGGCTCTGGTGATCACAGCTCACTATTTTGCTACAGGTTATGTCGCACCGTGGGGGTGCGCATGGTCACCAGTTCTTCGGCGGCGGTGGGGTGCACCGCCAGGGTGGCATCAAAGGCCGCCTTGGTGGCTTGCAATTGCAACGTAATGCCCACCAGTTGCGCCATCTCGCCGGTATCCGGACCCACGGCATGAAAGCCCAGCACGCGGTCGGTGTCGCGGTCCACCAATAACTTGAGGAGCATCTTGCCGGTGTGCCCCGACAAGGTCGCCTTCATCGGCCGGAAGCTGGCGCGGTACACATCCAGGTGCGGATGCGCTGCCAGTGCTTGTGCCTCGGTCAGGCCCACCACACCCACCTCAGGCGTGGTGAACACAGCGGTCGGTACCAGGTGGTGGTCCACACTACGCGGGGTGCCGCCAAACACCGTGTCAGCAAAGGCATGGCCTTCGCGGATGGCCATGGGCGTCAGGTTCACGCGATTGGTCACATCGCCCACCGCATACACACCACGCACCACGGTCTGGCTAAACGCATCCACCGGTATGGCGCCGTGTTCATCTACCGCAATACCCAGTGTGTCCAATCCCAAACCCTGGGTGTTGGGCGTGCGGCCTACGGCGCGCAGCACGCAGTCGGCCTCAAACGGTTCACCCTGGTCGTGCTCCACGCGCAGACCGCTTGGCATGCGGTGGATAGCGGTGATGTTGTGCCCAAAATGAAATTGCAATCCGCTGTGCGCCAGCTCGGTGGTCAGGTGGGTCACCACATCGGCATCAAAGCCGCGCAGGATTTGCGCGCCGCGCACCAGCACCCGAACCTGTGCACCCAGGCGTTGCAACACGCACGCCAGCTCCAGTGCGATGTAACCCGCGCCTTGCACGACCACGCGCCGAGGCAGGCTTTGCAAATCAAAGAATCCATTCGAATCGATGGTTAATTCATGGCCTGGAAAGGCTGTAGCCGGCGTAGGTCGTGCGCCGGTAGCTATCAAAAGATGAGCGCCTTGCAACTGCCCACCCGAAGCCAACGCCACCGTATGCGGGTCCACCAGCGCCGCCCGGTCGTCAAAGATCTGCACGCCGGAGGCCTGCAAGTTACTGCGGTAAATACCCTCCAGCCTTGTCACTTCGGCATCGCGCCGGGTCTTCAGGTGGGCCCAGTCAAATTGGGTATTGCCCAGCGTCCAGCCATACCCAGCCGCCTCCTCAAACTCTTGGGCAAAGCGACTGGCGTAAACCATCAGCTTCTTGGGCACACAACCGCGAATCACGCAGGTGCCGCCCATGCGGTATTCCTCGACCAGCGCCACGCGGGCGCCGTGGCTGGCGGCAATGCGCGCTGCACGCACGCCACCCGAGCCACCACCGATAACGATCAAATCAAATTGGGGCATAGCCACCTTTCAGAAACAAAACCTCACACCACAGTGGTGGAATAGTGCAGTGCGCTACCCGGCGGGTCAATGAAAACATTGGTATAGCCCAGCGCAAACGCGGCAACCTCCCGCGCGGGCATCGGCCGGGCAATACCGAAGCCCTGGGCCAGCTCGCAACCCAGCGCCAGCAAGCGTTGGCCCTGGGCAATGGTTTCTACGCCTTCGGCCAGCACGTCGCGCTCAAAGGCCTGTGCCAGTGCCACGATAGCGCTCACTAGCGTGATGTCTTCCTGATCGTCCAGCACGCCCTGCACAAACGACTGGTCGATTTTGATCGTCTCGGCCGGCAGGCGTTTCAGGTACGACAGCGATGAGTAGCCGGTTCCAAAATCATCGAGCGCAAAGCGCACACCCAGCGCCTGTGACTCTTGCATCACCTGGCGCATGTGCTGCATGTCTTCCAGCGCGGCAGATTCCAGAATTTCCAGCTCCAGTTGGCTGGGCAAGACCATGGGGAATTCCTGCAGGATGGCGCGCAAACGGCTGACAAAATCACTGCGGTGGAAATGGCGGGCCGCTATGTTCACGCTAACGGCCCAGTGGTGACCCTGCGCGCTCCAGCGCCGCATTTGCGCCAACGCCTCGCGCATCACCCACTCGCCTACATCCACACACAAGTCGTTGTCGTCAATCCATGGCAAGAAGTGACCCGGGCCCAGCAAGCCTTGCTCCGGGTGCTGCCAGCGCAGCAGCGCCTCCATACCAAAAACCTGGCCGGTGCGCAGATGTACCTTGGGCTGGTAATACAAGCGCAATTCCCCCGCCGTGATGGCCTGGCCCAGGCGGGCCTGGCGCGTGTACAGGGTTTGCACTTCCTGGTCGCGCCCGGCGTCAAACACATGCAGGCAATTGCGCCCGGTGTGCTTGGCCTGCCACATGGCCTGGTCGGCATGGCGCAACAGGGTGTCAGGGTTGGCATCGTCGGACAAGGAAATCGCGATGCCGGCGCTGGCGGTGATCAGGATGACACAGTCGTCAATGGCGTAGGGCTGGGCCAACTGGGTCAGCACCTGCTGCACGTGCGCGCGAATCGCCGACAGGTCTGGCAAGCCGCCAATCAGCAGCGCGAATTCATCGCCTCCCAGGCGCGCAACGGCGTCAGGCGCAGCGGTAACAGCACTCAGGCGCGTAGCCACTTCCTTCAGCAACCGGTCACCTGTCCAGGCGCCATAGCGATCATTAATGTGCTGAAAGTGGTCCAGGTCCAACAGGCACACCGCCAACGGGTAGTTGTCTCGGCGGGCCATGAACAGGCCATGCGTCAAGCGCTCAGACAGCGCAACACGGTTGTCCAACCCGGTAAGCGGATCGTGGCGGGCTTGCCACGAAATTTGGTGCATCAACTCACGGGTTTGCGTCAGGTCGCGAAACACCAGCACCGTACCCACCACGGTCCCGTTGGGCTTGCGAATGGGCGCCGCAGTGAACTCAATTGCATAGCGCTCACCCGATCGGTGCTCCAGCACCTGCTGCTGGGCTTGTACCGCAGAATTGACTTCTGGGGCCTGCAGCAAGGCGCCGGGCTCAGCAGCAGTACCCTGCAACTTAAACACCTCGGACAGCGGCCTACCCAGGGCCTGGGCCTGCGAGTAGCCGGTCAAAAACTGCGCAACTTCGTTGATGGTTTCAATGGCCCCAAATGGGTCGGCGGTGATCACGCCATCGCCAATCGACGACAAGGTTACCTCAGCGCGCTCTTTTTCGGCTGTCAAAGCCTCTTGAGCCAGCTTGCGCTCGGTAATGTCCACCAGCGTGCCAATGGTGCCGGTGACCTTGCCATCGATATCCGTGAAAGGCGCTTTGAAGTAGGCCATCTCCCGCAGTTGTTCGTGGGCAGCACGCACCAAAATTTCATTGTCCTGGCGAGGATAGGTGCGCCGCTCCCCCGAGGCGCGCTCGCTGGACAGCGCTACAAAGTCGCTGGACATGGGGTCGCCCACCACGTTCGCCGCGGGAGTGTCAAACAACTGCTCCCAGGCCTTGTTCACCCCCAGGCATTCACCCTGCGTGCTGCGTAAAAAAACGGGCAGAGGAAAAGCATCGACCAACTGGCGGGTGAAATGCAACTGCTCGTCTTGCTGGCGCTGGTGGCTGCGCAAAGAAGTCACCAGGCTTTGCACCTGTGCGGCCATGCTGTTGAAGGTCTGGGCCACGGCGCGGGCCTCCAGCGTGCCCGTCTCGGCCATGCGGGTGCCCAGCTCGCCGCCCCTGAAACGGTCAGTGGCCTGCGACAGACGACTCAGCATACGGGCGTTGGCCCGCAGCAGCAGAGTCAACAAGCCCAAGATCATTGCAATATTGAGCACAGAAATTTTTAGCTGCTTGCCAACGGTATCCCAAATTCTGGCGACTTCGGAACTGGCATCCACATCCACCACCAGGTGGCCCTGGCGCCCTGCTCCAAGGGACACCGTGAGGGTCTTGCTCTGGCGCTGCAAGTCCACCCAGTTGCCAAACCAGGCGGGGGCGGGCGCAGCAGGGATGGTGCCAGTCACCAAAACCAGAAAACCATCCGTCTGCCACTGCAGGCGTTCAATCCAGGGGTTGAAGCCGGCCTCACGGTCCAGCGCACGCTGCACCTGATCGGGGAAATCACCGGTAAGTGCAAGCTGAGGTGCCAGGTAATGCTCCAGATGCGCCAAACTCTGCGAAATACGCTGCTGCGCTTCTGCGCGCTCGGAGTTGAGCAACAGGTGGTAGCGCAGCAAGCTCACCACCAAGATAAGTAACAGAATCGGTACGAACAGTCGAGGGTAAGTGCCCTGGGAGAGCCAAGTCTTGAAAACAACAATGCGCATGGTGTGGAGAAGCGTCCCGCCGGACTAGCGGCATGGATCTGAAGTCAGGTCACAGAGCCGCAGAGTTTAGCCGCGCACGAAGTAGGTTTAAGGCCATTAGTGCAGAAACCCACGCAAATGACAGCGCTGGTCAAAAGAATCGATTGCTATTAAATAGATAGCTGCTCAGGCAGGTTTTACCTGGGCCTCAGGCCACTTTCATTCGTAAAAGTAGTTCTTTACACGCCGCGGCCGTACAAACACGTCCAATGCGCCAGCCGCTGGCCGTGCTCGGGCTTGACCTGCGCCCAGTCAAAGCGCCACTCCCAGTAACCCTCGCCCTTACCCGGCAGATTCATACGGGCCTCGGTGCCCAGGCCCAGAATGTCTTGCATGGGGTGAACGGCCGTGTCGGCCACGCTGGCAAAGCTGGCACGAATCAGGTCCCAATGCACCTCGGAGCCATCCACCCCCAGGTAGTCGCGCAGATGCTTGCGCTCGTGCTCGCTGGCGCTGGCCCACCAGCCGCGGCTGGTGTCGTTGTCATGCGTTCCGGTGTAGACAACCGTGTCGTTCTGGTGACGGTGTGGCAGGAAGTTATTGCTGCTGTCATCGCCAAACGCAAACTGCAAAATGCGCATGCCGGGAAAGGCAAATTCGCGGCGCAGGGCCTCCACATCGGGAGTCACTTCGCCCAGGTCTTCGGCAATGATGGCCAAGGGGCCCAGCGCCTTGTGAATGGCCTTGAACAGCGGCGCACCAGGACCCGGCAGCCACTGACCCTTGACGGCGGTGGGCTCACTGGCGGGCACCTCCCAGTAGCTGGCAAAGCCGCGAAAGTGGTCGATGCGCACCATGTCCACCAGCTCAAAACTGCGGCGCACGCGCTCCACCCACCAGGCGTAGTTTTCTTGGGCGTGCGCAACCCACAGGTACAGGGGGTTGCCCCAGCGCTGGCCGGTGGCGCTGAAGTAGTCGGGCGGCACACCGGCCACCACGCGCGGGCGGCCATCGGGTGTCAGATCAAACAAGTCCTGGCGGGCCCAGACTTCAGCGCTTTGGTAGGCAATGAAGATGGGGGCGTCGCCCACGATCTTGATGTCTTTGGAATTGGCATAGGCGCGCAACTTGTTCCACTGGGCAAAGAAGCGCCATTGGCAGAACTTCCAAAACGCGATGCGGTCGGCATGCTGGGCACGCGCCGCCGCCAGGGCAGCGGGCGTGCGCTGGGCCAGGCCGCCGGGCCATTCGCACCAGTCTTGCCAGTGGGTGTGCTCGGCCAGCGCCATGAAGAGTGCGTAGTTGTCCAGCCAATCGGCCTGTGCTTGGCAGAAGGCCTCGAACTCGGCCACATCTGCGGTGTGTGTGGTGCTGGCCGGGGTCTGCGCAAAGCGCTTGGCAGCGCGGGCCAGACGGTCCATACGCCAGGGCCACACGGCCGCAAAGTTCAGGCGGCCGACCTCAAAGGCCGGGTCAGTGGCCATGTCGGCCTCCACCAGCCAGCCGCGCTCTTGCAAGTCCACCATGTCGATCAACAACAGGTTGCCCGCAAAGGCCGAGCTGCTCATATACGGCGAGTTGCCAGGGCCAATGCCACCTAGCGGCAAGATCTGCCACAGCCTCTGGCCTGCCCCTTGCAGCCAATCGACAAAGTGGTAGGCGCTGGCGCCCATATCGCCACTGCCAAAGGGGCCGGGCAGCGAGGTGGGGTGCAGCAAGACGCCACTGTTGCGTGGGAATTTCATGGGATCACCAATTCAAAAAATACGCTACTCAAAGGAGGAATATTGACCAACACCGAGTGCAGGTGGCCGTGGCTGGCGTGGGGCTGCGATTGCACGTCACCCGTACCGACATCGCTGCCGCCATAGAAGCGGGAATCCGAGTTGAGGCGCTCGCAATAGCGCCCGGCCACCGGCACGCCCAGGCGCAGGTCATAGTGCACGGTAGGCGTGAAGTTGCACACCACGAGCACAGTGTGCTTGCCACAGCTACTGCGGCGTACAAAGCTGATCAGGCAGCGCGTGGCATCTTCGTGGTCCACCCAGGCGAAGCCTTCGCGCTGGTAGTCGCTCTCATGCAGCGCCAGGCTGCTTTTCAGCAAAGCATTCAGGTCGCGCACCCAGGCTTGCAGGCCTGCGTGGTGGGGTTGGTCCAGCAGATCCCAGTCCAGGCTTTGGTCGTGGTTCCATTCGGCCACCTGGCCAAACTCGCAACCCATGAACAAAAGTTTTTTGCCGGGATGGCCCCACATGAAGCCATAGAAGGCGCGCAGGTTGGCAAACTTTTGCCACGCATCACCGGGCATCTTGCCCAGCATCGAGCCCTTGCCGTGCACCACTTCGTCGTGCGAGATGGGCAGCACAAAGTTTTCGTCATAGGCGTAGACCATGCTGAAGGTCATCTCGCTGTGGTGGTGGCTGCGGTGGATGGGGTCACGCCGGATGTAGCTCAGCGTGTCGTGCATCCAGCCCATATTCCATTTGTAGTGAAAGCCCAGGCCGCCCGAATAGGTGGGGCGCGACACACCGGGAAAAGCCGTGGACTCTTCAGCCAGCGTGATGGCCGAAGGACGCTCGGTGCCCGCCACTTCGTTCATGCGTTTGAGCAGGGCAATGCTTTCCAGATTCTCGCGCCCGCCAAGCACATTCGGAATCCACTCGCCGGCCTTACGGCTGTAGTCGCGGTAGAGCATGGAGGCCACGGCATCCACGCGCAGGCCGTCCACGCCATAGCACTCCAGCCAATACAGCGCATTGCCCACCAGGTAGTTGCGCACCTCGTTGCGGCCCAGGTTGAAGATCAGCGTGTTCCAGTCGTTGTGAAAACCCTCACGCGGATCGGCATGCTCGTACAAAGGGGTGCCGTCAAAACAGCCCAGACCATGCGGATCGGTCGGAAAATGCGCAGGCACCCAGTCCAGCAAAACGCCCAGCCCAGCGGCGTGGCAGGCCACCACAAAACGGCGCAAGCCTGCTGCATCGCCACAGCGGGCCGTGGGCGCATACAGGCCCACGGGCTGGTAGCCCCAGGAGCCATCAAAGGGGTGTTCGCTAATGGGCAGCAGCTCCAGGTGGGTGAAGCCCATGTCTGATGCGTAGGGCACCAGCGTGGCGATGAGTTCATCCCAGTTCAACCATCGGTTGCCGTCCTCGGCCACGCGCCGCCACGAACTCAGGTGCACCTCGTAAATGCTGACCGGGGCGTTGAGTGCATTGGCAGCCTTGCGCCCAGGCTGCTCGGGTACGCGCGCGGGCAAGGCGGCCACCACGCTGGCCGTGGCCGGGCGCAACTCGGCAGCCAGACCGTATGGGTCGGCCTTCAGGGGCAATAACGCGCCATCGCGGTCGTGCAATTCAAATTTGTACTTGGCACCGACGGCCACACCGGGCACAAAGGTGCACCACACACCGCTGCTGCCCTGCGGCTGCAGGGGGTGGATATGGCCATCCCAGGCGTTGAAGTCTCCCACCACACTCACGCGTGAGGCATTGGGTGCCCACACTGCAAAGCGCGTGCCCTGCACGCCATTCACCACGTGCAAGCGCGCACCCAGTAGCGCGTAGGGGCGCAGGTGTGTGCCCTCCCCCAGCAGCCAGGCATCGGCCTCAGCCAGCAGACGCGGCGCGGGAGGCGCTGCAGCCAAATCGGGGCCGGGTGCAGGGCTGGACGCGGATGCAGACTTTGTCTTGGCCATCGCAGGGGCCTACAAGGCCTTGGGCGCGACGTGCCAGATGTCCGAGGCGTACTGCGAAATGGTGTGGTCTGACGAAAATACGCCCATGCCCGACACATTGGCAATCGCGCAGCGGGTCCAGTCGTCGGGGCAGCGGTACAGCGCGTCCACACGGAGTTGCGTGGCCACGTAGCTGGCGTGGTCGGCCAGCAAAAAGTAGCGGTCGCGGTCGCCCTTGAGGCTATCCACCAGCGCGTGGTAGCGGCCGGGCTCGTCGGGTGAAAAATGACCTTGTTCGATGGCTTCCAACACCGCTTGCAACGCGGGGTTCTGCGCCAGCACGGTGTCGCTGTGGTGGCCGGCTTTCTCCATTGCGGCCACCTCAGGCGTCTTCAAACCAAAGATGAAGATATTGTCATCGCCCACGTTTTCACGAATCTCAATATTCGCGCCATCGTCGGTACCGATGGTGAGTGCGCCATTCATGGCCAGCTTCATATTGCCGGTGCCAGAGGCCTCGGTGCCCGCCGTCGAAATTTGCTCAGACAAATCCGCACCCGGCATGATGATCTCAGCCACCGACACACCGTAGTTGGGGATGAACACCAGCTTCAGCTTGCCGCCAATGCGCGCGTCGTTGTTGATGACCTGGCCCACATCGTGAATCAAGCGGATGATGCTCTTGGCCATCACATAGGATGAGGCCGCCTTGCCCGCAAAGATGACGGTGCGTGGCTGCCAGTCGGCACCGGGGTTGGCCAGAATGGCCTGGTAGCGGGTGATGACATGCAGCACATTGAGCAACTGGCGCTTGTATTCGTGGATGCGCTTGACTTGCACATCGAACAGGCTGGTCGGGTCCACGGCAATGCCGGTAGTCTGGGCGATATAGGCGGCCAGGCGCTCCTTGTTTGCAGCCTTCACAGCCGCAAACTCGCTGCGAAAAGCCGCGTCTTTGGCCATGGGCGCAATGCGCTGCAGCTCGGTCAAGTCCAGACGCCAGTTGCTGCCAATGCGTTGGTCCAGCAAATTGGCGAGGCCGGGGTTGCACTGCGCCAGCCAGCGGCGTGGGGTCACGCCATTGGTCACATTCACAAAGCGCTGGGGCCACAGCGCGGCAAAGTCGGCAAACAAAGTCTCCACCAGCAAATTGGAATGCAGGGCCGACACGCCATTCACCATATGGCTGCCCACGATGGACAAATTGGCCATGCGCACGCGGCGCTCGCCCACCTCATCGATCAGGGACAGACGGGCCAGAAAATCGTTGTCGCCCGGGCGCTGTGTGGCTGCCCATTGCAGAAACTCGTGGTTGATGCGGTAGATGATGTCCAGGTGGCGCGGCAGCAGGCGCTGCATCAGCGTCACGGGCCAAGTCTCCAGCGCCTCTGGCATCAGGGTGTGGTTGGTGTAGCTGAAGGTTTTTTGGCAAATGGCCCAGGCTTCTGTCCATTCCAGCTGGTGTTCGTCCACCAGCAGGCGCATCAGCTCGGCCACGCTCATGGCGGGGTGGGTGTCGTTCAGGTGGATGGAGACTTTGTCCGCCAGGTTCAGCAGCCCTGGGTTCTCGCGCAGGTGGCGGGCCACCAGGTCTTGCATGGCGGCGCTGACCAAAAAGTACTCTTGCTTCAGGCGCAGCTCTTTGCCCGCATCCGTGCTGTCATTGGGGTAAAGCACCCAGGAGATGCTTTCGCACTGGTTTTTATAAGCAGCCGCAGCGGCAATGTCGCCATTGTTGAAGGCGGCCAAGTCCAGAGGCTGCGGCGCCAAGGCCTTCCACAGGCGCAAGGTGCTGACGCGCTGTGTGCCGTGGCCGGGCACCACCAGATCGTGGGCGCAGGCCAGCACCGTGCTGCCATCGGCCCACACCGGCTTGCCATCCGCCTGCGCGACATGGCCGCCCAAGCGCACGGTGTAGGTGGCATCGACCCGGGGGAACTCCCAGGGCGTGCCGCCCACCAGCCAGGCATCAGGCCCTTCGGTTTGCGCGCCATTCACCAGGGCCTGCTTGAACATGCCGAACTCGTAGCGCAGGCCGTAGCCAAACGATGGCAGACCCAGCGTGGCCATCGAATCGAGAAAGCAAGCCGCTAGGCGACCCAGGCCGCCATTGCCCAGTGCCGCGTCGGGCTCTTGGGCCAGGGTGTCTTCCAGCGAGCGGGCGTGGGCCTGCAGCGCGGCAGCGGCGGGGCCCGTCAGTTGAAGGGCGTCCAAGGCATTGGAAAGCGAACGCCCCATCAGGAATTCCATCGACAGGTAATACACCCGCTTGGACTTGGATTGCGTGTCTGCCGCCTGGGTGGCTACCCAGCGGCGTGCCAATTGCTCGCGGGCGACCAGGGAGAGCGCCTGCATCTCATCATGGGTAGAGGCCTGGCCGGGCAATACCGCCAGGTTCTGCGCCAGAGCGGACTCCAGGGCCTGGGTGGTAGATGGGCGGTTGGCCGGGTAGCCGTTAACGAGGGGGGTGTCCATGGCGGAATCCTGGTGGGCGTGAGACAGGGTGTCGGCCTGGGCGGCACCCAAAGCGCGGGGCAAGAGGGACTTCAACTGGGACAGCATGCTGCCGGAGCGACCCGACGCAGGGGCTTCAGCAGCGGGAGTGTCGGGGGTGGGCGCAAGGGTGGTCATTCAGACACTCCAGAATTACAAATGTAGTAAAAAAACACAATAGCAAAAGATTCGAAGTTATCTAACCATCCTAGCAATCTTGTGCATTGGCGCAGAGTTTAACACCCGAGTTAACCTCTAAATACAGGGAAAACCTGTAGTTTTGGCTGGCAATCCGCAATACTTTTGTAGTCAAACTACTATTTATAGTAGAAATCCTGGACGCAAAAAAGGCCTGGATCCCATATGACAGGAATCAGGCCCGTTTGCTATCAAAAGTAGAGCTGCTGAGGTAGGAAACACCAGGGCCACAGGCCTAAAACGTTCAGAAATCGCGTTTTTTACCAGCGTAGCAGCTGGGGGCCGATCACAGCACCCGCCGAAGTCGGTATGAGCAGTCCCAGTACGTACCACACCGCCAGAAAAGGCGCCTCCACCTCCGGGCAATGCAAGGCGTACACCAGGGCACCCACAGCCGCAGCTAGCAACCCGGCACTAGCGCCGGCCAGAGCCAAGCGCGTTGGCGCCAGCCCGCGCAGCGCCCACAGCAGCCCTACAAATACGGGCGATGCAATCAAACTAATGCTGAGCGCACAGCTCAGCCAGGTGCGGCCCAGGACCAGGCCCAAACGCGCATCGGGCTGCGCATTCAGCACCACCGCCAGCCCCATGACAGATAGTGCTAACCAAGGCAGCGCCACACCCACCCACGCCCTGCCCAGCCGCATGCCAGGGCGCGCCAGGCGCTCGGTCAGCACCAGCGCAGACACTGCCACGACACCAGCAAAGCCCAGCTTCACCCACAGCATGGGCGCTTGCGCGGCCTGGGCTAAATCCGGCCGAATGCCATAGCCCAGCAGCATCAGCACAAAAGCACATGCGCCACCGGCCAGCAGCGCAGTCGCCAATCGTTTGGCCGCCTGGTGCGGATCGATCGGCTCAACGCCGGTGGCCAGCATGGCAATCAGGTCATCGGTTTTCATAGTGTTTCACGGCTTAGGTTCTTTCAATCCAATCAGCGCAGCCAGGGCCTTGAGGCCACGGTGCACTCCTACCTTCACGGCCGACTCCGACATACCGGTCGCGGCCGCGGTTTCGATCACCGACAGCCCCTCGAGCTTCATGTGCACGATGGGCAGGCGCTGGTGGTCGGGCAGTTGCTCCAGCAGGCGACCCAGGTCGCGGCGGGCATCGCTGGCATCTGTATCACTGGCGGCAAACACTTGCAAATCATCTTCCAATGGCTCGTGCAACGACTCGCGGCTACCCCGTGCGCGGAACAAGTCGATCAGCTTGTAGCGCGCAATGGCGTGCACCCAGGCTGTTATGGGCTGGTCGCGGTGATAGGTATGGCGCTGGTTGTGCAGCGCTAGCAAAGTCTCTTGCACAAGATCCTCTATGTCATCGGGCAACGACGCCATGCGGCGTTTGAAAAAAGCACGCAAATGCGCGCCCATGGCTTGTAAAAACGCCTGGTAGGCGGTTGTATCCCCCTCCAGCCCCTGTAATAGCAAGACTCGCAGACGGTCTTCCCCGGCCTGCAGTCGCTGCACAGTAACTGTGGATACGAAGTTGCGTTCCATGGGTAGTTCGGAGGCTGGGGCGCTTTGGTTACAGCGTGCTAATAAATAAAGTGTGCGGATTGTGCCCGACGGTGTAACCCCAGGCCCCATTGGAACGTACTAAGCACCAAGACCACACCAGCCCAACGATCAACCTACTAGGACTTTCTATGCAAAACAACCTCTCTAGCCCCACTGCCTCGCCCACCGCCTCGCCCACCCCGTTCTCCGCCACGCTCCACCCGTCACTCACCAATGGCGGGGTACAAAAAGCTATCGCCGTGGGCAGCTGGGGCACCCGCGCACTGGACGCGCTGCAGCCCATAGCCCAGTTAGCAGCCCGTCTGTACGTGGCGCAGGTGTTCTTCGCATCCGGCCTGACCAAGATCCGCGATTGGGACACCACGCTGGCGCTGTTTATGGATGAATACAAAGTGCCGGTGCTGTCGCCCACCGTGGCGGCAGTAATGGGCACAGCCGGCGAACTGGGCCTGCCCATATTGCTGGCCCTCGGTTTGGGTTCGCGCTTTGCGGCACTGGGCCTGAGTGTGGTGAACGTGGTGGCGGTGCTGTCGCTATCTGACATTGCGCCCGCTGCGCTGGAGCAACATATTTTGTGGGGCACCCTGTTGGTCGGTGTGGCGGTGTTTGGCCCCGGTGGCTTGGCACTGGATCGCTGGGTTCAACGATTTATTTTCAAAACGCTGTAACCAATTCAATGCCCACTGCGAACTAAGCATTAGACCGCGACGATTGGATGAACTCCAAAACACCGCGGCCTAAGTTAGACCGAATCAGTTACTTACTTTTTTTTACTGGAGAAATTTCATGACTTCTACGAACCTCAAATCCACCGCTTCTTTCGCACTCACTGCCGCGCTGTTGGCACTCTCGGCAACCTCGTTTGCTGCAGACACCCCCAACGGCGCTGAAGGCAAAGCCATTGCCGCCGGTGACACCGTGCATTGCTACAACGTGCACGACTGCAAAGGCAACAGCGATTGCAAGACTGCTGAGCACGCTTGCAAAGGCCAGAACGCTTGCAAAGGCCACGGCTTCAAGGCCAAGACCGCTGGCGCGTGCTTGTCTGCCAAAGGCACGATTGGCGACATCAAAGCCTAATGTTGAAGGCTTAATTTTTTAAGCTAGCGCACCATGCCCCACCCCAAACTACCACGGACTAGCGCAGGGTTTGGGCTGGGCTTGCGCACGCCGCACTACGCTGATTTCCTGGCCACGCCACAGCCCCTGGACTGGCTGGAAATCATCACCGACAACTTCTTGGTAGAAGGCGGCAAGCCACTGGCCGTGCTGGATCGTATCCGCCGCGATTACCCCATGGCCATGCACGGCGTCGCTATGTCGATAGGCGCGGCGAGCGGCATTGACGCTGCCTACCTGGTCAAAGTAAAAGCCCTGGCAGACCGCATACAGCCCATGTGGGTGTCGGATCACCTGTGCTGGATCGGGCCTGGCCCCGAACAACTGCACGACCTCTACCCTCTGCCCTACACCGATGAAGCCGCGCGCCATGTGATTGAACAGATCTGCCGCGCGCAAGATATTTTGCGACGGCGCCTGGTGCTGGAGAACGTGTCCAGCTACATCAGCTTTGGCCACAACGCGGCTAGCGAGTGGCAGTTTTTAAGCCACATTGCCAACGCAGCCGACTGTCAACTGCTGGTGGATGTAAATAATATTTATGTCAGCAGCGTGAACCACGGTTTCGATCCGCTGGATTACCTCAACGGTCTGCCGCCCGAGCGCGTGCAGCAGATCCATTTAGCGGGCCACACCGACCACGGCGACACCATCGTCGACACCCACGACCACCCGGTGGCGCACGCAGTGTGGACGCTGTATGCGGCCGCCTGCCAGCGCTTTGGCGCGGTGGCAACGATGATCGAACGCGACGACGACATACCGCCACTGGCCAGGCTATTGGATGAATTAGCCGTAGCCAGAGACATAGCGCAGCAGGTGGCACGCACCGATAGCTTGGCGAACGTGCCGCAAATCGCATCACACTTCCCATCACAGTTCCCATCACACTACGCAACGTCCCCCAGCGCATTGCCCCGGGCCGCGCCCACATTGCAAACCGTGCAGGCGCAGTGGACCGACTACATACTGGATCGAAGCGACGCTACACCGAGCGCAGCATTGCGCAACACCAGCCCACAGCGCTTAGGCATCTACCACCACGCCTACCGCGCGCGTCTGGCCGAGGTGCTAGCCGACAGCTTCGCCAAAACCGCGCTGTATATGGGCACCGATGCGTTTGACGAACAAGCGCAGGCCTTCGCGGTGCAGCAGCCGCCGCGCACGCGCAGCCTGGGCCGCTACGGCGATACCTTTCCCATTCACCTGGCACAGTGTTTCCCCGACAACCCCGAGCTCTTTGAGCTAGCGCAACTGGACTGGGACCTGCGCACCCGCTTTGACAGCGCCGATGCGCCGGCGCTGGACGCCGCTACCGTGCAAGTCGCAGACCCGGCGCGAGAACTCAACTGGCTCACCTGGGAGCAGCCGCTGCACCTTAGTCTGCTACTGCGCAGCATGACCAGCAACGTAGTGCAGATCTGGCGCGCGATAGACGATGACACCGAAGTACCCGAAGTGCAACTGCTCGACACACCAAAGACTCTGGCCATCTGGCGCAAAGGCCAGCAGCCGCACTTTCAGACCCTAGACGCGGACGAGGCTGCGTTTCTACGGGCGCTGCACAGCGGTAACTCGATTGAAACCACGGCAGATGCGCTGGCGGGCACAGCCCAGCTTCCCGACCCCGGCAGACTAGCCGGATGGCTACAGAACTGGCTGCGCGATGGCCTGCTGGGGTGTCCCGTGGAGACAGAGGGGACAGAAGCGTTGCTATCGTATCAATAGCACTCAGAGCAGTATTTACCTGGGCCCTGGTGCTGCGCGTTCGCTGTGAGGCCACAGTTCACGACGCAAGCACAACAGCATTCAGCGGCTGTGCGATGTCAAGTGGGCCAACGGCCCTGCCGCGCTGATGCCAGGGGCCTTGCGGCGTGCGCCCGCGCTGGCTGGGCTGGGGGCCATTTCGTCCAGACTCTGGGTGGCATCGCTACCCAGTGCGGGCACGGCCGCGCCGCGCTGCAGGGTGACACCCACCACCAAAATATCCAGCATCAGCAAGTGCAGCACACGGCTGATCATGGGAACCTGGGTGTTGATGTCTTCTACATGGTCCACGATCAGGGGCAGGTCAGCCTTGCGCGCTAGCGGAGACTGACTGGCGGTGATGGCGATAACTTTGGCACCGCGGGCGCGGGCCTTTTCTGCGACTTCCAGCAGCTCCGCAATCCGGCCGCTGCTGCTAACTATCAACACTACAGTCTCAGGCGTGACCACATTGATGGCCAGGGCTTGCAAGCGCGGATCGGTATAGGCCACGGCCGATACGCCCACGCGCAAGAATTTGAACTGCGCATCGTCCGCCACGGCACCGTAGTGGCCCACGGCATAGATCTCCAGGCGGCTGGAACCCGCAATCATGCGCATGGCGCGGTCCATGCTGTCGCGGTTCAGGTGGTCGCGCGTTTGCAAAATGGCCGACGCCGTGTTGCCCAGTACCTTGGCGCCCAACTCCAGCATGGAATCGCTGCTGGTCACTTGCGTATGCGTAATGGGGATGGTGCCGGTCAGGCCCGAGGCCAGGCGCAGCTTGAAATCCGACAGGCCTTCGCAGCCCATGGAGCGGCAAAAGCGAATCACCGTGGGCTGGCTCACTTCAGCAGATTTGGCAATCTGCGCGATCGGGTCATTCAGGGCTGAACGCGGCTGCGACAGCACATGCTGGGCCACTCGCTGCTCGGCGGGCGACAGGCTGGGCAGCACCCGGCGGATCTGGCCCAGGATGGCGGAGCCGTCTCCACCATCCAGCTCCTTGAGTTGCGACGCCAAAATGACCGAAGCCCCCAGCAGCGTGGCATCGGGTGCAGTGATTACAAAGGTGGGGATGCCCTTCATGTAATCGGCAAAACGGCCCTTGTCTTCAAAGCGCTCACGAAACGGCGATTGGTCAAAATACAAACCCAGGCGCGGCACAATGCCGCCGCCGATATAGATGCCGCCAAACGCACCTTGTGTGACGGCCAAGTTGGCCGCGGCAGTGCCCAAAATGGCGCAAAAGACGTCAATCGTTTCCTTGCAAATCGCATCGCTGCCCTCCAAGGCCAGCTTGGTGATTTCAGGCGCACCCAGGTCGCT